>NZ_JBITPN010000051.1:0-220679 GCF_050467985.1 Brevibacillus sp. NRS-1366 | reverse complement strand
GGGCCTATTTGACGTTCACGAATTAAGGAATGATTTAGGTAAATTCTGTTAAGGAGGAGCTGGTTGGTCGTATTTCTTAGGTCTGGATAGGGGGCGTGCTAGCTTAATTAGCTAATACTCTTTATTTGATTCATTTCTCGAATAAATGTTTTTATAACCATTGCATTACAGTTTAGAAGCTGTCAGAAGTGGGTGTCTGTCTTTCGTTTTATACTCGCCACTTGAGTATTTTCCCCTTCCATCGATTAATTTGTCCAAATACAGTCCGAATCTCTAATTGTCTCTACAGTTGCTCGATATTCCAGGTGAAAAGGAAAACACAGGACGTGGAGTAAGCACGGATGCGTAAGGCGACATAAAGGTCGCACGAGAACCTTCAGTTTTCTATAATACAATCGGTCCTTACATTTAGGTCTTTACTTACCACTCCCATTTGCTTTCTTTAATGCCAAGTTTTTCAGCGATAGCATATGTAATGGGTAATTTTACTGGGGTAAGAGAACTTTCCGTACAAGTGGATTCTGGTTGATAGTTTAGGGCATTTGCCTGCTTGATGTCTGATTCGGTAAGATTATTCGTCTTTTGTGCTTGTTCATAGCACGGAGGAGAGATAAAAGTTTGGTATGTATTTTCTAGGATGATTCGTGTATCGGCCGAGGGGCTAACCTCTATTTTAAACATAAACAATCCGACTAACACGACGACAAAGAAAAGTACATACAGGGATACTTGCTTCATTCAATCAACTCCAAAAGTTTTTTACAACTCCCATTTCAAGACCTAGACGGAAATGGAAAAGCGACCATGCAGAAGCCTAATTGTAGCATCCTATGCGTTCGTTTTTAATGGCTCACTATTACTATTTACAGATGCATTGTGAGGGAATATGGGAGGATTATTCAGGGGGAGGCTTACCAGATCAATGGGAATCATCCCCGTAGGCGACGTTGCACTCGCTAACGGAGTGAATTTTGGACGACCAAAGCAGGAGATCACGGAGGACTTCAAAGCTGCGTATAAGCGTTGGAAAGCTGGGGAGTTTACTGCGGTCGCTGCGATGAACCAGGAATGAGGGATGCGGTGATTCATCAAATCTTATAAGAGTTTGTCTTATAAGTGCCTATTCAAAAAGTTGACTTTTCAGCACCGAGAAAATGGCGAGAACCGAACGAAAGAGGAACGCGGAGTACTATGCTTAGAGAGACGAGAATAAAGTATCGAGTAAGATTATTACAATACTTTGAATTAATGCTACTATTATCGGAGTCCTCCACCCATTCTTGTTACCACTTCTTTTCGCTGAGTAAAACCAAACTATAAAATTGATAGTTAACATTACTATTAATAATATAGAAAATTCAAATAGAAATGGTGCCGTTATTATTAGCATAAATTCTCCCTTCGGTTTAGCCCATCAAATTTTGGTTGTTCTCCCTTATTCTTGCATTTTAATAGGATTCTTCCCCTACTTCAACCTAGCTGATAAGCAGGAAGGAAAAAATCTAGCGACAATTCGATTTTGGGTCTTAAGTGGCTGTTCAAGCACGAGTTCCAAGTCGTGTTGGTGAACCCTCATCTTGTAAAAAAGAATAAAGAAAACCGAGATAATACACGTTCCAAAAGCGATAGGAAAGATGTCCTGGTTATCGCTGACATGGTCAAGAACGGCTACTACTCCAACATTCACTCCACATCCGAAGAGTTTGAGGAATTACGCGTTCTCTTATCTAACCGTGATGTAATGGTTAAACGTTTGGTAAGTTCCATTAACGAACTGCACCGTTGGGTTGATCTTGTTTTCCCTGAGCTGAGAAAAGTCTTTAAAGACATTACATGCAGCGGCGCAATAGCGACACTTCGCCTTTTTCCAACGCCTTTTGAGCTCTGTAAAATGCAGCCTGAGGATGTAATTAGCGGTTGGCGAACTGCTCATCACTTTAGCAAGCCGCTCGGTTGGTTCGCCTCATGCACACAAAGCATATAAACTTCATTTGAAGCAATTGCTCGAGGACAGCTTCAAGACGTAGAGCAAGAAGTGATTGTCGTGCTTCACCGATTTTCTGTTGTTTTTTCCCATCGCTTATTGTAAGATGAGGGATAGATTACTTCTTGGAAAGGGAGGTGTAAGTACGTGTTCGGAACCGTTCAGGCTTGGTTTGTGGTAGAAACTTCCAGTATGACGCATGATGCAGCGTTCAACGGGACCAGTCTGTCCTTTTTCAGTCATACAACTGAACGGAATATCCATAGGCGTACCATGCATCACTCTCGGAACGGTTTGTTCTTGTAGATAACGGGTCACTAACTGACACAGCTTATGCTAAATCAGCAGACCTTCACGATGCCGCAGGGAAAACGCCTGCGGCTTTTTGCGTCTACACGACCGTTGCCATCATACCAAGGAGGGTTTCATAATGATCATCGTAGCAACTAGGCAAATCCAAAAATCGTACGGAGCAGATCCGGTACTGCAAAATATTACACTCGAAATTAAAGCAGGCGAGCGCGTAGGGATCGTTGGTCCGAATGGCGCTGGAAAAACGACCTTATTTAAGCTCTTGGCAGGCATCGAAAGCCCTGACGTTGGTGAGCTGTATCGTGCAAAGGGAACCGTTTGGGCTTATTTGCCGCAGACACCCAGCTACCCTGCAGAATGGACAGGCGAAGACGTAGTTGCCAGTGCGTTTGCCGCTGTACGCAAGCTTCAGGAAAGCATGCGCGAGCTGGAGCAGCAAATGGGTACCTGCTATGAAAATGAACAAGAGTTGAACGATTTGATGCAGCGCTATCAAAAATGGCAGGATGAATTCGAGCAATTGGATGGCTATCAGTGGGAAACGAGGATGTCCCAGGTGACAGAAGGCTTGGGAATCTCTCGTGAGCTGCTGGCTACGCCTTTTGCCCAATTGAGCGGAGGAGAAAAGACCAAGACAGGTCTTGCCAAGCTGTTGTGCCAACAAAGCGATGTCCTCTTGCTGGATGAGCCGACGAATCATCTGGACGTGGAATCGATGGAGTGGCTGGAGGAGTTTTTGAAAAGCTATCCGGGCACAGTCTTGATCATCTCCCATGATCGCTACTTCCTGGACGCGGTGGTGACCCAAATCTACCATGTGGATGGCGGAGAAGCGGAATTTTACATCGGGAACTACAGCGCGTTTGTGACCGAGCGGGAAGAGCGACTCTTGCGCCAGTTTGCCGCTTACCAGGAACAGCAGAAACAAATTAAAAAGATGAAAGAAACGATCAAACGGCTCAAGGAATGGGGAAATCGTTCCAACCCACCCAACGAAGCGTTCCATCGCCGGGCTAAAAGTATGGAAAAAGCATTAGCGCGAATTGAGCGGATCGACAGGCCGCGAATGGAAGCTGATCGAATGGGCCTGCAGTTCCAAAAAACAGAGCGGAGCGGCCAGGATGTGCTGGTGGCGACGGGTGTGCACAAGGCATTTGGCGGAAAAAAACTGTTTGAAGACGCTGGTTTTCTGCTTCGTTTCGGCGAGAGAAAAGCGTTGCTCGGGCCGAATGGATGCGGAAAATCAACCTTGATTCGAATGCTCTTAGGCGAAATGGAGCCAGATCGCGGTACGCTGAAAATAGGCAGTAACGTAAAGGTAGGCTATTTATCGCAGCAAGCACTGGAGGGTGACCAGAATCAAAGGCTCATCGAAGTGTTCCGTGAGGTGGCCCGGGTCACGGAAGCAGAAGCACGACACATGCTCGCTCGCTTCCTCTTTTACGGGGAGCACGTATTCAAGCGAATCGGCCAATTAAGCGGGGGAGAGAGGATGCGTCTGCGCCTCGCCCAGATGATGCACCAGGAGATCAATCTGCTCATTCTCGACGAACCGACCAACCATCTGGACATCGAGGCTCGTGAAACGCTGGAAGAAGCGCTGGCTGATTTTAAAGGCTCGCTGTTCATCGTCTCGCATGATCGCTATTTCCTGCAAAAAATGGCGGACGGTGTGTTTTGGGTGGAAAACAGGCAGCTCATCCACGATGTCGGTTCGTATGAGGAAGCGCGGGAAAAGCAGAAGCAGCGAAGTGCAGCCCGTGCAAGCAAGCTGGAGGATCGCCCGAAAAAGATTGTGACTGAACCTGAGAAAAAGCAAGCAGTCGAAAAGGGCAAAGAAACTGTTGTCGCAGGTGCGCCAGCCCCAATCCCAGCTAAAAAACCAAATGCGTTCAAACTTTCTGAGCTAGAGAAGCGAATTGCGATGCTGGAAGAAAAAAAGAGCGAACTAACAACGCTTCTCCAGGATGAGAATTCAGACTATCAGCAGCTTGTTGCATGGCAAGAGGAAATAGAGCGGGTGCAGCAGGAGATGGATGAAACGTATTTGGCATGGATGGAGCTGCAGCAAGGATAAGGGATAAACAAAACCACCAGCGTTCGTGATTCGCTGGTGGTTTCTTTGTGTCATACGGTTGTTTTACGCTTGCGCACTTGGTTTGGGCAAACGGCGATAGCTGCTTCTGAACCAGAGTAGGATGAGTACCATCAGTACGCCGCCCAAAAGGAACGGACCACTGTGGGTAAACTGGTACACCGCGCCTCCTGCGAGCGGACCTAAAATACGGCCCAGGCTGTCCATTGAGCTGATGGCTCCTGAGGTCACGCCCTGGCCTTGGGAGGTTCGCTGTGTAATCATCGCGGTAGCAGTCGCTCGGATCATGCCTTGTCCAGCTCCGAACAAGGAGAGGATGAGTGCCAATACCCAAAAGTTCCCCGAGAGTGGAATCGCGAAAAAACCGATACCGTACAAGATCATGCCCAAGGTAAGAACGACAGCTTCACCCATACGCTTCACCATCTTGCCAATCAGTCCTCCTTGGACGATGGCTGCAATAATGCCCATGACGAGAAACATGTAGCCCAGATCCTTGGAAGTAAAGCCGTACAGATCGTTGATGTACAGGGCAAAGGTCGTCTCCAGTCCCGAAAAGGCAAATGAGACGATAAACAAAATCCCATAGAGCAAGGAAAGCGAACCGAATAAGGAGACCAGCGGATTTCCCTGAGCTTCCCGCTTATGACCAGTCCGCTTTTCTTTTGGCAAGCTCTCAGGCAATGCAAACAAAATGACAAAGAACGTGAGAAGCGCCACGATACCGGATGCATAAAACGGAACGGCAAAACCATATCCGCTCAAAAGGCCCCCAATTACCGGTCCAAAGACAAAGCTCAGGCCAATCCCAGCGCCGATGATGCCCATACCCTTGGCACGTTCATTCGATGGAAGCAAGTCCGCTACCATCGCGGTGACTGTAGGCAGTGCAGCAGCAGAGACGATTCCTCCCAAAATACGGTACACTAGCATTTCTGTATAACTGCCAGCCAATCCAAACAGGATAAAGGTGATGGAAAAGCCAAACAAGCCAAACGCGACTAGTGGTTTTCTTCCGATGCGGTCTGAAAGTGTTCCCCAGATCGGAGCAAATACCAACTGCATGATATTGTAGCTGGCGAACAGCACGCCAATCTGGAAGGAGGACGCGCCAAGCTGTTCCGCAAAAAACGGCAAGATCGGGATAATAATACCAAAGCCCAGCATCGTGAGAAAAGCAATCAAGAACAAGAGGGCGAGATGCTTCTTATTCACAAAAAATACCTCTCTTCACACAAAATCAGTTCAATATATTGTTTACTTTTTCCACCTTACTTGATGGCCCGTGGGAAGTCAAGCCAGTAACATGGGCACGAGGGCACCATCCATGCTATAATGGAAAGGAAACAAGAATCGTTCAGAATGTTGTCAAGTATATATCCATGAGGTGTTTGTGATCATGACTACTGCGATGATGTATTACCTGGCCTGGCATGAAGATGATTGGCTGGATGAAGTCCTCGACCGTTTTCCCGAGGTGAATGCGATTGTACCTACTGCGAAGACGTTTGAGATGCTGGCCAAGCAGCGAGAGTCAGGAGAGGTAACACGAGCGGTTCTCGTTCTGAATGCGGTAGAAGAACAAGAGAGATGCCGCGATTTTTTGAGGCTTTGTCGGGAGCACCCGCAGCTATCAACCGATCCTTTGTACATCGTTGGCCTAAAGCCGGAAGAGGAGGGGGCGTGGCAAGAAGCGTATCCAAATGCGAAGATCATCGTGATCACGGGCTTTGCTGTCGAATTTGACTACGACGCCGTCCTCGCCAGGATGGAAAGCGATCTGGAGGGAGCAAATTGAAAGCTGGCTCGAATGAATTTGATTTAAAGGCGTTCCTGCACCGCTTCGGTCTGTTCATTTATACCGGTGATCCCGAGGGGGATATCCTGCTGATAGAGGATGAAATCCGGGAGCTTTACGAGTTGAATGTCATCGACAAGGAAGAGTTTCTGGAGGCACTGTCTGCTTTGCGTGAAAAGCGAAAGGCAGAGGGGCGATAAAAGAGAAAAAGGCGTGTTTATCGGGCAGTCACGAGTGCTATCGATAAGCACGCCTTTTTCCGTAAAAAAGCCTCTATCGTGGCATGCCCACCGAGGAGCGACCGCGTTTTAGAGGAAGGCTTCTATGCGTTCCGGAACGTTTAAGTAATGAAGCTTTTCATTACGATGTACGTAAACATTCCTATACGGTAAGAAATTCTTCAGAAATCCTTTAAACATTCTTAAGCGATTCTCTCTCTTTTTGAAAGGTTTCCTAGATAGGATAGAGTCAGGGAGCAAAAGGGGGGGAGAATGGTGGAGTATTCGGAGTACGTTACACTGTTTGCCCGCATGGTAAAGGGAATGGTGGAAAAGCCGATTCCAGATGAAATCACGGTGGTGACCATGGGGGCACAGGTTGCAGATATAGATCTTCCTTTTTTTGTATCGTTTGCCGCGATTTATACGGCAGTGTCAATGGTACTGGTGGCAGGCTACATAGTGGGTACAGTGGTCAGAGCACGCTTTGTCCATTGGTTAGTCCAGCGCGGAATGATTCCGTTCACACAGGACGAGACAAAGAATGATGCGAATCGCTATCTGGGCTGGTTGCTTTGCCTGGGCTTCTTTTTTCCGGTCGTGCGACATCTGGTGCCGTTTATCGTTGGAGTGGCTCGCATGCCGCTTCGGCAATTTATTCTGTTCTACATTCCTAGCAGTCTCGTCTGGACCTTTCATTATTATTTGGCGGGTTATTGGTTCGCTGACCGAATGGATGATCTGGTGGCGGGTATATATACTTACAGTAAAATAACGTTGGCAGGGCTTTGCCTGGTCGGTGTGACGTATTTGCTCGTTCAAAAGCTACGGCGAGTAGAGAGATGCGGCCCGCCTCCAGGGGAAGAAATGAGGTAGACGCTCATCGCTTATTAAGGATAGAAAAGGATAAAGAAGCAAACAACCGGGAAGGAATATCCCATTGCGGCTGTTTGCTTTTTGTATTCCTACGAACGAGTCTTGTCCCAGCCAAAGCTGTCAAACCACTGTCCATTTCTGTAATTCATAATTGCCTGCCGGACATAAGGAATGACATTTACGGGCAGGTGATCCATGTCTGCCCAGGTCAACTCGTCACATTTGTCAGGCTCGGAATTCGTGATTTCACCATTCCAGCGGGAGGCGACAAGGAAAAAGTCGATTCGCTCATCTCTGCTGCGTCGATGCATGACACCTGCCACCTGCAAGTCAATGGGCTCAATGTCAATTCCACATTCTTCTTTGGCTTCGCGGATGGTTCCCGCTATTACTTCCTCATCTCCGTCCAAATGCCCGGCTGGCACACTGTAATTGCCATCTTCGTAGCCCGTGTTACAGCGGCGCAGCAGCAGTATTTCTGTGCCCTTCACTAGAAACAGATGAACGGCGACTGGCATGGTAAAGCGATCCTTGTTCATGTAATGGCTCCCTTTTTAGAAACCGCCTTCTTCCGGGCGATGATTTTCTGCAGCTTTGCGTTGACGCTCCAGCTTTCTCTGCTTCACAAGCGGCGAGCTGGTCATTGCGGCGAGCAGCATGCCAAAGCCTGCAACCCCCAGTACGATTCCGATAACGAGATAGAAAGTAGACATAATAGGCACCTCCTTTTTCACAAACGCAGACATGATTATGGCTTTGAACTATGCTATAATTGCACAGTGTGTTTTTACCCGGTAACAGGTAGTGATTCAAAGAACAATCAGGGAGGATTTTTCGAGATGACTCAGCATACGTCTGTTGATCAGCTTTCCATTAATACGATTCGCACGCTGGCCATTGATGCCATCGAAAAGGCCAATTCCGGCCATCCAGGAATGCCGATGGGCGCAGCGCCAATGGCTCATGTTTTGTGGAGCCGCTTCATGAAGGTGAACCCAAGCAATCCGAAGTGGATGGACCGTGACCGATTTGTACTCTCGGCAGGACATGGCTCCATGCTATTATACTCGATGCTGCACCTAATGAAATACGATGTTTCTCTGGAAGACCTACATAATTTCCGTCAATGGGGCAGCAAGACGCCTGGTCACCCGGAGTTTGGCCATACGGCTGGTGTTGATGCTACGACCGGTCCTCTGGGACAAGGGATCGCCATGGCTGTAGGGATGGCAATGGCTGAAAAGCATATGGCAGCTGTTTACAACCGCGACAACTTTGACATCGTTAACCACTTCACCTATGTGATTTGTGGTGACGGAGACTTGATGGAGGGTGTATCCAGCGAGTCGTCTTCTCTGGCTGCTCACCTGAAATTGGGCAAAATGATTGTCCTGTACGATTCCAATGATATCTCTTTGGATGGCGAGCTGTCTCGTTCGTTCTCGGAAAATGTAGCAGGACGTTACCAAGCATACGGTTGGCAATACCTTCGTGTTGAGGATGGAAACGACCTGGCTGCGATTGAAGCGGCAATCGCTGAGGCGAAGAAAGATCTGGATCGTCCGACCTTGATCGAAGTCAAAACAGTCATCGGATACGGCAGCCCGAACAAAGGCGGCTCCAGCTCTTCTCACGGTGCGCCACTGGGCAGGGATGAAGTGAAATTAACCAAGGCGAACTACGCGTGGACACATGAAAATGAATTCCACGTGCCTGAAGAAGTAACGGAACTGTACGCAGGTCTGGCAGACGCTGGCGAAAAAGCGGAAGCGGCTTGGCGTGATCTGTTTGCCGCTTATGCAAAAACGTATCCTGATCTGGCCGAGCAATTTACTACCGCACAGGAAGGTCACCTGCCTGCTGGATGGGACAACCATCTGCCAACATACGATGCAGGGGCGAAGCTGGCTACGCGTGTTGCCTCCGGTAATGCGATCAATGCTCTGGCAAGCAGCGTTCCGTTCTTCCTGGGTGGCTCTGCTGACCTGGCACACTCCAACAATACAGTGATTAAAGAAGCTGGAAACTTCCTGCCTGGCACATACGAAGGCCGCAACATCTGGTTCGGTGTTCGCGAGTTCGCGATGGGAGCGGCACTGAATGGAATGTCCTTGCACGGTGGGGTAAAAGTATACGGCGGTACATTCTTTGTCTTCTCTGACTATGTGCGCCCAGCTATCCGTCTCTCTGCGCTGATGAAGCAGCCAGTCGTGTATGTGTTTACGCATGATTCGATTGCGGTAGGGGAAGATGGCCCGACACATGAGCCAATCGAGCAGCTGGCTTCTCTGCGCGCGATGCCGGGACTGACCATCCTGCGTCCAGCTGATGCGGTAGAAACGAATGAAGCGTGGAAATATGCTGTGTCCCGCACAGATGAACCAGTTGTGCTGGTATTGACTCGTCAAAACCTGCCAGTTCTGCCAGAAACGATTGAAAATGCGGCAGAAGGCGTAAGCAAAGGTGCGTATGTACTCGCAGATGCACCAAGCGGCAAACCGCAGCTCATCCTGCTCGCGACAGGTTCCGAAGTATCACTCGTGATGCAAGCACGGGAAGAACTGCTGTCCCGCGGAATCGAAGCGCGTGTCGTTTCGATGCCGAGCTGGAATTTGTTTGAGCGTCAATCGCGAGAATACCGCGAGTCGGTTATTCCTTCAGCGGTAAAAGCACGTGTAGCTGTGGAAATGGGCTCTCCTATGGGCTGGGAGCGCTACGCAGGGGATGGCGGTGCGGTAATCGGCATTAACCAGTTTGGCGCATCCGCACCTGGCGATCGCATTATGAAAGAATACGGCTTTACTGTGGAAAATGTAGTCGCAGAAGCAGAAAAACTGCTGAAGTAATCGATTGCTTGGCGGAGGCGGCCTATCTTCTTTTCAAGGGAGATAGGCTTTTTCCAATACTTTTCCACCGTACGGGAAAGAAAAGAATGTTAGGATATAGGCAGCCCGTGGCCGCCCAAAAGGCAGCCCGTGGCCGCCCAAAAGGCAACCCGTGGCCGCCCAAAAGGCAGCCAAAAGATAGACAGCTACCCATCCAAAGAAACTTTTTTCAAATGCAACCGTCTATAATGGTGTGGGGGAGAGAGAAATCAGGAGGTAAACAATGGCAACAAAGGCCAAGAAGAAGGTCAAGAAGAAAAAAGGCAGCTTGCTGATGATTGCCGTATCGTTTGCAATCTTCCTTCTTTTGAGTGTAGTCGGGGGTTATTTTTCCTTGCTTTACGCGGGAGATCGGATGATTGAGCAAAACGAGCAAAAGCTGAAGGATTTGAAGTCAGAACCAACCGTGATTTATGACAAAAACGGTGAAGAAATCACGAGCCTCATTCGTGAAAAAAACCGTGAATACAAGCCGATCAGTGAAATGCCGAAAATATTGACGAATGCTTTCCTCGCCGTTGAGGATAGACGCTTTTACGAGCACAAAGGCGTAGACATGATTCGGATCGGCGGCGCCATCATCAATGACATCAAAAAAGGGTCGTTGGCAGAGGGCGGCAGTACGATTACCCAGCAGTTAGCAAGAAACGTATTTCTCACCCTGGATCAAACATTTTGGCGCAAAACAAAAGAAATGAGTATTGCGATTGGTTTGGAGCGCAAATTCTCCAAGGATCAAATTCTCGAGTATTATTTAAACAGAGTTTATTTGGGTAAAGGGGAATTCGGGGTAGAGGATGCCTCGAAGTACTACTTTGGCATTGGGGTCGACAGTGATAAGTTTACGATTGCCCAAGCAGCGATGCTGGCGGCGATTCCTAAAGCACCGACAACCTATAATCCGTTTAACAATCCGGAAAAGGCGAAGCTTCGCCGTGATACGGTCATTCGCCTGATGTATGAGCAAGGAATTATTACCGAAGCGCAAAAGAATGAAGCGCAAGCGGAGGCGCTGCCAACCGCACCTTCCGAAGTACCAGGCTCATCCGGACTGAAAAAAGGGTATCGGGCCTTTTTTGATCATATGGTAGAGGAAGCGGAAGCGACTTACGGCGTGACAGAGGAAGAATTGTATCGCGGCGGCTGGTCGGTATACACGACTTTTGATCCGAAAATCCAGGATGCCATGGTCAAGGAATATGAGAATGCGAAAAACTTCCCTAAAGACGGAGCCAAACGCGGCGTAGAGTCTGCCATGATCGTCGTGGATGCAAAGAACGGCGGTATCGCCGGGATGATGGGTGGGCGCAATTACGCAGTCAAAGGCTTTAACTATGCGACGGACATGAAGCGTCAGCCAGGATCCAGCTTCAAGCCGCTGGCTGTATTCGCTCCGGCGATTGACATCAATAGTAAAAAATGGGGACCGAATTCGTCGCTCAGTAACAAGAAGCAGAGCTTTAACGGCTATGAGCCGCGCAACTACAACAACAGATACAGCGATTCTGTGAGTATGAACCGGGCTCTGATCGACTCGCTTAATATTCCTGCGGTCTGGTTGTTGAATGAGATTTCAGTACCGAAGGCATTGGACTACCTCAAAAAATTCGGTATTGAAATGACACCTGAGGATCGAAACCTTGCGATTGCGCTTGGGGGTCTTAGCACAGGGACATCACCGCTGAAAATGGCACAGGCGTATACGGCCTTTGCGAATGGAGGCGTGGTGTCGGAGTCGTATTCGATCACCAAAATCGAAAACAAGGGTGAAGGTATTACGCGTGTGCATGAGGATAAACAAACCGAGGTCTTAAAACCGCAATCAGCATGGGAAGTCCACACGATGCTGGAGAGAGCGGTACAGGAAGGTACGGGTAAGGCTGCACGTATCTCCGGTCGTCATGTTGCCGGAAAAACCGGGACGACGCAATCGATTGCAGGGGATAGCAACGTCAACAAGGATGCATGGTTCGTCGGCTACACGCCCGAGTACGTTGGAGCGGTCTGGATGGGCTTCGATCCTGAAGACAAAGATCACTTGATGCGTCAGGGCAGCAGCTTGACAGCCCAAATGTTTTCCAAAGTTTTGGCGGAAGGCCTAAAAGGTGTCAAAGCAAGTGACTTTGTCCGTCCTGGCGGCACAGTAGAAGAAGCACCTGAAGAGGAAACAACCCCACCCATTCAATTGGATGCCATCTTGACGATGGATGAAAATAATAGGCTGCAGGTCTTGCTGAGCTGGATTGGCGGCTCGCCGGACTACAAATACGATGTGTACCGGATCAAACCAAACGGTGATCGCGAATTAATCGCCGAGGACTATACCGACACGGTGTATAAAGACGTGCTGGATAACCCGACTAAGTATCGCTATATGGTCGTTCCCCGCAATGCTGAAGGGAAGGAAGAAACCCCTTCGAAAATTGTCGACATCGACACGAAGCAATTGGAAAACATGATTAATGACAGTCAGAATCATCACGAGGACGGCAACAATTCTGAAGGAATTCCAGGTGATACAGGAAACGGCGATTCCGGTCAACTGCCGCCTGACACAGGCAATGGAGATCAGACGAATGGGCAGTCGCCTGATGGTCAAGGGAATGCTGGAAATCCAGGGAACTCCGGAAATTCCGGAGGAAATGTAATCCCACCTGATATTGCCAATCCTTCAGATGGTCAGCCAGGATCTTCGTCTGGAGGGATCGAACTGCCTCCACCGCCGCAAGATGGAGATGGACAGCAGCCGAATCCAGAAGGCACAAATGGCTAGTGAGCTGCATACAATGAACAACTCAAACAGATTCACCTATTTGCACATCTTCTTTCGCGTGGTACAATACCAATAAATCGGGAGACAGGGGGGACAGTCCATGTCTGACTACGCACAAAGGGATTTACCCACATTTTTCAATGAACAATTGCGCCAAACCAAGGTGAATTTTGAGCGAGCTCTCGACTGTAAACACACCGATTTTGATGATCTCTACCCATACATGAATGAACAGCCTCAGTTTTTCTGGTATAAACGTTACGTCGCATGGTCCGAACTATTGACCGTCGTACGACTGGCTGAGCAACTGGGAATCGAGTGGACACAGGATTTTAGTGAGCAGCAGGTGGAATTCATCAAGGGTAAGGTACTGCAAGGAAAAGTGCTCGATCATTGGAAGGCGGAAGAAGAGCAAGAAGAAACGATTAGCCAGCTTGAAGAAGAAAAATAATAATAAAAGCGCGTTCCCACCCACGGGAGCGCGCTTTTTTGGCTGTTGGAGAGATTTACTAGCGTAACGTAAACCTCTTTTGTTCGTCTTTCCTTGAAGGAAGGATAGAACGAAAATCAGTGCAGCCAATTGTAAATAACGTCGGGTGTCTCTTCTTTCGGCCCTGCAGCAAGCACGAGTGGTGCTGGATTGCTCCATGGCTTTGCAGGAGCAGGCGTATCGGAGATAACGACTTCGGTTCCCACCGAGACAAAGCTGTATAACTCTTCGACATCTCGGTTGTGCAAGCGAACGCAGCCAAGTGAGACCTCACTGCCGATACTCGCAGGATGATTGGTTCCGTGAATCGCGTAGCCGTTTCCAGAAAACACCAATCCGCGTGTCCCGTAAATGTTGTCATGACCACGGGGACGGCTGATTTTTTGCTTAATCGTAAAATACCCTTCCGGGGTCGAATCATTTTTGCCTATGCCTGCGGGATAGCTCCGTACCAGATGGGCACCGCTTACGAGACTCAGCGTGCGAGTAGATTGAGACAGATGAATCTGGAGCGGCTCCAGTGGAACCGATGGCTCAGGATAGCCCGGGAGAGGCAGAACATCTCGAATGCTAGCCCAGGCGGACTCAGGTCGGAAAGCTTTCGGACGATATTCATAAGAGAAGAGACCCAGTTCAGTAAGCGGAGCGGGAATCTGCGGCAATGAATTAGTCGGGTAAGCTCCGGCCAGATCAGTCAAGTGTGATGGCAGAACTCCTTTTTGCCCATAGGCGCGGAAAAGCGCATTACGCAAAATAAGAACGTGCTGCAATGTCAGTTGCTCCTGCTCCAAAGCTGCTCTCGCGCTCATCAGCATCGGCTCTTGTTCGAATCGACCTGCATGATCAAACCACTTTTGACTGATCACCGTACGATTCAGCGGATTATAGCGCATGACCCCGAGCACTTCCCTCGGTTGATAAAACAAGAGCGGAGTGAACAGCGGTGAACCGGGAACCTCGGGTACCACGATAACTGTGTATGGCTGTGAGAGCGCCGTACGTCTAGATTCCACATAGCGCCGCACGTGGGTTGCCCGCTCTTCGGCGCTGAGGTTTGGCGGTACCGCAATGACTTCTACATGTGGTCGCTCGGGAATAGTAGTCGGTTTTGGAATCGAGGTTGCCTGTGATTTCGTCGTTTTTGCCGGTTCCGTCAGCAATCCGGGAGAAAAAGCAAACTGAAAATAAAGAAACAAGAGAGAGGCTAGTAGGAGGCGCGTTTTTTTCCGCCATTCTTGCTGCTTTCGCGCTCGCAGCAGCGCTTGATATGCTTCTCTGGCATCGTTATAGTAAGGCCCGGCCTTAGCCTGCAGGGCTCGTCTGTGTGCGGAAATGGCCTGGTCGGTTTCACCCCGCGCTTCTCGCTCACGGCCAAGGTGGTACCATCCGATCGCTTCGTCAGGATGCTGTTCAGTAAACCACCGGTAAAAGGAGAGATCGCTTTGATCCGGATATTTCATATGAAACGCGCTTTTTTCTTGAAGAAAGGAAACCTTGTCCACCGATACTCCCCCCTATTAAGATGTATCGGCACAGATGAGAGAAAAAGTGAGTACGGAGGAGAAAAAGATGGTTTACTTGCGAACGATCAAGCTACTGCGAGAGGAATTCCCCGATACAAAACAATATCCGTTTGGACTTCCCTCCTTGCAGAAGATCGATGAAATCGAGCTTGAGAGCTCTGTCACCTTCTTCGTAGGGGAAAATGGTTCAGGAAAGTCGACACTGCTTGAAGCGATTGCGTACCAATGTGGGTTCCATACGGCTGGAGGCTCACGGAACAACTATTATGAGGTGGAGAAATCGGAATCGAGTCTGGGAGACTATATTCGCCTCTCCTGGATGCCCAAGCTGACCAATGGCTTTTTTTTGCGGGCGGAAAGCTTCTATCAGTTTGCCAGTCATATCGACGACACCAATGGCTACAAAAATTACGGTGGTCGTTCGCTTCATGAGCAGTCTCACGGTGAATCGTTTTTCTCCGTGTTCGCTAACCGCTTCTCGGGCAAAGGCATTTATTTATTGGACGAGCCCGAGGCGGCGTTGTCACCGATGAGACAACTAGCTTTCTTATATGTGATGAAGGATTTGATTGAAGACGGGGCGCAGTTTTTGATTGCGACACACTCCCCAATTCTCATGGGATTGCCAGGTACGAAAATATTAAATTTCGATGCTTCTCCTCTCGAAGCGATTCGCTATGAAGACACCGAGCATTATCAGATCACCAGACGATTTCTGGAGAACCCTCATAAATATCTTACGGAATAATATTTTTTTCTCCCAACCTGTCACAAAAATAGCTTCGGCGGTTTCTATTAGGTGAACGAAGCAAAAGCAGCCGATCGATCTCGAATTCGAAAGCAACGAGGCAGCGTCAGTCGGTTGTAAGCGTGTCACCGAAGGGAGGAAGGGAAGTGGAGGTGCATGCAAAGCTGGTGATGAATCGAGTACGGGTCCAGGAAGAGACAGATTCCTTTCAGGACTTGTTTACGGCTTATTATCCAATTGTAGTCAGACAGATCTTGCGGATTGTAAAAGACCAACAAACGGCAGAGGATATAGCGCAAGATGTATTTCTCTCCTTTTACCATACAGACCGCTCTGTAATTGAACATATCCCGGCGTGGCTTTCCAAAGCAGCCTTGTATGCGACCTATAACCATTTGCGTTCGGAAAAACGCCGGTACGACCGTCAGGAGAAGGAAGCAGCAGAGCTAGAACGGGTATCTCCCTCCTCAGAAGAGATGTGCTTGGAAAAGGAAGCAATTGATCAAGTGCGCGACGTCCTGGCCAGGCTGGATGAACGGGAACGAACATTGCTTGTGATGAAATACTCGGGCTTTCCCTACGCGGAGTTGGCAAAAGCTACAGGCGTGGAAATCGGCTCTGTAGGGACGATTCTTTCGCGAGCCAAGAGCAAATTTCGCAAGCTTTATGATCGGATGAGGGGGGAAGAAGCGTGAGTTGTGCGACTACAGGCTTTATCCAGGCATTTTTGGATGGCGAATGCGGAGTTTCGGAAAGCGAGCAATTCATCGCCCATGTGGAGCATTGTGATATATGCTGCAAACAGATGGTTGATCTGTCAGCCCTCGATACCTGGACACGTGAGAAGATGGAGCAGGAGCTTTTTCGTCCAACCGATCAAGTAAAGGTAGATACAGAGGCTGCCTGGCAGACCTTTTCGCAAAAGATCGGGCAGAGTAAAAGCTTTGTTCAGCAGAACCAAATGATGGATAAAAAGCGAGTGTTAAAAAGGAGCTGGAATACCATGAATAAAAAGACGAAACGATGGGTGACAGGTGCATCTGCAGCAGCGGTCTTGCTCGTATCCTTGTCCTTTCCGCAAGTACAGGCGGCAGCCAATGATTTCCTGTCTATTTTTCGGATGGATAAAGTAGAGTTCGTCAAAATGACGCAGCAGGATCTTCAAGAAGTAGAAGGCTGGCTCAGCAGTGGTAGTGCAGGAGAGATGGAGCTGAAAGGGATCGGCAAACTGTGGATTGATGAGGCCGATCAGAACAAGCTAGAGAAAGGCTTTCTCTACTACGACAGCAGAGAAGAAGCGGAAAAAGCAGGAGTGAAGCTTCCAGATTTGCCAAATGATATCAAGGTAAGGAGTGTAGAGGTGAATTCGGCGTATACGATTCATTTTGAAATGAATGCTGAAAAGGCAAACAAGCTCCTGTCCCAATTAAAGGTGGAAAACCGCTTTGATGAATCGCTGAGCGGAAAACGTTTTTCCCTGGAAGTTCCCAAGATGATGAACATCTGGATGAAAAACGGGAAAGAAAGCTTCTCTTATGCGGTTGTGGATGCTCCTGAGCTGAAAGCGCCGGATGGGGTAGATTTAGGGCAACTGCGCGAGACGATGCTGGCCCTGCCCTTCATTCCTGATCGCGTGAAAAAGCAGATGATGAGTATCGAGGATTGGCAGCATACTCTCCCGCTCCCGTATATAGCTGACGGCGATAGCAAAATGAAAGAAGTGAAGGTGCACGGCCAAACCGGCATCCTGATCACGACTACGTATGACAAGCAGTTGATCTGGCAAGAAGGTGGTCAGATCCACATGCTGGGGGGCAGCGCAGTAAATGACGAAAATTTGCTCGCGATCGCTCAGAAGTTGAAATAAATAAGGTAGGATAGCAGAGTTTTCCAATTGGGAAGACTCTGCTTTCACCCGTTTTGGGGAGGAAAAGAATGTCCGATTATGTGATCGAAACCTGGGAGCTGTCCAAGCAGTATGGCGGCAAAGCAGGCTGCAAAAATATTACGTTACAAGTACCTCGAGGCTCGGTATTTGGTTTTCTTGGGCAAAACGGGGCGGGCAAAAGTACGTTTGTACGGACAATGCTAGGTCTGCTGCATCCAACGAATGGCAGAGCAGTCATGCTAGGGTACCCGATTGGCAGTGTGGAGTCTCGTCAAAAGGTAGGGTACTTGCCTGAGCTGTTCCGCTATCCTGACTGGCTGACAGGTACCCAGCTCTTGGAGCATCATGCCGAGCTATGCGGCTTGCCCAAGAAAGAACGAAAAACAATCATCCGTGAAGTCGTCGAGCAGGTAGGTATGGCAGGGCGGGAAAGAGAAAGAATTCGCGGGTATTCCAAAGGCATGCAGCAGCGCATCGGTCTAGCTTGTGCCCTGTTGTCAGATCCAGAGCTGATCTTCTTGGACGAACCAACCTCAGCTCTGGACCCAATCGGGCGAAAAGAAGTGCGAGAGCTGATCGCGAAGCTGCGTGACATGGGAAAGACGATTTTTCTCAACAGTCATTTGCTGAGTGAGATGGAGAGCATCTGTGACCATGTCGGGATCATTCACCGTGGAGAGCTGGTTGTTCATGGGGATTGGCGCAAGCTGAGTGCAGTCCAGCCACAAATCGAGGTGACACTGGATCAGACAAGCGAAAAGCTCCAAACAAAGCTGCCATCGTTTGTTACCGATCGTCATCTGATCAGGCAACGCGGGGAACTGGCTACGTGGCTTTTGACCTTGGACCAGGAAGGGCGTGTTCCAGCGCTTCTTTCGGACTTGATAGCCGGTGGAGCGGCCGTACATGAGGTTGTAAAAAAGCAGCAATCGCTGGAAGAAGTGTTTCTGTATTGGGTGCAGAAAAAGGAGGGGGAAGCACATGTGGGCCATCGTGAAAATCACGTATAGAGAGATGATTTCCAAACGGATCTTTGTGATTACCTTGATGATGTCACTGGCTTTCCTGATCTTGTTCGGAGTGGCTACCTGGTACGCGGGACGAGAAATGAACGATGTGCTGGGTGGAAGTGACATGATTTTGCAGCAAAGCTTTTTCTCTACGCAATTACTGGGAATGGGATTGTACTTCGGTTCCATTATCACCGCGCTGCTTGCGATATTGAGCAGCGTCGGCAGCATCGCTTCCGAGGTGGAAAGCCATCAGATTGATACATGGCTGGCGCGCTCCCTGCCCCGTCACAAGTACTTGCTGGGTAAATTCGGTGGGCTGGCCAGCATGCTTATTTTCTATTCTGCCTGGATGTACCTCGGCTTGCTCGGTATCAATCAATGGGTTGGTGGCGGTGTGATAGCGGTACAATTGGGCATGGGACAGGTGGCATCTTCTCTGGGCTACTTCGTTTTGATGCCAGTCATTCTCGTCTGTGTCTCGCTGCTTTTAAGCAGTATCACGACAACGGTGACGGGGGGAATTATCCTGATCATCTTGTATGGAATCAGCTTCATTGGAGGCTTTATCGAGCAATTGGGTTCGGTGATCAACAATAGCTCCCTCATGAACATCGGCATCATTTCCAGCCTGCTGTTTCCTACTGATTCGCTGTTCAGACAATCCACCATTGCCTTGTTTGATACGGCGGACGATCCGATTTCCTTTGCTTCTCAAGGAATTTTTGGGACAGCCTCTGCTCCGAGCGATGCCATGTTTTATTACACGCTCTTGTATGGAGCAGGTGCTTTGCTGCTAGCTGTGCGCGTTTTTCGGAAGCGAGACGTGTAATAGGGGACACAAAAAAGAGAACGGCGCTATTCTTGCCGTTCTCTTTCTTTTAGGAGCGAAATGAGCTGATCCAGCTTTTCATTTTGTTCTTTATCGTGCAAGGTCTTGTTTTTCATGAAGCGGATCACGGTGAAGATCAGATAGATGACAAGGGCGTAGAACGCCAGCATGATCAGCACGGGAAAAAAAGAAATGAATCCCACATGTCCGAAATCAAGCATAAGCAACCTCCAATTGGAAAATATAGGTTTTAATTATTTTACCACTCATCAAATCATCTGAACAGGGATTTCGTGATTTTAATGATTTTAATAGAAACAATGCGGTTAAAACTGTTTATGCTCAATTTCTATTCTCTATTTCTGAACATTGCTATAATGACAGCACAAAATGAAAGCGCATTCGTCTGAACCGCATCGTTGTAAGCGCATTCGTGCAAGGGGGAGCTCACTATGCTGTCATGGCTTGGTTTTCTAATGGTAATTGTTTTCATGTATTTGATCATGTCGAAAAGACTTTCCGCACTCGTTGCATTAATCGTAGTCCCCGTTATTTTCGCCTTGATTGGCGGATTCGGGATGGAGATCGGCGATATGATGCTCGCCGGAATCAAGCAAATTGCTCCTACGGGAATCATGCTCTTATTTGCTATCCTTTATTTCGGGATCATGATGGATGCGGGTCTATTTGATCCTTTGATTGCGAAAATATTGAAAATCGTCAAGGGTGATCCACTGAAAATTATCGTGGGAACAGCCATACTTTCGAGTCTGGTCGCTTTGGATGGGGATGGGACAACCACGTATATGATTACGGTAACAGCGATGCTACCCTTGTATCAAAAGCTGGGAATCAAACCGATGATTCTGGCAGTCGTGCCGATGCTCGCACTCGGGGTCATGAATATGGCTCCTTGGGGCGGTCCGACTGCGCGGGCGATGAGTGTTCTGAATCTTGACGCTTCCCAGCTTTTTACTCCGGTCGTACCAGCGATGATTGCCGGAATCGCTTGGGTAATCATTGTTGCCTATATTTTGGGGAAAAGAGAAAGAAAGCGTCTGGGCATTATCGAGCTTGGTGAAGATCACGGAGAATCAATGGCAGGTGGAGAAATAGCTGCCGCCGGAGCAGAAGTCTCGCTAAAACGCCCACGGTTGATATGGTTCAATCTGTTGCTGACGATTGCCCTGATGCTCGGATTGATCACGAGCTTCCTGCCACTCCCGATCCTGTTTATGCTGGCTTTTGCGATTGGACTTTTGATCAATTATCCGAAAATGGAAGATCAGAAGGAGCGTATCTCTGCTCACGCTGGAAACGCACTGGCTACCGTATCTATGGTGTTTGCTGCAGGGATTTTTACCGGGATTCTGACAGAAACCAAAATGATTGATGCGATGTCCAACACGGTGGTTTCCTGGATACCGGATTCGCTTGGCACCCATATGCCTGTACTCGTAGCACTGACCAGCATGCCTTTTACTTATTTCATGTCCAATGATGCGTACTATTTCGGTGTCGTACCGATTTTGGCGAATGCAGCAGCGGCGTATGGAGTTGACCCCGCCGAAATTGGACGCGCATCGATTTTAGGTCAGCCACTGCATGTCCTAAGTCCGTTATTCGCTGCTCAATATTTGCTGATTGGGATGGTCGGTGTGGATTACGCGGAGACGCAACGATTTATTTTGAAATGGGCATTTGGCACCTCGATTGTCATGATTGTCGTTGCCATTCTTACTGGAGTGATTTCACTCTAAGAGTTGATGAATCGTAACAGGTACAAGAGGCCCGCCTACGGCCTCTTTTTTCTATTATAAAAAGAATTGGTTACAATGGAGGGAAGAGGAGGGGAGAGTGTGCGGTTTCATAGCAAACTGATGCTGATTATTTGTTCGCTCACCTTTGGTGTGATCATGATCGTAGGCGTTTATTTTGAGCAACTGTTATCAGCCGCATTGGAAAAGGAGATCGGAATGCGAGCACTGCATACAGCCAAAGCAGTCGCACAGATTTCAGATATAAAGGAGGCCTTTTCTGAGCCAGATCCTGCGAAGATTATCAACCCGATTGTAGAGAAGATTCGTGTAAGCACCAATGCAGCTTTTATTACAGTGGGCAATCTGCAAGGCATACGCTATTCTCATCCTGATCCAGACCAGATAGGCAAGCCGATGGTTGGCGGGGATAACGAAGAGGTTTTCCAGGGGCATTCGATCATTTCGGAAACAGTCGGTTCACTGGGACCGGGACTGCGTGGAAAGACGCCGATTTATGACGAAGCGGGAAAAGTGATGGGCGTAGTGTCCGTAGGGTTTCTGCTAGAGGATGTGCAACATACGATTGAGAGCTATCGAGACAGAATTATCGTCGTTGGCATGATCACGCTCCTGCTTGGAGTGATTGCAGCATTATTGGTTGCGCGGAATGTAAAAGAGGCGATCTTTGGCCTGGAACCTGCTCAAATCGGTCGATTGTACCAGGAAAATCAAGCCGTCCTGGAATCCATCCGAGAAGGGATCGTGGCTGTCAATAAAGAGGGGACAATCACGCTTGCAAATCAGGCAGCGATGAACGTGCTCGGGCAATCTGTGCAGATGCAAAAGGCGAAAAGAAGCCAGACGGCTGTATTAGAGGAGTTTCGACTGCGTGATGTGATAAAGACAGGCAAGGCAGCGTTTGATCAGGAGACCTACGTGGGGGATGATGTATTCGTGGTGAATCGTGTCCCCATTTTGGATAATAAGCGCGAGGTAGTCGGAGCAGTCGCTAGCTTTCGCAACAAGTCTGAGCTGTTCTCTGTCATGCAGGAGCTTTCACGGGTAAAGGAGTACGCAGAGGCCCTTCGCTCCCAAACCCATGAATACTCGAACAAGCTGCACCTTATTTCGGGGCTGATTCAATTGGAATCATATCAGGAAGCGATTGAGTTCATTTCTTCTGAGCTCGATGTTCACGTGAGCAATACTCAGTATATTATGAGAGCGGTGCCAGACCCGCTTATTGGTGGGTTGTTGCTCGGCAAATTGAATCTGGCGAATGAACGAAAAGTGGAGCTGACGATAGATCCGGAAAGCAACTTCCGCGATATTCCGGAAGGGATTAACCGGGCGCAACTGATCGTGATTTTGGGGAATTTGATTGACAACGCACTAGATGCAGTCACGTCTCCTGGGGCATCTGCTAAGGAAATAACGCTATTTTTATTAAATATGGAAGATGTCCTGTTGATCGAGGTAGAGGATCGTGGGCCAGGCATTTCCAAGGAAGACGCGACACGAATTTTTGAGCGGGGCTTTTCCACCAAGCAGCAAGAAAACCACGGTTATGGACTCTATTTGGTAAAACAGGCGGTGCGCAGCATGCACGGTAACGTCACACATACCGGTAATCCACTTGGGGGAACCATCTTTACCGTGACGATCCCGAAAGAAGCATGGATAAGGGGGAGCGTGTAGATGAAGAGGGAAGAAATCGAGAGCGTCATACGGGTGTTGATCATTGAAGATGACGTGAGAATCGCTGAAGTAAATCGCCGTTTTGTCGAAAAGGTAGAGGGGTACGAGGTAGTTGGAATCGCTACGAATGCGCAAGAAGCCAGAGATCAGCTAGAACTGTTGCAGCCGGATTTAGCCCTTCTGGACATTTCCTTTCCTGATATGGATGGTTTGGAATTTTTGTCGCTCATCAAGAAAGAATACACAGCGTGTGATGTCATCATGTTGACTGCCGCCAAAGAAGTGGATGCGGTCGTAGAGGCGATCCGCCACGGTGTGTTTGATTTCATCACCAAGCCACTGATTTTTGCGCGGTTGCAGCAGACACTCCGTAGTTATCAGGAATTCCGCCAGAAAGTAAAGGCATGGAAGCAAGAAAGGGAGCAAATCAGTCAAATTGAAATTGATGAACTGATTCAAGGTACAGCGGCGAAGACAACCACGGACAATAAAGCTGTCAAAGGAATTGATAGAATCACGCTGGAAAAAATAGCAGGCTTTCTCATGCAGACACAGGAAGCAACAACGGAACAGGTGAGCAAAGAAACGGGTATTAGTCGCTCGACCGCGAGACGGTACCTGGAATATTTGGTAGCCAGGGGCGAAGCAGTCGCAGACCTCTCCTACGGTGTCGTGGGGCGACCGGAGCGGGTGTACAAAAGCATAAAGAATACCCCTCCACAGTAACCCGAAAGAGAGCTACTCTTTCACGTCTGGTGAAGGGGGATCGGTGAACGCCAACCATCGTGATTGGCGTTCTATTATTTCATGCTGCAGCAAGCCTCAACGCGATAGATTCTCTGTCCGCGGGATGAGAAGCGCTCTTCGTACTCCGTCATCACATTGTCTGCCGCCAGTTTAGACTCGTGCAGATCGAAAGTGATATGGCGCATCTGGAATCGTTCACTGGCAAATTGATTGAGCGAGAACTCAAACAGTGGCTCGTTGTCCGTTTTGAGATGAATTTCTCCAGCTTCTTTTAACACTCGGCGATACGTACCCAAAAAGCTGGCATAGGTCAGCCGGCGTTTGGCATGGCGTGTCTTGGGCCATGGATCGCTGAAATTCAGATAGACACGAGAGATTTCGTGATCAGCAAACAAATCAGTCAACATCGCTGCATCAAACTGGACAAAAGCCAGATTGGGAATCTCACGGTACTCCGTACGCTGAACAGCGCGCAGGACGACCTCTGCCTTTAGCTCGACGGCAATGAAGTTTACGTCAGGGTGGCGCTGGGCCAATGTATTGATGAAACGTCCTTTTCCACAGCCAATTTCGATGTGGATCGGATTATCATTACCGAAGCGTTCCTTCCACCGTCCCTTATAGGAAACGGGGTTATCGACGAACGTCGGATATTCTCGCAGGGCCGATTCGGCACCTGGAATGTTACGCAGTCGCATATGTGCCTCCTTGTAAAACGAACTCCTATCTACTTTACGATGAGTTTTGCTAGGTTGCAAGCCTAGAGAAGAAAGAGATGATAGATTCCAGTAAAGACCACCAGTTCATTTAATAGTTAGGAATTTTTTACATAGAGTACTAGGACATAAGTCGCATTTTAAGCGGGTCGTAAGGAAAAGGGCAGGATAAATTTAGTACTATTGCGAGGAACATCCTGGTAATAAAATTAACTGAAAATTTGAGGAATGCTTATAAAATAAGGCCCCAAGGCGTCAAGGGGAAAAGTTATCCAGAAGTGGTTACGAGATTTGGCAACAATTTGGCAATTTTAATTTGCGAGAGCTTTGGTAAAGTAGAGAACAAGTGAGAGGTCAGCCAAACTTTGCATAGGAAAACCATGCAACGAGTTTCGGAAACGAAAGCATAACTGCTTATGTTCGCGAAAGTACGAACCTTTTCCTACATGATCAAAAGGGAGGATGAACAACATGAAATTGCATAAAGCATTCGTAGGAATCCTGATGGGGTTAACTTTGGGAGTGACAGCTATTGTAGCGCCGTTGCCGGGGGATCAAAATGTGGCGCACGCGGCTTGGACACAAGCGAAAGCCGACAAAGTCATTGCGACTGGGAAAAGGTATTTAGGTACACCTTATAAATTTGGGGCGAGTAAAAATACGACCGCTGTCTTTGACTGCTCATCCTTTACACAACGGGTTTTCCGTGTTGCTGTCGGAAAACAGTTGCCTCGTGATTCGCGGGCTCAATCCCAAGAGGGGACGAGCGTATCCAAGAGCAACCTGAAAAAGGGTGATTTGATCTTCTTCAAGGCGAGCAAAACGACGACGTCTAAACGGATCACCCATGTGGCCATTTATGCAGGCAACAACAAACTTCTACATACTTATGGAAAGCCAGGGGTCACCTTCTCTGATTTTAAAGGGACGTCTTGGGAAAAACGCTTCGTTTCCGCACGTCGCGTCTTATAATCTACTCTACTTACTAATACGTTTGAGAGCTCGGTTTGTTGCGATAGGAAAGAATGCAAATTATGTAAAAAGAATTCCGAAAAAGAGGATGGTCCAACTTGGCTCGTCCTCTTTTCGTTTTCGCCGACAGCTTGTTTCACTCTGTAAAGAAATGACCCAAAGGATGGTAACTTTCATTGCACACGGGACTTAACCTGATTGAACAGTAGACTGTGCGCGTGATTGTCGCCAATAAAAGAAACAGGAAGCAAATAAGAGGGGGACGGAGGCTCCAAAAATGATTTGCTTCGCTGTAAACCCGTAGGCGATTAATAGACTTGTCATCGCTTGCGAAATCGGCTGCAGTCCTAATGAGGCAAGAGAGAGCAAGCTCATGATTTTCCCTAAGGAGACTTCCGGTACCCTTTCTTGAACGAATGCAAGGATAGGGATATTCACTAAAGAAAAGGTCAGTCCCAAGGTAAAGAGAACGAGCATGCTTAACCAGAGTTGATGAGTCAAGCTAAAGGAGAAAAACACAAGCGCCTGCATGATCATGAAAAGAAAAGCCACATGTATTTTATTCTGAGGCTGTGGAGTAACGGTCAGGACGGCGGCGCCTGTCAGCATGCCAAAAGCGAGCGAGCCTTCCAGGAAGCTGTATTGCAGTGTCGTACCCGATAATACTTGTTTTACAAAGAGGGGCAATCCAATGTGCAAGGGGCCCATCAAAAAAAGATTCAGACAGATGACCGCAGTCAAAAGCCTTGGCAAGAACACAGATTGTTTTGCATAGAGAAAGCCCTCCTTGATGGAATCAAGCAGTGAAGCTTGCGAAGAGAATAGTCGTACGCTGGACTTTGGTATTGAGATGACTAATACAGAGACGCTGGAGAAGAAAAGCAGCATAGCTACAGAGCCATAGAGCAAGGAATAGCTGTCCCACTCGATTATAAAACCGGCGAGAAGCGGACCGATTAGTAGCGAGGTCTGACTAGTCGTTTGCAAGATGGAATTGGCACGCAATAGGGAAGAAGGAGATACAAGCGAAGGAATGATTGAGTTTTGCGCAGGCCAAAAAAAAGCATCAATTGTACCGAATAAAAAGGCGAACACCACGAAAAGTGGCAACGATGAATGACTCCACCAAGTGAATGCTCCTAGTACGAGCATGAGGCATGCTTTTAGCAAACTAGAGGCGAAGAGAATTCCTTTTTTACTCCATTGATCTGCAACTACTCCACCGATTAACATAAAAGCCAGCCGCGGAAGGGTAGCAGCTATAAAAACGATTCCTAGAGCAGCTTCTTGTCGGAGCACCTGGATGATATACCACGTCTGGGAGAAGAGAAACATGGAAATGCTCAGACCCGAGCACAGAGTTGACAACCATATCAAAATAAAAGGCTTTGTGAACAGCCGCGTTTTTTTCGCTAGAGAGTCGGCAGTTTGCTGGGGGAATGCATCCATAAAGATCATTGCTCCTTTTTTAAAAATAAACCGGTTAAAAAATATTAACCGTATATTCAAGAGAAAAAACCTAAGAATAGGTTTTTTAATGAATGGATCACTCTTTCGCTTTCTGTTGAAAAAGAGGCTCGTCAATTTGAAATCCTGTAATCATGAGGTAGTAATCTTGCTTGGCGGATGAATCACTGCTTGCTGTCTGCTGCAATTCTGTGAGCAGGGCCCGATATTTTTGCAAAAAGGAGACAAACGCTTCTTCGCTGACTTTTATCTCGGATTGCAAGGAAATACGTGGCCACTCCTCGGGGTGTGACGTTTTGAGCGCGAAGGCTTCTTCTGAAGCTGTCAGCACCCTCGTTCTAGCCCGCTGTAATACTTCGATGTAGGATTGCCTGGTAGCTTCTTGGGACTCTGTATACGTAAGCAAATGATCAGCAGGGATAAAACCTCTGGCAACGGCTTGATAATATTTGAGGATATTCCCGCCCTTTTCTTCTTTTCTGACCAGTTGAATAATGCCGTGCTTTTCTAGTTCCCGCAGATGGTAAAGGATCTTGGCCCGTGAAAGTTCAAAAAGCTGGGAGAGCTGTTGCCCGGTGTACGGTTTTTCCACCAGATGCATAAGCATCTTTGTACGCAAGGGATCACTGATTACTTTTAGCTGGTCGTAGCTTTCAATAATAAAGATCGACTTTTGCTCCATAACAATACAATCCTTTAACCAGTTAATTTTTATTAACTTGATTTTAGGTGCAGCCAGAAAGAAAGTCAACATGCAAAAAGCCCTTGCTTGTGGAAACTCCCACAAAACAAGGGCTTGAGTTTTTTCGTGCAGCATTAGATTTTCATGATACCGCCCATGCTAGCATTGGTAACCAGCTTGGAGTAACGAGCCAGATAGCCTGTTTTCACCTTAGGCTCGAACTCTTTCCAGCCTTCTTGGCGGCGAGCCATCTCTTTCTCGTCTACGTTCAGGTGGATGGTGCGCTCCTCAAGGTCAATGGAGATGATGTCTCCGTCTTGTACGAAGGCGATAGGGCCACCTTCAGCGGCTTCTGGAGATACGTGACCGATACTGATGCCGCGGGAAGCACCGGAGAAGCGTCCGTCAGTGACGAGAGCCACTTCTTTACCCAGACCCATACCTACGATTTGAGAGGTAGGAGCCAGCATTTCTGGCATGCCAGGGCCGCCTTTTGGCCCTTCATACCGAATAACGACTACATGGCCAGATTTGATTTTGCCGGCAGCGATGCCTGCCAGCGCGTCTTCCTGGGAATCGAAGCAGATCGCTGGGCCTTCGTGTCTTTTAATAGAAGGATCGACACCGCCGGTTTTGATGATGGAGCCTTGCTCGGCCAAGTTTCCGAACAGAACAGCCAGACCGCCAGAAGCGCTGTATGGGTTGTCCAGACGACGGATGACTTGATCATTTTTGATCTCGGCATTGGCGAAGTTCTCTGCCAGTGTTTGTCCAGTAACAGTGATACGGTTTGGATGGATCGCGCCTGGTTTTTTCGCAATTTCATTGAGGACGGCTGACACGCCACCAGCCTCATGGCAATCTTCAATATGATAATCAGAAGAAGGGGCGAGCTTGCAAATGTGCGGAATGCGCTTCGCTACTTCGTTGATGCGTTCGATCGGATACTCAAAGCCAGCTTCCTGTGCGATTGCCAGCGTATGAAGTACTGTATTTGTAGAACCGCCCATCGCCATGTCGAGTGCGAAAGCATCGTCGATCGCTTCGAGTGTAACGATGTCGCGTGGCTTAATGTCGCGTTCAATCAGATTTTTCAGTTTTTCGGCGGATGATTTTACCAGCTCACGGCGCTCAGGTGAAACGGCGAGAACCGTACCGTTGCCAGGGAGTGCGAGGCCGATTGCTTCGAGGAGACAGTTCATCGAGTTGGCAGTAAACATACCGGAACAGGAACCGCAAGTCGGACATCCATATTGCTCCAGCTCGTCAAGCTGTTTATCGTCAATCAAGCCAGCCTGATACGCGCCAACGCCTTCGAATACGGATGAGAGCGAGATGGAGCGACCATCGCTTGTTTTTCCTGCTTTCATAGGACCACCGGTAACGAAAACGGTAGGGATGTTTACGCGCAGGGCGCCCATGATCATACCAGGAGTGATCTTGTCACAGTTCGGGATGCAGATCATGCCGTCAAACCAGTGAGCGGCAACCACAGTTTCCAAGCTGTCAGCGATGATCTCGCGGCTTGGCAGGGAGTAACGCATACCAATGTGTCCCATGGCGATTCCATCATCTACGCCGATCGTATTGAATTCGAAAGGCACCATGCCAGCAGCACGAACTGCTTCCTTGACTAATTTACCAAATTCCTGCAAATGTACGTGACCTGGAATAATGTCGATGTACGAGTTGCAAATCGCGATAAACGGTTTGTCGAAATCTTCATCCTTTACGCCTGCCGCACGCAATAAGCTGCGGTGAGGTGCGCGGTCAAAGCCTTTTTTGATCATATCGCTGCGTTGTCTAGCCAATGTAAAAATCTCCCTTCCTACTGGAAAAATACCTGTCTTTTGTTTGAACTATCTTATCAATTTTTATTACTAGAAACAACCGTAAAAGTCTGAACATTTGTTCAGTCTGCCACGGTTGCTTAGCTACTAGTAACTGAGAGAAGCTTTGGTATCATAGCAAAAAGTCAGCGATTGGGCTAAAATAGAGAAACGAATATTATTTTTGTTGGAGTGAACGAAATGATAGAGGAATTGAAAAATATATGGGAGGAAGGGACAGAGGATGAGCGCAAAATCTTGGAGCTGGCTGTCCAGGCGATCCGCCAGAAACGAGAGCGCAATAGTGCCTATGTATCCGGCTTTCTCGGGTCGAAGGGTGAATTCGTCGATGACGAGAAACAGACCTACCGCTTTGATGTGCCCTTAACTACCTACATGCATAACTCGGGTGGGGCCGTTCACGGAGGAATACTCGCCACTTTGATAGATTCAGCGATGGGGTCCTTGATTAACCGCTCCTTGCCGCCCACCGAGTATGCGGTAACCACTGAGCTGAAAATCAATTACCTGCGCCCGGGAAAAGGAGAGCGGCTTCGCGCCGAAGCGACTTTCCTGCACAGGGGACAAACCTTGGTCGTCATGGAAAGCACGATTTACGACGAGAGAAGCAAGCGGGTTGCTCATGGGACGGGTACGTTCATTGTGCTGAAAAAATAGGGGCGAGCAAAAAACCTCTATCCACTTTGATAGGAGATAGAGGTTTTTCACATCAGGCTACCGGATGATGACAAGCCCACTGAATTGCGAAATGTAGGACAACATTTTGGCCGAGAGCGGGACGATAAACTCCATATTTTCCTTTTCCACAATGCCGGATCGGGAGATGACCCGTGCCCATTTCACGTTGATTTTGTAATAATCGGACCCAAAGGAAGCGTGGATCGTTTCGTTTTGCTGGCGAAAGGAAACGGGAGCTGCATTTAGATTGACCGGAACCATGCTCAGAATGTCTTGCAAAAAAAGATGATAGGTCATGTGCGGCTTGAAAAACACCAGCTCCTTGCTGGTGACTGTGCAGCCAAGACTATTGTTCATTTGGGTGAACTTAAGCTCACCCTCCAAATTTTTCAGGCGAATGAAGTTCGTATTCATTATTCCCCTCCTGGTGAAACGTCGTCGGGCCCCTCCTGGTTAAGCCCATCGGCCATAGAATTGGGTATCTCTCTATAATAGGGAAGCTTGTTGTATGAGCGCAAGGGTAATCAATGGGTAAAGGAAGAAGGAGATGGAATTCATGCTGGAGATTGCCAAAGAAGCGGCGAGTGTCGCAGGGGCATTTCTACGGGAACGCTTTCTGGAACAGCTCGTCCCGGACGAAGAGCTGCACAACGATGTGAAATTGCCGGAAGACAAAGAAAGTGAGCGTCGCATCATCGAGGTGTTGCATCGCCATTTTCCTACACATACAATTTTTTCCGAGGAAGTAGGGATGGTTTCACGGGAGGAAGAGTATTTGTGGATAGTGGATCCTCTCGATGGAACGAACAACTATTTTATCGGGTATCCGTATTTCTCTATTTCTATCGCGTTGCAGCACAAAGGCGAGCTGGTATTGGGAGTCGTTTACAATCCGATCGCAGGGCAGATGTTTTGGGCGGAAAAAGGAAAAGGCGCCTATTTGAACGGCAAACGTATTTCAATTAATAACAGAACAGACATAACACGGGCTGTCGGGACGTATATTCGCGGACGAAACAGCATTACGAAAGAACAAGAGCTGGCGTTTACGCGGCCATTTGTGATGGAAACTAAACGGGTTTTGCGAAATGTGGCCCCTGCTTTGGACTGGTGCTTGCTTGCAAATGGCTGGATCGATTATATCGTCATGCAGCGCTCAGGAATCATGGATGTCGCAGCCGGAATTGTTATTGCAAAGGAAGCGGGAGCGACGATTACGGATTGGCAAGGAGTAGCGTATCAGCATGAGGCATTTTTATCTGAGCATATGCGTTCTTTAGTTGCCAGCAACGGTCATTTGCATGAGACGATTCGCGGAATGATTCACGAGTAAGAAAGCAGTATGGCTCAGATGATCTAGGTCTCCGGCAGCAGTTTCTCACTAATCTGCCGGATTTTTTCTGTTTGTGGCAACCATTTATTTCGAGGCGCGTATATATGTTTGTTCTACAACATGAGACGAAGAGGTGAGTTAAGTTGGCGAGGCTAGAATACCGGCTTCTGGACGAGGCGAACGGGTATCCTTTGCTTTTTTATTACGATCATATTGATAAGGATGAGGTGTCTTTGCGTTTTGCCTGCGATTATTTGGTGAAGGGTCATGTCGTTTACGAAAAAACTTCCTGTGCAGTGGAGCCTGCCAGCTACGTGATTTATGTCAAACGCTCAACGGAAGAACAGGCAGTAGATTACGCGCACGAAGCGGCCAAACGCTGGGGAAGCATTCAGATCGAGCTGCGGGAGTACAAGGATGGGACAGCAAATTATCCACTGATTCATACTTTTTATTTCAAAGATGATGACGATGCCCTCTTGCATCTGCAAAGCGACTACCTTTTCATTAATGGGACAGAGTGGGAAAAGACATCGGCAGAAGTGGATGAAGACCGGCATGTGTACATTTACTACGCACACAGGGCAGGGTAGGAGGAAGAAACATGGCACAAACAAAGTCGGCGAAAGTAGTCGGACTGTTCGTGGCTGCGGCATTGACTGTCAGCGGATGCTCGTCGGGGGGCAACGGGTATGACGACGATTGCTACGACGCCAACAATGACGGGTACTGCGACGATGGTGGCGGTTCCGGCGGCAGTTCATCCACCTATATCCATTCTGGTGGAAACAAGTCTTACAAAAGCAATTCGTCAGGAATAACGAGCGGCTCTAAGGGTGGAATCGGCAGCTCAGGCTCGTCCAGTTCGGGGTGAATGATGAGAGAATCTGATCAAGATCGTCGGGAACGGCTGTATGGGCCCATGCGTGAGGAAGGCGTATTTACATGGGACTGGATGTACGGGGATGAGTACGCGCTGGCTGACATCCATCTCATTTCGCGGGATTACCGGCAAGAGCTGTCGCGCGCAACCGAGCGACTTGGGCACATCTTTGCCAAAGTCGTACCAGTGCTGCAGCAGGCAGACGATTCCCTTTTGCTTGAACTCGGCGTACCCGAGCAGGCTTTGCGGGCGGTGAGAACCGTTGTGGACCAGACACAGCCAACTGTAATCGGGCGATTTGACTTCGCCCAGACGACAGAAGGTTTGAAAATGCTGGAATGTAATAGCGATACGCCAACGGGCATTGTCGAGGCCTTTTACGTGAATGGTCATGCTTGCCGTTTTTTCGGACGAGAAGACCCAAATGCCGGGATGGACGCACATTTTGAGGTTGCCTTTGTCAGTGTGCTGGATGCTTATCGGCAGCGAGGCTATCAGACAGATCAGATCTGGTTCAGCTCGTTGGATTGGCATGAGGAAGATCGAGGAACCACGCTCTATCTGCAGGACAAATCAGGACTTTCTGCCCGTTTTGCTGCATTGGAAGACCTTCGAGTCTGGGAGGATCGCTTGTATGTAAAAGAGGGAGATGACCTGCTCCCCGTAGATGTGCTGTATCGTTTGCACGCCTTGGAAAAACTGGCTTTGGAACAGGATGAAGACGGATATCCGACCGGCGCACATGTGCTTTCGCTGATCGCAGATCGAAAACTGGCCGTCATTAATCCGCCATCGGGCTTTCTCATCCAAACAAAAGCGCTTCAGGCACTCATTTGGAATCTGCATGAAACCGATGAATTTTTTACTTCAGAAGAACATGCCATCATAGAAAAATATATGCTGCCGACTTATTTTGAAAATCAATTCACAGGTGCTTGTGACTACGTTACCAAGCCTATTTTTGGCCGAGAGGGTGGCGGCGTTGTCATCTTTGATGCGAAGGGCGGTATCTTGGAAAAAGATCAGGAGGAATTTTACTGGGAGCAGCCAATGATCTATCAAAAGCGGGTGGAGCTTCCTGAAATTCGTGTGAAGACGACAAAGGGTCTGTTTGATGGCCGTCTGCTTTGGGGGTCATTCTGGATTGGCGGGAGAGCATCAGCGATCGTCGCCCGTGTCGGAGGACCCATCACAAACAACATGTCGTATTTTTTGCCGGTAGGCATCGACGGATAACGAAAGGAGAGGAGAACGGTTTATGATCTCGCAATGGAGTTACCTACTCAACTTTTTGGCGTACTTGGCAGTGACCATCCCGATTTTGGCGATTGGGATTTTTGTTTTCACTTTCACCACTCCCTACAAGGAATTTGATTTGATCAAGCAGGGAGCACAGACTGACGATCCGAAAAAAATGGCAGCGGCAAAAGCGGCAGCGCACGATCTGGGAGGGAAAATCATTGGCCTGGCGATCGTACTGGCATCGGCTGTTTACCACTCCGTCAACCTCTGGGATTTGGCTGTCTGGGGCATCGTTGGCATGGTTTTCCAAGTACTGGTCTTTTATTTATTTGAATGGGTCACGCCTTTTAAAGTGGTCTCTGAAATTCCAAATGGAAACGTCTCCGTTGGCATTTTCGCCTCCCGATTGAGCATCGCGGCTGGTTTATTGATGGCTGCTCTCATTAGTTACTAAAGGCAAAACAAGTGACCTCTACCGGATAGAGGGAGGAGTCTTTGTGTTTTGGCGCGTCATGTATGAGATTTTTGTCATTATGCTGGTCATTACGTATGCGATTCTGTTGTCTGCGGATTTTTCTAATCACCCTTTGCTGACGGATGAGCTCATGCATGTGGTAGACAATACTCTCATCGTGCTGCTCGTTGTGGAATACGTCGTTCGTTTATGGCTAGCACCGAGCAAACGAAAATTTGTAATCGAAAACTGGTTTGACCTCGTTGCCATGATTCCGTTGGATTCGTACTTTTATGTGGCGAGAATCATGAGGGTTCTCAGGTTGATTCGCATTGTGCGGGCATCACCTTTTTTATGGGGAATCGTTCGATCCGGGGCGATGCGTAGAGTTTTTGGCGTCGTTACGATCATCATGCTGTGGAGCTCGACAGCGATTTATTTGTTGGAGTACGGCGTAAACGACAATATCAAGAGCTTCCAGGATGCCTTGTGGTGGTCCATCGTGACGACTACGACTGTAGGCTATGGTGATATTTCGCCGGTGACATCGGGTGGGAGGATCATGGCGGCGATTTTGATGCTAACCGGTATCGGGATGCTTGGAGCATTGACCGCTAACTTTGCCAACCATTGGACGGAAACACACGATAGCAAAGCTCCAGCAAGCTCTGATAGATTGACGGAAGAGATGAAAAAACAGGCGATCGGACACATTCAGCAAATCGAAAGCTTGAATGAGCAAGAGTTTGAAACGTTAAAAGAGAGCATGGAATTACTTTATCGGCGGACAAGGAAAAAAGAGGAAGAATAGAAAAAAAGGAGTAACAGAAAGGATGCCCGACCTTGGAAAACGAACGCCTGATAGATACATCATAGGCGACTTTAGCCTCAAAAGATATGCAGGAGCAAGCATATCTTTGGGGCTTTTCTATGTCCTTTTACGACTATAAAAGTAGATACATATGGGCTAAGCCGAGCGAATAGGAAGTTAGACTGATCTTGACGTTAGGCCAGAAATTCCTGTTGACGGGGGAAAATATCGCCTATATAATTCCGAGTAAACATATATGAAATAGAAAGTAAATTAGGTTAAGGGGACTATCCGATGTCAAAAACAGCGGTATTGGTAATTGCTCACGGTTCACCCGACCCTGACTGGCTTGCGTTGGTGGAGTCAGCCGTCCGACAGTGCCGTATTGATCTGCCGATTCGGGTAGCCTATCTAGGAGGAGTCGAGGGTCGAGGTATTCGCGATGAAGTAAAGCGCCTGGAGGATGCAGGAGCACGCAGGATCGTGGCTGTTCCCCTGTTTGCCTCAGCCGGGAGCAATCATGTAGGAGAAATTCGCTGCATGCTTGGGCTGGACACTTGGCCAATAGGGGAGACAGAGCCGCTGCGAATTCCGGTCCGCGCGCGAATCCTTTGGTGTCCGCCTTTGGAAGACCATCCCGTAGTGGAGCAAATTGTGGCACAGCGCATTGCAGGGCTTTCCACCAATCCTGGCCAGGAATCACTCGTACTCGTTGGACATGGCAGTGATTTGCCAGGGTGTCATGAGCGGTGGGAAAAGCTTCTCCTCCGCCTAAGTTTTCGACTGCAAAACCGCTATTCTTTTGCGGCTGCAGGATATGCGACGCTTCGCCCCGATACATTGCGGGAGCAGGCAAGTATGCTCGCAGAGAAGGGGGACGTGATTGTGCTTCCTCTGTTCGTCAGTCAAGGGTACTTTACACGGCGTGCGATCCCCGAGCGACTGCGAGGCTTGTCGTACCGGTATGACGGAAGCGCCTATTTGCCCCACCCATTGATTGCAGAATGGCTCACCCAGTCGATTCGCATGGCATTAGTAGAGCCTGTTCAAAAAGGAGGACAAACAGAGCATCGAAGTTCAAGGCGCGGCAGACCCGAGCAGCGCAGCGTAGGTGAGTCTACGTGAGCAGCACAGGGGCAACGCAACGCAGAAATTCACAGCTATATTTCCCGGACTTTTTGAACATCCTCAAGTAACTGATCTTACACAAAGGAGCGTATATGTGCATGGCAGAGAGAAAGCAGTGGAAATGGGCAGATGATCCTTCTTTAAACAAAATGGAATTTACCAAGCTGGAGAAAGACGGATTGGATGTCATTGAAACAATCGTCAATACCTACTCCAAAGAAGGTTTTCAATCGATTGAATCTTCTGATATGGATCGCTTTAAATGGGCAGGCGTTTACCAGCAGCGGCCCAAGGACGGTCACTTTATGATGCGGGTGCGGATTCCTGGTGGGATCTTGAGCAGTGAACAAGCACGGGTGCTCGCTCGTATCGCACAAGAATACGGACGTGATCTCGTAGACGTTACGACTCGCCAAGCCGTGCAGTTTCACTGGCTGACAGTGGAAACACTGGCTGATATTTTTGATCGGCTCGCTTCAGTTGGGCTTTCCTCGTTCGAAGCATGTGGAGACTGCCCGCGTCAGATTATGGGAAATCCGCTGGCCGGGATCGATCCGCACGAAGTATTGGATACACGGCCGCTGGTTGCCCAGCTGGAGCAGTTCTTTTTGCTAAACAGAGAATTCTCCAACCTCCCGCGCAAATACAAAATGTCCATCTCAGCAAACATCCACAATGCTGCTCACGCCCAAATCAACGACCTTGCTTTCACCCCTGCGAAAAAGGTCATCGCTGGCGATGAAGTAATCGGCTTCCATGTGTGGGTAGGCGGAGGCTTGTCGGCAAAACCGCATCTTGCCAAGCAGCTTGATCTGTTCGTCCGACCCGAAGAAGTCGTGAAAGTAGCAGAAGGAGTAACGACACTTTTCCGCGATTTTGGCTACCGGCAAAAACGGACCCATGCCCGCCTGAAATTTTTGGTAGCAGACTGGGGACCGGAGAAATTCAAAGACGAACTGATCAATCTGGTAGGCGAGCTGGAAGCTGGCGGAGAGGACTTGCTCAAAGGCTGGAATGGCGGCTATTTTTACGGGATTCATGAACAGCGCCAGGCTGGTCTTTACTACGCAGGCTTGTCTGTCCCTGTCGGCCGGATGAATGCTGAGGAGCTGATTGAACTGGCTCGTTTGGCAGATGAATACGGGGATGGAACGATTGGCACCTGTAACACCCAAAATGTCCTGATTCGCAATATTGCAAAAGAGAAAGTCGCTGCTTTTCGCAATGAGCCGCTCATCGTCAACCGTTTCAAATTAACACCCAGCACTTTTGTCGGGTATGCCGTTTCCTGTACTGGTACCGAATACTGCAACCTGGCGATTGTAGAAACCAAAGAACGGATGCGTTCGCTGGCACAGTATCTCGATGACTCGGTCGTTCTCGATACGCCGCTGCGGATTCATATGATTGGTTGTCCGAATTCCTGCGGTCAGCGTCAGATTGCCGATATCGGTCTGCAGGGAGCGTTGGTTAAAACACCTGGAGGCATGGTTGAGGCGTTTGACATCCACGTTGGCGGTACGCTGGAAGAGGCGCAGTTCAACCGCAAGCTGAATGCGCGCATCACCGTAGATCGATTGGGTCCGTTCCTCGCCCAACTGATTACGCTTTACAAAGAAGATCGACAAGAAGGGGAACAGTACTGGCGCTATGTCGAGCGTGTAGGGCTTGCCCACATTCAGGAGCAGGTGGACAGCATTTTGCAAACGGCATAACCATGATCCGAATTAAGGTCCGGGAAAAGAGGGACATACCATGGCAGAAGAACAGACAGAGAGCTATCTGTACAAGCTGGAAGCAGTACTTGAGGAAGGCAGGCTGTTGACTGTAGTCGTGATTGCCAAATCAGACGAGCGAGCATTTTCTACGGCCGAAAACAATATTTTGCGTCATACGGTAGCACCACCGCGAATCAAGGAGCTCAGTCTTGTTGAAAAGAAACCACTTGGACGCCAAGGCGTTGGCTATGTGCTGGAAACCTCTCATTTTAGCTAATGGTCTCGTTTTCTATCTACCCGTAAAGACTGCAACCACGAGGAGTGATCAGGATGAAAACAGGCAGTGTCTTGTTTGTAGGAGCAGGACCCGGTGACCCCAAGCTGCTTACGATCCGTGGAAAGGAAGCACTTGAGCACGCGGATGTCGTCATTTATGACCGACTTGCCAATCCACTCTTGCTCGGCCACGTCAAAAACGATGCCAAGCTGATTTACTGCGGTAAGGAAGCGGATCGCCACACACTGCCACAGGACCAGATCAACCTCCTATTGATTGAGGAAGCCCAGAAGGGGAAAACCGTGGTTCGTCTGAAAGGAGGTGACCCCAGCATGTTCGGGCGGGTGGGAGAAGAAGCCCAAATGTGCTTGTCTCACGGCATCCCGTTTGAGATCGTGCCAGGGGTTACCTCTGGCATGGCCGCCCCGCTCTACGCTGGAATCCCTCTAACCCATCGGGAGTACAATTCCTCGGTGGCGTTTGTTACGGGTCATCTTTGCGACAAAAATGCGGAGAAGGAGCCTGATTGGGCAGCCCTCTCCTCGGTAGAAACATTGGTTATTTACATGGGTGTGAAAAATTTGCCGCGAATCAGGGAGAGACTCCTCGCGCACGGCAAAGCAAAAGAAACGCCTGTTGCGCTGGTACGTTGGGGAACGTTGGGCGAACAAAAAACGCTGGTTGGCAAGCTGGATACAATTGACCAGGATGTGGCTCAGGCAAGGTTCGCGGCGCCAGCGATTATTATCGTCGGCGAAGTGGTTCGATTACGTGAATCGCTAAACTGGTACGAGTCCCGCCCCCTTTTTGGCAAAAGAATCGCTGTTGCCGCCAAAACTACAGAAGGAAGAGAAGCAGACCTCGCCACGAGACTGGAAAAGTTGGGGGCAGAGGTAGTGCCCATCCCCCTCATGGAGACTGTGGTGTCGACATCGGCAGCAGGTACCGGGATTCCTGCAGATTTTTCTTCTTATCAATGGCTCGTATTTGACGATGAAAGACAAGTTTCTTTTTTCTTCCAAGAGCTACGTCTGCGGCGTTTTGATCTTCGGCAGATAAAAAGCAAGCTGGCAGCACGAGGGCGGCTGGCGGCGGAGGCATTGGAAAAAAGGGGGCTGTACCCAAATCTGGTGCTGGACGAATTGCTGACAACCTCCACTGTACATCTGCACCTTTCATTGGGAAAAGGGGACCGCATCCTTCACTTGAGCGCTGGCAAGAGCATGGTGGTTCTGCACGCGCAAGGGACTGTGACCCATACCGTTCAAGCGGGTACTGTAGAGTGGAATCATGCGCATCCAACGACTGAATGGATATCAGAGCGTCCAATTGACTGGCTTGCAACCGATGACAGCTATGCCCTGCCCGCATTGGCAGCATTTGCAGGAGTAGAGTGGCAAACAAAGCCGATTATGTGCGTCGGTACCGATACAGAAGGGAAGGCGAGAGAGATGGGATGGCGTATCGTAACGAACCTCCTCTCTACCCAAGAACCGGAAAAAATTTTAAGTCTATAGATTTGCAAGACAGGAGGTAGTGCTGTTCGTGGATTGGAGTTATGTCGCGATCGCCATTGCATTGTTTTTCGCCATGAATATCGGAGCGAGCGGGACAGCCGCATCTATGGGCGCAGCATATGGTAGCGGAGCTGTCAAAAACAAACGTATAGCCATGCTTTTAGTAGCGATAGCGGCTCTCTTGGGGGCAGTCTTGGGCGGTCAAGAGGTCGTCAAGACGATCAGCGGCGGTATTATTCCAGCCAGCCTGATGAGTGTCGAGGCCGTCGTGATCGTCCTAGCCTCCGCCACGTTCACCTTGTTTGGAGCGAATCTACTTGGGATTCCGCTGTCGACGAGCGAGGTAACAGTCGGTTCGATCGTGGGAGTGGGACTTGCCTATCAATCGTTGTACGTGGGGCATCTGCTCATCATTATCTCTTTTTGGATTCTCGTACCAGCGGCAGCCTTTGTCGGGGCTTATTACTCAGGAAAGCTGATTGATCGCTTACAAGGGCGTTGGCCCCACCTGCAAAAGCCCGGTTCAAAAGGGGAGAGGTGGCTGTCCATTTTGCTGGTCGGTTGTGGTGTCTATGAAGCTTTTTCAGCAGGGATGAACAATGTTGCCAATGCCGTAGGTCCGATAGTTGGCGCTGGGCTGATGACGAGTCAATCCGGTGTATGGCTGGGCGGTATAGCAGTAGCCGCTGGATGCCTGCTTTTGGGCGGGAAGGTACTGGAAACGAACGGGAAAAAAATTACCTCGCTTTCCCTGCTTCAAGGAAGTGCCGTCTCTCTCACAGGGGGGACACTGGTGATTGTAGCCTCGCTGTTCGGAATTCCCGTTCCACTGACACAAGCAACGACCTGCGCGATTCTCGGTGTAGGAACCGCGGAAAAAGGCTTCGCTCTTTGGCAAAAAGGGATTATTAAACAGATCGTCATGGTTTGGATTGTTTCCCCTGTGTCATCGCTGGTCGTTTCGTTTGCTTTTGTACATCTGTTTCTGCGTTCAGATTTGTATACGCTGGTGGTCCTCGTCAGTGTTTTTGTCGCAACGCTTGGATTTGTCGTGCTGATTCGGCTGATACGCAGGGAGAATAGTTCGATCAATGATCAAGGAGGAGGCATATGAACAGTCTGAATTTTTCGTCGGCGACGCCTGAACGTCTCACCGCTATTAACAAAGATTTGGCCAAAGGTGACACCCTTGAAGTAATCAAATGGGCGTATGAGAACTTTTCTGATGAGTTGATCTATTCTTGCAGCTTTGGTGCGGAAGCCATGGTGCTCCTGGATATGATCAGCGATGTGAAAAAGGATGCCCGCGTCACTTTTTTGGATACCCATCTTCATTTTCCTGAAACGTATACCTTGATCGAAAAGATTCGGGCGAAATACCCTGATTTGCATTTGACGATCAAAGAGCCAACCCTTTCGCTTGATGAGCAGGCGGCAGCCCATGGGGAAGAGCTGTGGAAAAGTCAGCCAGACCTGTGCTGCCAAATTCGCAAGGTCGACCCGATGGAAAGCGTGCTGAAAGGAGCCGTCGCCTGGATGTCGGGGCTTCGCCGGGAACAGTCTGCGACGAGAGCGGATGTGCAGTTCGTCAATCGCGATGAGAAGTTTCAGTCGCTTAAAATCTGCCCGCTCATTCATTGGAAAGCGGAAGAGGTGTGGCAGTATATCCGCATTTTTGAATTGCCGTACAATGCCCTCCATGACCTGAGCTACCCCAGTATTGGCTGCGCGCCTTGCACCCGGCCTGTAAAAGAGGGAGAGGATGAGCGGGCCGGTCGCTGGTCGCATCTGGGCAAGACGGAATGTGGTCTTCATCTGGCAAAATGACCGCATGAGGAAAATAACAAGGCAAGGGATGAGGAGTGAGTGCAAGTGAGTGGAAGTAAGCCGGACAAAGGTACACTGGTGAACCGCTTTGATCCAGAGGCAAATCTGTCTCTGGCTGCCAAAGATGTGGAAATAGACGCTTTTGCCCTGTCTGACCTGGAGCTGATTGCGATCGGAGGGTATAGCCCCATCAGCGGATTTTTAGATCGGAACAATTACAACTCCGTGGTGGAAGAGATGAGGCTGCTTGACGGAAGCGTCTGGAGTATTCCGATTACGCTCCCCGTTTCCGAGGCTGTGGCAGAAGGGCTGCAAATTGGCGAGCAGGTACGCTTGACCCACCAAGGAAGCGTCTATGGTTTGCTGGAGGTCGCTGATATTTATACCCCTGATAAGCTGCGTGAAGCTCGGCTCGTTTATGGAACCGATGACGAGAACCACCCGGGTGTAAAAAAGCTTCTGGAGCGCCCGGCGGTTTATCTCGGCGGGAGCATTACACTGGTGAAGCGTACGGATAAGGGCGAGTTTGCCAGCCACTACTACGACCCTCTCGAAACAAGAGCGTTGTTTGCGGAAAAGGGCTGGAAAACTATTGTAGGCTTTCAGACGCGCAATCCCGTTCATCGCGCGCATGAGTACATTCAGAAAGCAGCACTGGAAATCGTAGACGGACTGTTTCTCAATCCACTTGTCGGGGAAACAAAAGCGGACGATATTCCTGCAGACGTACGCATGGAAAGCTATCAGGTGCTGCTGCAAAAATACTATCCGGCCAGCCGTGTACAGCTCGCTGTTTTCCCTGCTGCGATGCGCTATGCGGGCCCGCGTGAAGCCATCTTTCACGCACTGGTGAGAAAAAATTACGGCTGCACGCATTTTATTGTCGGCCGAGATCATGCAGGTGTCGGAAACTACTATGGTACATATGACGCCCAGCATATTTTCCATAGCTTTACCCCTGAAGAGCTTGGGATCACTCCGCTATTCTTTGAAAACAGCTTTTACTGCCGTTCCTGCGGAAATATGGCCTCTACGAAAACATGTCCCCATGGAGCCGAGCATCATGTTGCTTTGTCTGGTACCAAGGTGAGGGAGATGTTAGCGAGAGGGGAAGCACCGCCTTCAGAGTTCAGTCGTCCCGAGGTAGCGCGGGTTCTGATCGAGGGATTGCGTCCACTTTCCGTTTGATAGGCACAAGAGAGAGGGATTGAGACGATGAGTAGAGATAGCGCAGCCCACATCGTGTGGCATCCGACCACGGTCACAAAAAAGGATCGCCTGGAGCGAGCGGGGCACAAGAGTTGCATTCTCTGGTTTACGGGATTGTCAGGTGCAGGCAAGTCGACCTTGGCCAACGCAGTCGAGTATGAGCTCCATCAGCGGGGCTTGGCAAGCTATGTCTTGGACGGGGATAATATCCGGCATGGATTGAACCGGGGATTGGGATTTGGGCCAGATGATCGAAAAGAAAATATCCGTCGAATTGGTGAAGTAGCCAAGCTGTTTGTGGATGCAGGTGTCATCACACTAACGGCGTTTATCTCTCCGTACCGAGAGGACAGGGAGCTCGCCCGAGGACTCGTTGCAGCAGGCGAGTTTATCGAGGTATATGTGAAATGCCCGCTGTCAGAATGCGAACGGCGTGATGTAAAAGGCTTGTATCAAAAGGCGAGAAACGGGGAAATCCCTCAATTTACGGGAATCTCTTCTCCATATGAGGAACCTGACGCAGCAGAACTCGTTATCGAGAGCGATGCTCAGACGATCCGGGAGTCTGTCCAGACAGTACTTGTGTATCTGGAACAAAAAGGGATTATTTGATCGTTACATGACAATGGCTATGATAGGGGTTAGAAACTTATAAACCTTTATCAGTCAAAGAAAAAGCACGACGCTTAGATGCGCCGTGCTCTTTTCTTTTTTTAATTAAGGGGCTACGACTTCTGCCGCTGCTTCTTCGTCATACTCTGCCCATTCAGCTTCCAGTTCTTTTTGCCATTTGTGTTGCTCCAGCATGCTTTGTGCGAATGGACGCATGAAGCCTTTATCGCTAAAGCTGTTGATCGCTTTTTCGTCAGCGTACAGTTGCTCAACAGTTACACCAGCATCTTTTGCAGGAATAGTAAATTTGGTTGCTTTGCCAAAGTTAAACGCGTATTGATCCGCTTCCAATCCAACTGTCAAAGGTTGCTTCATTTCTTTCGTTTGGAATGTTACGTTCAAAGAACTCTTTTGATGTACAGGCATTTTCGCACTGTCTACGTAGAAGTCGAGATTCCAGGCCAGGTTGTGGAAGCCTTCCTTTTTCATTTCTTCTACGATTTTTTCAGGAGTGTATACTTTACCTGTTTCATCCAGCCATTCTTTTGCGGATTTCAGACCTTCTGCGACAGTTGCTTCTGCGAGTGCACGCTTTTCTGCTTCTGTCGTTTTACCCATTTCCGGATACATTTCTTCTGTAAAGGTATTGGTCAGAACGATCATGTCGATCGCGAATGTTTTCACATCTTGGCTTGCAACAGCATCATTTGCAGTGAAGAAGAACATTTTTACGAGTTCTTTTGCGTCGATCTTGATGGCTACATGCGTCGCATCCACTTTTTCACCGTTTGGCAAGGTTACTTTGGTGGCGCCCAGGTTTTTCGCATCAGCCAGTTTGTAGCCATATTTGCTCACGTATTTTTTGATGAAGTTCAACGTGAGGTCGTTCATTTTATCTTGAAATTCCTTCAGCTTGGCAGGGTTTACGCCCTCAGCACCGCTAACGTCGCTGAAAGGATTGGATGCCGCCGCGTCGATCACCAAATATTTGGAGTCCAATGGAGATTTTGCATATACTTTATTGTCTCTGACCAACAGCTCTACGGAAGCTTTTTTATCGCCAGTCCAAAGCTTGTTGTCACGCAGCAATTTGTCGTCGTTTACTTCCAATTGAATTTTTGCGTTATTCAGGTCCAGCTGAGAGCCTTTGGCTGTTACGCCAGCTTTTAATGCCGCCAGCAAAGCCTGTCCTTCTTTGTCCGCCTCTGTTTCTCCGAGTGCTGCTGGCAGTTTATCAACGTCGCCTGTCAGCTTCAAGGTTCCTTCAAAATCGTAGTTTGGTTTATCTATGGATGCTACGATCGAATCACGCACCAAAGATGCTTCACTGGTACAACCAGTCAGTACCAGCATACCCGCGAGCAGCAAGGCACTTCCCTTTTTCCACATGTAGTGTTCCTCCCCTATGTACTATTTGTTTTTGTTTCCATATTGTAGTACGTAAAAAATGGTAAAAGGTTGCGCAAATACGGAAAAAAATCACCAATCCGGGAAAATACAGCTCGTTTTCGTGGTAAGATGAGAGGGAAAAGATGGTTAGAAAGAAAGGGCGTTGTACCATGTGGTTGTGGCTTCAAAAGCTGATGAGTTATTTTCAGGGTGAAGCAGAACAAAGAGTGGAGGATGAAGTTCGTTCTCCGGTCAATCCAGCTCCCCGTCAGCTCAAGGCGAAAACAAAAAGCATATACCCAAAAGAGCGGGCAAGCGATCGGGAAATGGAAGATTTTAGATCGAGTAAGGAACGGCAATTCCGCTTTCCTGTCGTTCCAGATGAGTATCCGCTACAAAGGCGCAAAGATAGGGAAAAAAATGTGGATGGCAAAATGATGCCACGACAGCAGGCTCCCCTCCAACAGGAGAAAAGCGTAGATACCCGTGAAAAGGCACGCAGCACCCGAGAAGTCCGTGAAAACCATGAAAGCATACTGGTTCCCAAAGTTGAGCAAAAAATAGAGAAGCAGCCTCCCGTCCGTGCCGAAAATAGGGAGCAGGCGTGGCGCAAACCGGAAAGACAAAGTGAAAAAGCAGTTCGCAGTCCACAGCAGGCAGATGATAAGCGGTCATATCAACCGTCTGAAATTATCTCACCGGTTTATGGGAAAATCACCCCTGCTACTCGCGAGGCGGAGCACCGCATACATACGACATCGGGAATCGTATATCCCCGCTTGGAGCAAGAAGAGCAGTTGAATCAATTAAAGCAATGGGAAAAAGAAATCAGCGAGCGCTATTTCCCAGAAGAGGGCGCAGAGGAGGACTTTACCCATACGGAAAAAGAAATCAAGGTTCACCGCGAGGATGCGTGGGATGAAGTCCAGCTTGCATCGCAGGAAGCAGCTTTGTCGGGAACGGTGGAGCTGGCTCGTTCAACTGTTGCCGAGGGCAGACTGGAAGAAGAAAGTGAAGCAAGTGCCCGTGCAGGTTCGGTTGAGTATGTGGAAGTAGCGGCCGGGGCCAATACGGAGGCTGTGCTGGAGATAGAAGAAGCCGAAGCAGAAGTGCCGGTAGAGTCAGCTGTAGAGGTAGACGAAGCCGAAGCGGTAGAACATGCAGAATCTGCATTGGAAGCAGAAGAAGCCGAAGCGGTAGCTCACACAGAGCCTGTTTTAGAGGTTGAAGAAGCCGAAGAGGTAGAACATACAGAGTCAGCTTTGGAGGTAGAAGAAGCCGAAGCGGTAGAGCAAGCAGAGTCAGCTGTAGAGCTAGAAGAAGCCGAAACGTTAGAACAAACAAAGTATGCATTGGAGGCAGAAAAAGCTGAAGCGGTAGCGGTAGCTCACACAGAGCCTGTTTTAGAGGTAGAAGAAATCGAAGCGGTAGAACAAACAGAATCTGCTTTGGAGGTAGAAGAAGCCGAAGCAGTACCTCATATAGAATCAGCTGTAGAGGCAGAAGAAACCAGAGCGGCAGCTCAACACGAGTCTTCGGTAAAAGTAGAAGAAACGGAAACGGTGATCGCGCCACCGTATGCCTCGGCAGTCAGCCGATTGCTGGAACGAGCCGAGCTTGACCGGCAGGACGAAAAAAATACATCACCGGTTCTGGAAGCTAAACCAACAACAGACCAAGCAGCAGGCCAAGCAACAGAACAAGCAGCAGAGACACCACCAGCAATCATAGAGCCACCTTATGTGAAGCCGCAGCTCGAACTTCTCAATCCGAGCCCGCCTGTCAGTGATGACGATGATGAGCATACCCAAATCCAAAAGCTGTTGCTGGAAGAAACGCTGTCCAATTTCAATGTAAGTGCGCACGTCGTCGGGATTGTAAAAGGACCGTCCGTTACGCGATTTGAGCTGCAACCCGCTCCAGGGGTCAAAGTCAACAAAATCACGAGCCTGGTAGATGACATCAAGCTGAATTTGGCTGCAAAAGATATCCGGATCGAGGCACCTATTCCAGGTCGCAACGCCATCGGGATTGAGGTGCCGAATCTCGCCAGTCAGCCTGTCATGATTGAAAAGATTATCGGATCCGAAAAATTCCAGGAGCATAGTTCTCCGCTGGCTGTTGCACTTGGGATGGACATCGGTGGAGAGCCGATTATCGCAGATATTAAGAAAATGCCGCACGGATTGATCGCGGGCTCGACCGGTTCAGGGAAAAGCGTCTGCATCAATTCGATCATTGTCAGCCTGCTGTACAAAGCAACACCTGAACAAGTGAGACTGCTTTTGATTGACCCGAAAATGGTTGAATTGGCTCCGTACAACCACTTGCCCCATCTGGTGACACCTGTCGTGACGGAAGCGAAGCAGGCGACTGCTGCCCTCAAATGGTGTGTCGAGGAGATGGAAAAACGGTACGCACTCTTTGTGGATGCTGGCGTGCGGGATATCGACCGTTATAACCAAACGACAGATGATGCACTGCCGTTCATTGTCATTGTGATTGACGAGCTAGCTGATCTCATGATGGTTTCTCCGCAAGATGTGGAAGATTGCATCATTCGTATTGCCCAAAAGGCACGCGCTTGCGGCATCCACTTGTTATTGGCTACCCAGCGTCCGTCCGTTGACGTCATTACAGGTAATATCAAAGCAAACGTTCCGACCCGTTTGGCATTTGCGGTATTCTCCCAGGTAGACTCTCGCACAATCCTAGACCAATCAGGGGCTGAGCGATTGTTGGGCCGAGGAGACATGCTTTTCCTCGAAAGCGGAACAACGCCGGTTCGTCTGCAAGGTAACTTTGTCTCGGACGACGAAATCGAACGAATTACGCAGATGATTAAAAAGCAGCGAAAGCCTAAGTATTTCTTCAGCAAGGAAGATTTGGAACAGCAGGTGCAATCCTTTGATGCAGGCGATGACCCGCTCTATTTGGAGGCACTCGTATTCGTTGCCGAGCAAGGTCACGCATCAGCATCCGGGCTGCAGCGCCGCTTCCGTGTAGGGTACAACCGGGCAGCTCGTTTGATCGAGATGATGGAATCAGACGGTTACGTTGCAGGACAGAGCGGTGGAAAGGCACGTGCGGTCTTGATCTCTCTCGAAGATGCACAAGCGGTAGTGGAAGGGTCGACGTTACTGTAGACAAATAACAAGAGGGTCTTGCACATGTTGCAAGGCCCTTTTTTCTGGAAGATACCCCTGCCTATTTTAAATATTATGACGAATGAGTTGCCAAAATATTCGGTAAGATAGTATTCTATAGGGTAGATTGAGTAGTTAGCAGAAGGGAACGATGATAATGAATCCGTTAGCCAAGAAGTATCAGGAAATTGATGACAAAATCGTATTGTTCAATGAAGAATACTATTTGAGCGTGGAGAAATTCGATATCACGTCATTGCCTTTGGAAGAGAAGGAAACGCTATTTAACCACCTGTATGATTTTGACAGTAAGGATATGGAACTGGAAATTGATGTGTCTGAGGAAGAAAAAGGAATATGGTATTTGCAACTCCTTGTGCCACACGTCCTTACTCTGCCTGATGCGGCAAAAAAGCGTATTGAAAAAGGTGTTGAACAGCTTGCTACGCATCTTGCTAATCAAATGGATAACCTTGCGAAAAAGCGCTTGCAGGGAGAGGAAATCTATGAGTATGTGAAGCGTTACAATCCTGAATTGGAGAGAACTGCCTGATCGTAGGCTCCTCTCCCAAGAAACAGCCGCCCAATCCAAAGAGAGGGAGGCTGTTTTTTTTCACCCATGGTGCACGGGATTAGTGTTGTCCAATTGTTCTTTTAAGAGTGTCTCGATTCGCTTGCGTTCTTCCGGTGTGACTATGTAGTAATACACGCCGTTCATTAACCGATTGGACCCTTTGATCTCCAACACTTGTAAATGTTGCGTGGTTGGTTTGTAATGAAGGGCAAGATCCTTCAATTCGTCAAAAGTCATGTTTGTTTTCACACTGGTTGCAATATTATCAAAGATGCTCTTGATGTTCGTCAACACCTCGGGTTCTTCTCCTTTGTTAATCAATGAGCGGACGACCTGCCGCTGCCTTTCATTTCTGCCTAGGTCACCACGGGGGTCATCGTACCTCATCCGACTGTAGGCAAGTGCCTCTTCCCCGTTCAGAAGCAAGGAGCCTTTCGCAAATGAATGCTCTTCATAGTGGAAGGCTGCTTGGTTCTCTACTTGAACGCCTCCCAAAATATCAATTACTTTCACAAATTCCCTCATGTTCACTTTCACGTAATAATCAATAGGGATCTGTAGAAAAGATTCTACTGTTTTGACGGACATCTCGACTCCGCCGAATGCATAGGCATGGTTAATTTTGTCCATGGTTCCTCTACCAATTAATTCGGTCCGCGTATCACGGGGAATGCTGAATAGTAGAGTAGAGTTTTTTTCAGGATTGATGGTCAATATGATAATCGTGTCAGATCTCCCTTTGTCTCCAGGAGTTTCATCCACTCCCAGTATGAGCAGGGAAAAGGGGTCTTTCTTTTGGGTCGATATCTTTATCTCACGCAACTCCGATTTCTCCAATCTTGTCGCTCGTATAGGCTCGTATGTTTGCTCGATGACAACCTTCACTGAATGATAGAGATACCAGGCATAACCACCCGCCGCCAGGCATATGGCGAGCAGAGTAATGAGCACCCATTTTACCCAAAGCTTCATTTTGTTTTCTCCTCGTTCTTGAAGTAAGCCTGCTTGAGATTACAGGTATGATCCTGAGGGACAAATAATGCGTTCTGATTACTTGTGAATATTCACCTTTTTATGAGACGATCCTCAGTCATACTGGGAGAGGGTTGGCCATATGGTTTTTATTAGGATTTTATTTAGCAATGTGAACATAAACTTGACGACAGATAAGGGGTATCGCCGCTATGGAAACGTTGGATATTTCTGCAATCGGTCGGGTCCTCAGGAAGCGAGCTTGGTTGATTGTCGTTTGTGTAATGGTGGCTGTGGCATGTAGCGGTTATGTAAGTTATTACGTTTTGGTTCCTGAATATGAAGCTACAGCTACCATCGTTGTTCAGAGCAGTGGAACTGCCAGTTTGGAGTCGCTTTACAACGATGTCCGTGCTAACCAGGAACTAATCAAAACGTATGGAGCCATTATCAAAAGCCGGAAAATAGCCGAAGATGTACAAGCACAGCTGCAATTACCGTTGACGACCGAGCAACTGCTGAAAAAGGTGATTGTTCGGGACACCAACGAGTCGCTCGTCACTGCAATCAGCGTAGTGGACCCTGATCAAGAGAAAGCGGTTTTGATTGCAAACAGTTTTGCAAAGGCGTTCCAATCCAATTTGAATTCCATCATGAAGGTGGACAATGTCTCCATTCTGGACGAAGCGCGTCCCGTGGAGTCACCGAGCCCCATCCGTCCAAAGCCTTATATCAACATGGGCATTGCCTTTATTGTTGCGATGCTAGGCAGTGTCGGAATCGTATTTTTCCTGGAGTTTCTCGACAAGAGTCTGCAGTCGGAAGAGCAGGTAGAACAGCTCCTCAACCTTCCTGTGCTGGGAGTGATAACGACTATCGACTATAGAAAGACAAAACCACAAGAGAGAACGGAAAGGAGTGTCCAGTTTGAGGGACAAGAAAACGGTTAGCAAGCTGATTTGCTATAGCAATCCACGGTCGCAGGTTGCCGAGGCGTATCGGACACTTCGAACGAATATTCATTTTTCCGCATCCAATCTGAAAACAATGATTGTTACCAGTGCAGAGCCAGGGGAAGGCAAGACAACGACAATAAGTAATTTAGCGATTGTGTTCGCGCAATCTGGGAAGAAGGTTCTCCTGTTGGACGGTGATTTGCGAAAGCCTTCTGTACATCGTGTGTTTCGACTATCCAATACAACCGGACTCTCCGATTTACTCCTTGGACAGATTGATGATGTTGCAGAGGTCATTCAACGGATAGATGAAATTGGGATTGATATCATCCCGGCCGGAAAGAATCCGGATACCCCGACAGAACTGATTAGTTCACCCCGAATGAGGGAAGTGCTTGTTTGGTTGACCATGAGGTACGACTTGGTTTTGATTGATACGCCACCGCTGCTGCCTGTCACTGATAGTCAGGTGTTTTCGTCTTTTGTGGACGGAGTGCTTTTGATTATTCGAAGTGGAAAAGCAAGACGGGAACATGCAAAAAAAGCAAAGTCGCTGCTCGACCATGTGGGAGCGAAAGTGATCGGTGTCGTTTTGAACGACAAGAAGAGGGGCAGGGAAGATAAGGCCTACTATGAATACACGGAAAAAGAATGAGGGACGGACATGGTGGATATTCACTGTCACATTCTTCCAGGAATAGATGATGGAGCGAAAACGTCAGAGGAAGCGGTTGAAATGGCGAGAATCGCCGTCAGTGATGGAATCACCGACATCATCGCCACTCCTCATACCTACGATGGACTTTATTCGCAGCGGACCGAAAATGTTTTGAAGTCTGTACAAGATCTTCAACAAGCTTTGGGGCGGGAAAAAATTCCTGTCCGTATTCATCCAGGCTCCGAGGTACACGTTCATTCAGAACTAATAGACCACTTGTATTCCGGACAAATTCTTACCCTGGGAAATGGGATGAAGCACGTGTTGTTGGAATTTCCTTCTGTTCATTTCCCTCTATTTTCCAAAAGGGTAGTCAGACAACTTCTGGATCGTGGAATCACTCCCGTCATTGCGCATCCTGAAAGAATAGAGGTGTTTCGTCTCAATCCCTCGTTGCTCCGAGAATGGATAGAGCAAGGAGCCATTGGGCAGGTGACGGCTGGTAGTCTGTTGGGGCTTTTTGGACGTACCGCACGAGGGTGCGCCATTGACTTCGTGCAGCAACATCTGGTACACGTGATTGCCAGTGACAGTCATCATGTGAGGTCCCGTAGGCCAGAATTGTCCCAGGCGTATAAAGCTCTCGCGACAATTATTCCTGAAGAGGAAGTGGAAATGTTTCGGTACAATGCGCAAGCCATTTTACACGGGAAAGCCTTGCAAATCCTTACTCCGCTAACCAAGAGCAAGCAGAAGCGCTGGATTTTCTTTTAATGAAAGGAACAGGGGGCAGATTTATGAAGGTATTGGTTGTGGGTTGCGGATACGTGGGATTGACGACTGGCTGTGTACTAGGGTATCTGGGACACGATGTGATGATGCTCGATGCTGATCCGAAAAAAGTGCAAATGCTACAGCAAGGTAACATCCCAATTTTTGAGCGAGGACTGCAGGAAGTACTTCACCAGGCTGGTGATCGAATTCAATTTACTGCGGATTGGGACGAGGTGGATTTTTCCGTCGATGCCATCATGATCGCCGTGGGTACACCCTCTCTGGACAGTGGGGAGGTGGATTTGTCGTATGTGGAGCAAGCGGTTGTCCAAGTGGCGGGCCGTCTAGAGGCAGATCATCGTCCCTTGCTGGTTATCAAATCAACGGTTCCGATCGGTACAGGCAAGAGGATGAGACAGATCGTCGAACAGGAGCGGGCCAAGAAGGGGAAAGCAGGCAGGGTGATACTTGCATCCATTCCTGAATTTTTACGAGAAGGAGAAGCGTTACATGACACGCTCTATCCGGATCGCATCGTTGTGGGATTGGAGTCACGGGATGGACATTCAGTCATTCAAGACATCTTTTGTCCTCTATTGGAGCAGAGCTTTTTGCCGCTATCCTCTGTTCCTCGGCCAGAGATGCTCTCAAAACCCGAATTATTGCTGACGGACATAGCCAGCGCGGAAATGATCAAGTATGCTTCCAACGCTTTTCTAGCGATGAAAATATCTTTTATTAATGAATTTGCAAATCTGGCTGAAAAAACAGGTGCTGATATTGTGGATGTGGCCTATGGAATCGGATTGGATAAAAGGATTGGACCGCGTTTCCTACAAGCAGGCATTGGCTGGGGAGGAAGCTGTTTCGGAAAAGATACGCAGGCCGTCCTGCAAATGGGAAAGCAGCATCAGTGCGAAATGGTACTGGTAGATGCGGCTGTCCAAGTGAATCAAAGACAGCGGGAATGGGTCTTGCAGAAGCTGAGAGCGCGGTTACGTACCATCGAGGGGCGGACTGTTGGCATCCTAGGTCTGGCTTTTAAACCCAACACAGATGATTTACGGGATGCCCCTTCCTTGGACATCATCAGAAGGCTTGTCGATGAAGGTGCACGAGTGAAGGTATACGATCCTGTGGCCATCGAAAATTGCCAAAGGCAGTTTCCCAACCTGGGGGTGACGTACAGCCTTAGTGCGGAGGACGTGTTTAAGGGTGCTGATGCGATCATCCTCGTCACGGAGTGGGAAGAGTTTCGCCATTTGCCCTATGAGAGATTGGCCATGGATATGAACAATCCGTTGCTCATCGACAGCCGTAACTTTTTGGATCGATCCAGGTTATCCTCATACGGATATGAGGTAGCGGGTATTGGCCGAAAACTGGAGCAGCCGATAGCGCGTGTGTTGGTGACAGGAGGTGCGGGATTTATCGGAAGCCATCTTGTAGACAGTCTACTTGCTGAGGGCTTCGATGTGATGGTCATAGACAATTATGATCCGTTTTACAGCCAGACCCTAAAGGAACGCAACATACGGACACACCAATCATATAGCCATTACCGGTTTGTGGAAGCTGATATTGCCGATCGGGATGCTATGGAGAAGGTCTTTCGGGATTTTCGGCCTGACAAGGTGATTCATTTGGCGGCAAAAGCGGGTGTACGTCCCTCTGTTCAAAATCCACTGGCCTATGTTCAAACAAATGTTGTCGGTACTACGCATCTACTTGACCTGTCCATTGCCTGGGGGGTAAAAAAATTCATTTTTGGATCTAGTAGTTCGGTGTATGGGGTCAATGAGAAGGTCCCGTTCTCTGAGAGGGATGCTATCAATCGGCCAGCATCGCCTTATGCGGCGACCAAGGTAACAGGTGAAGCACTGTGCCAAAGCTATCAAAACTGCTATGGCTTGCCCGTGATTGCATTGCGATTCTTTACGGTATTCGGACCAAGGCAGCGGCCCGATTTGGCCATCCAGACATTTACTCGAAAAATGTTGAATGGCGAACCGATTCAATTGTTCGGAGATGGAACAACCAGCAGAGATTATACCTTTGTGGAAGATATTGTGGCAGGCATCCGTATGGCTATGGACTACGAAAGTGACAACTTTGAGGTTTTCAATCTGGGCAACGACAGGCCGACGTCACTGATGGATTTGGTATGCCTTCTGGAAAAGCTACTGGACAAGAAAGCCCAAATTGATTGGCTGCCAATGCAGACAGGAGATGTACCGATCACGTGGGCTGACTTGGAGAGGAGCAAACGTCTTTTGGGGTATCAGCCGCAGACATCGCTGGAAGCAGGGTTGAAACGGTATCTGGCCTGGTACCAGGAACAGGAATGAGCCGGATTTCCACCTTCGTAACCGGACTTGCGCAAAGGCAGTTTCTCAGGCAAGTGGTCATTCTCATGACAGGAACTGGAATGGCGCAGGCGCTGACGATAGTAGCGGCCCCATTTTTGAGCAGGTTGTACGAACCTTCTGCATTTGGCTTATTCTCACTCTACACTTCTATCGTCAGTGTGCTTGCCGGTGTCTCTGCATGGCGGTATGAAGTGGCAATCGTCTTGCCCGATGAAGAGGAAGAGGCAGGTAGTCTCCTGATTATCGCAATGCTTGCTGTCATTACGATGGCAACTGTCGTTTTTTTGGTTGCTCTCGGATTCGGAATATCGGGCATGGTTCCGTTTCCCCAAGGAGAGATCTTGCACGTAATCGGGTGGATATCTCTCAGTGTGCTAGCAGTGGGCATATACCAAACTCTGACTTATTGGTGTACACGGAGGCAAGCATTCGCTCGGTTGTCGGCGTCACAGGTATTTCGTTCTGCCGGCGTAACAGCGACGCAGGTAACGGGGGGGGTCCTTCATACGGGAGCTTTCGGACTGATTGGAGGGCAAATTTTAGGGCAGGTGTTAGTTTCATTTGTTCTGGGAACACAGGTGTGGAGGGAGGACAGACATCTCTTCCGCCGTTCACTATCAATGCCAGCCATACGGAAAGCGGCGAAACAATATGCTCGGTTTCCTATGTATAGCGCCCCACAAACCCTTTTAAATGCCATTTCTCAAAACATTCCATCCTTTCTGCTTATGAAATCGTATGGAGCTACTGTCGTGGGGTGGTATGCGCTAGCAGTCCGCTTGATTGAAATGCCACTCGGTATTATTGGACAATCGCTTTCCCAGGTTTATTATCAGCGGGCTTCCCAGGGGCAAAGACGGGGAGAGTCGTTGTATGCCTTATGGAAAAGGGCCACACTCGGCCTTGTACTTATAGGTTCTGTACCTGCACTAGCCGTGATCAGTTTTGGCCCCTGGTTGTTTTCGGTGGTGCTGGGCGATTCATGGGATGCAGCGGGGGAGTACGCACGGTGGATTGTCGTCTGGCTCTTTTTCGGTTTCATTAATTCACCGTCCATCGCTACCGCTCAGGTATACGGGCTGCAACGTTTTCTTCTGGGATATGAGATTTGCCTGTTTGTCGCGAGAACGTTGGCTCTTTTATTAGGAGTAGCACACCTGGACGCTCTCGGCAGTATCGCGATTTACTGTTTGACTGGTGCTGCATTCAACCTCTTGCTGATTGTTGCCATCATGCTCTACGGACGCAGGAAGCAAATAGAAACTAAAGTTGTTTCTACCATGAGCAGTCAACCAGTCGACTAAGGGGAGAGATTCACGTGATCAATTTAAAGGAAATCGCCTGGAAAAGGAGGATCTCGCTTCAGGGACCGATCCTGGAGCATGTGAGGACGCTACAGCGAAGGCAATGGCTTCCTTATGACCAGCTCTTAAATCTCCAGCAAAAGAAATTGGCAAGACTATTGCGTCACGCTTACGAGCACGTCCCCTATTTCCGTTCGCGTTTGGAGGAAGCGGGAGTGGTCTCCCCGGAAGGTAGCGTTTTTCTGGATAAGTTCACCAAGCTACCCTTGATGGAAAGGGGAACCTTTTATCCCTTCTATGAAACGCTGAAATCAGATGATTTGGGTCGAAGAAAGTGGTATGAAAACTGGTCGGGAGGCTCAACAGGGGAACCTATCCGGTTGATTCAGGATAACGCCTATTTTCAATGGAACCAAGCAGTGAAAATCATGTACGACCAATGGAGCAGCAGGGAACTTGTTGACAAGCAGATCGTTCTTTGGGCGTCCGAGAGGGATCTCATGGTAGGAAAAGAAACGTGGAAAACATACATGGGGCGCTGGATGCGCAACGAGCAATGGTTGAATACCCGCAAAATGTCTGAGAGCTGCTTACAAAACTATGTGGAGAGAATTAACCGTTTCCGTCCTGTGCAAATACTAGCTTACGTAGAGAGTTTATATGAATTAGCTCGATATGCAGAAGATCGAGGGCTGGCCGTTCATTCTCCCCGTTCCATCATGACGACAGCTAGTATGCTGTATCCGCATATGCGTGGAAAAATTGAACAGGTTTTCCAGGCACCTGTGTTTAATCGGTATGGCTCTCGCGAAATCGGAGCCATTGCCTGTGAATGCGAGCAACATACAGGGCTGCACGTCTCCATGTTCACTCATTATGTGGAGATCGTAGCTCCTGACGGCAGACCGGTTTCACCAGGGGAAACCGGAGAACTGGTCATCACCTCTCTCCACAATTATGCGATGCCAATCATCCGCTATCGAATCGGCGATACGGCAAGTTGGGCGGTAGAATCCTGTTCCTGTGGACGTTCACTACCGATGCTGAAGGAGATAACAGGGAGGGTCAACGATTGTTTCGTCAAACCCAATGGCGAGCTGGTGGATGGCAGGATGTTTGTGATCCTGTTGGGGACACAATCGTTCGTGAAAAAATTTCAGGTTATGCAGAATGAAGTGGGACAGCTTGACATCTCGATCATCCCGATTCAAGAAATGCATGACCCCCATTATTTCTATCAGGACGGTATTGAGAAGATCGTTGCCAAGTGCCGGGACTTAATGGGGGAAGAAGTCCACATTCAACTCCATTTCGTTCAGGATATCCCGACGACAGCCTCTGGAAAGTTCCGGTTTACGATATCCAACGTCAAACGCTAAAAGAGGAGTGCGAAATGAGCCTTAAGCAATTCATGTGGGAGAAACGGTTATCCTTTCAAGGAAAAACGTTGGTTTATCTCGATATGCTACGCAAATGGCAATGGCTGGACAAGGAAAGTTTGCATCAGCTGCAGCAAGAGAGGTTGAAGACGTTGCTTTCACACGCCTTTCACAACACGGCCTATTACCGCGAGATTTTTCGTGAAAGCGAAGTAGTTGATAGGTTCGGTAATATCCACTTGGAGAATTTCGGTAATCTTCCCTTGCTGGATAAGGAGTTGATTCGCTTCCGTTTCGAGGAACTGCTGTCGAGTGATATGTCCGAGCGCAACTGGTACGAAAATACATCGGGTGGATCGACTGGTGTCCCCGTTCGATTTATCCAGGATGAGGAATATTTCTTCTGGAATCAGGCGATCAAAGCATTGGATGATGAGTGGACGGGGCGTGCCATCAACGACAAACAGGTTAGGCTCTGGGGGTCAGAGCGAGACCTGATGGCAGGTCGCGATAGCTTTCGGACTCAGGTGGGGCGTTGGCTGCGCAACGAAAGATGGCTAAACTCACTTCGTATGACTCAAGCGACCATGCGTGAGTATATCGATCAGATCAATCGATTCCGCCCCGTGCAAATCCTCGCCTATGTGGAGAGCTTGTACGAACTTGCCCGCTATAGTGAAAGAGAAAAGATTCCCCTCTATTCACCACGAGCCATCATGACATCCGCAGGTACACTCTATCCCCATATGCGTGAAACCATCGAACGAGTGTTCCAGACAAAAATGTTTAATCGTTATGGCTCGACGGAAGTAGGGGATGTTGCTTGCGAATGCGATCGGCATAAAGGATTGCATGTTTCTACTCCGACTCATTATGTGGAAATATTGCGGCCGGATGGGACCCAAGCAAGACCCGGTGAAGTGGGAGAGATCGTAATCACGCTGCTGGTTAACCAGGTGATGCCGTTCGTTCGCTATCGAATCGGTGACATGGGCGTATGGAGTGCAGATACATGCGATTGTGGACGTGGCTTGCCCCTGTTACAGGAGGTTATCGGCAGGAGAACGGATATGTTCATTGATCAACAGGGACGTTGGATTGATGGCAGGGTTTTTTTATTCATCCTGGATCCCAAGCCGTATATCCAAAAGTTTCAGGTCATACAGGAAAAGAGAGACATGCTTCGTGTATTGATCGTTCCCGTAGATCGTGCCGTGGGATATCAAGCGGAGATGGAATCCATTAGACAAGATATTCAGAAGATCATGACGTGCAATGTCCATTTCGAATTTTGTAATGAAATCGAGCCAAGTCCTTCGGGCAAGTACCTCTATACGATTTCCAACGTCCGACGATGAAGGGAAGATGACAGTGGAACAGGACCGTGAACATGCACGTGTACTGAATTGGCTCGTCTTTTTGTATATCTTCAGTACCATGGTGTTTCCAGCTGTCCCTCTTCTCTCCCGTCTCAGCTTGTTATTCGCCATTGGACTCGGTGTGGTCATTATCATCCGATATTTGCAAGGCAGACCTTTGACGGTGTCGCCTTGGATGGCGTTGCCTCTTCTGTTCATGATTTATGCGCTCGCGTCTATATGGTGGTCGACCGATCCGCAGGTAGCTTTGCAATCTTCAATTAGCCTCGTGTCCACCGTTATAGGGGCGCTGCTGCTCTGGTTAGCATTGCTTTCTGGGGCTTCTTGGAGTGCTGTGGTTGCAGGCAGTCTGTGGAGCGGGACTGCGATTATTGCCTCGACACTTCCAGAGATGTCTGATGCAGGGACGAACATGAGATTGGCAGGTATTCTCGGGAATCCCAATGCGATGGCCATTCACTTGACGACGGTGGCATTTGTTCTGATGGCCGCGCCTCGTCGCCAATGGCAATTAGGTGCCTGTGCTGTGGGATTCATCCTGTTTGCAACTATTTTTTCGGGAAGCATCAAAATGCTTTTGTTCTGGGCAGTATTTTTGGGGTACGCCGCGTATCAATTGCATAGGTGGTCGAGAAGGTCCTACTTGAACAAGGCGCTTCTCATGGGGCTCTATTTTCTTCTGATTATGGTGCCTCTAGTCATTGGCGGCCTCTTGATCGATAATCTGGAATCGATAACGGTCAGCAAACGGTTCGTCGCCTTATTGGAGGGTGAAAACACGAGTGGTACGACTAGACTTGATATGTTGCAGCAAGCACTAGGGCTATGGATGGAGAAACCAATGCATGGCCATGGAATCGACCAGTTCAGGGTACTCGGTTCATATGGAACATACTCTCACAATAATTACGTAGAAATGCTCGCCGATTTTGGTGTTATAGGGACTGCACTCTTTTATCTGACCGATGTGATCATTCTGGTGCTGTGTTTGAAAGGGATTTTCTCGGATAACAAACTTTACAGGCTTGTCTTCATCATAACGATAGCTTCGTTGCTGTGGGATGTTGGATTGGTTAGCTATGTGGAAAAAAGTGCGTGGATTACGGTGAGTCTTTCTTTTTATTTGCTGCAAAGGGCTGACAGGGAGGGACAACAGCGTTTTGTTCGCACAGACAATTTGAGCATGGGAGTAGTGCACAATGCCAGATCGAAAACGAGTGGTGCTTATCGTTCCTAACTTGACTGGAGGTGGAGCGGAACGAGTCGTTGTCCATCTCCTTTGTCATCTGAATCGTGTCCGGATCGAGCCGATCCTCATGGTAGTAGATCTGTTCGGCCCGTATGTTTCCAAGTTGCCGTCCGACATCCAGATTGTGAATCTTAAAGCGAAACGTGTCCGGTATGCGCTGCCCAAGCTCATTCGGCAAATCAACCGACTCGAGCCGGATGCGATCATGTCTACGCTGGATTATATGAATCTGGCGCTGCTGGCAGTGAAACCATTCTTGGCCGGGAACCCTCGTTTGATCGTGAGGGAGGCAAACACACCTTCCAAATCAATCCAGACCCTTTCGTCGCTCGGCCAGAAATGCTTTACCTGGCTGTATCGTCTGCTGTATAAGCGCTCCGATGTGATTGTCACTCAATCTGACGGGATGAGGAAGGATTTGTTGGCCTTTTTGCCGGGGCTCGATCCTAACAAGGTGGTGAGAATTTATAATCCACTCGATGTAGAGACCGTGAAGCGGGAATCCTGCTTGTTTCATCCCTTTGCACACGATGAAAAGAAAATAGCGATCGTCGCAGCAGGGCGGCTAACCTACCAAAAAGGGTTTGATCTGTTACTCCAGGCTTTTGGCAAGGTACGGAGTGTGCACGAAAATGCCCAACTGTACATTCTGGGAGAAGGACCGTTGCTTGAGGAGCTGACTCAATTGGCCGAAGAATTGGAAATTACGGATCACGTGAACTTTGCAGGGTTTCAAAGCAATCCTTATCCCTATTTGAAGCAAGCAGATTTATTTGTCCTCTCCTCACGTTGGGAGGGTTTCCCTAACATCCTTCTGGAGGCCATTGCAAGTGGTTCTCGTGTAGTAGCTACGAGATGTCCCAGTGGGCCAGATGAAATACTGGAAGAAGGTAGATATGGAGTGCTGGTCAAAACCGACTGTGTAGATTCATTGGCGGATGGGATGTTGGCTGCACTTAACAAAGAGGCTGTTTTTGATTCTGGAATACAAAAAGTCCGTCAGTACTCTGCCCCCTATATTGTAGGGCTGTACGAACAAATTTTTACGAATGAAAACGAGCTTAGGGACACTCAGGAGGGATTGGCATGAAAAGAAATGGTTCGAGTGGACGGTTTCTTGCTGTAGGGCCGCTTCCTCCACCGATAGGGGGCGACACCGTATCTTTCTTTCGGATGGTGAACAGCCGCGTGCTGAAGGAGGCAGGATTCGAGCTGGAGATACTCGATACATCGCGCAAAGAGAAGGAGAGCAAGCTAGGGCGACGACTGGATATCCAGGATGTAGCCCATGCCTTATCCTTTTTCATTCATGCCTGGCGGAGAAAGAGGCATGTGGACGGCATATTGATTTGGGCAAACAATCGTTTTGCCTACACGCTGGGCCTACTCCTCATCCTACTGTATCAACACTCCGGCAGGAAAGTCGTGCTCAAATTGTTTGGTGGTGACTTTGAGGAGGATTATGTCAGACTTCCCAAGTGGTACAGGTGGGTGATCAGACGAATTTTTGAAAAGGCACATTATTTGCTCCCGCAAACAAAAGGACTATGTCGATTTTTTATCGATCGGATGGGGATTCCGCAAGAACGGGTGATTCATTTCCCCAATTTCCTCCCGTTTCAGCCGCTACCTCTACATACAAGCAAAGAGAAGGGCTCTGTTTCTGCTGTTTTTGTAGGACAAATCCGGGAGGAAAAGGGCGTTTTTGACATTTTGGAAGCAATGAGGCAGGACCAAACGATGACATGCACCTTTCACGGCCCCATTTTCGCTGGCGATCAAGAGCGTTTCCGACAGTTGCTAGAGGAACTGCCAGGTGCCCGATACGGTGGAATTTTGGATTCTGACCAGGTACTGCAAACGATCGCGGGCTATGATGTTTTGCTGCTGCCTTCCTACCATCTGGGTGAAGGCTATCCGGCCGTTATCGTGGAAGCTTTTTTTGCTTCGGTTCCTGTAATTGCCACCGAATGGCGCATGATACCTGAATTAGTCCTGCAGGAGGAAAATGGGTATCTTGTCTCGGTAAATGCTCCTGACCAGATTGCTGCTTGCATAAAGCGTATGAGCCAAGATCCAGAACTTTATGAACGGATGAGAATGGCTGCGAACCGAGCAGCTAGTCAGTTTACAGAAGAGCGGGTAGTAGGTCACATCCTGCTGCCGTTGTTGCGTCCAAGTGTAGGAGAGAAACAGCCGTCCATACGATTACAAAGGGGGTAAGCAGACATGTGCGGAATTGCAGGAATCGTGACTAAAAATCAGGTTGATACCTTAGTGCATCGCTTGCGTCAGGCAGAACAAATCCAGATTCACCGCGGGCCGGATGCCCAAAGGACTGGCCTTTACCAATCAGGAGAGTGGAGCGTAGGATTGGCACACCAACGCCTATCCATCCTGGACGTAAGTGAGATGGGGACACAGCCAATGGTCTATGGGACAGACCAAGGCATCCTCATTTATAACGGTGAAGTCTACAACTATCAGGAGATTCGCCAAGAGCTAGAGGGTCTGGGCTATCGTTTCTTTAGTGACACGGATACGGAAGTCGTATTGACCGCTCTTCACCAGTGGGGAGTGGATGATGCCTTAGCCCGATTCAACGGGATGTGGGCATTTGCCTGGTTGGATCAGAGAGTACGAAAGCTCTATCTGTGTCGAGACCGATTTGGCGTCAAACCGTTGTACTACGCAATCAGCGATGGGGAGCTGGTTTTTTCATCTGAGTTGAAAACAATCTTGGAGTTGGTCAATCAGCCATTCTCTTTGAATTATCAAAGAATTGGCGAATACATCCAGCAGTCCCTCTTGGCAACGTCCGAAGAAAGTTTTTTTGAAGGGATTCAAAAAATTCCTCCTCATCATACTCTTTGTTTTGATTTGAAGGAAGACAGCCTGTCTGGTACCTTGCGCGCTTTTTGGTCCTTTCCTACCCATGACACCTACAAACAGTCAGACGAATCGGAACTGGTGGAAGAGGTCAGGGGATTATTTACGGATGCTGTCAGGCTCCGAATGAGAAGTGACGTGCCAGTCGGTGTACTGCTGTCCGGTGGTGTGGATTCATCCTCCATCGCTTCAGTCATGGACACATTGACCCAAAGAGATGGAACTCTGCACATGCTGTCGGCAGTTAGTAGGGATTCGCGTTTTGATGAAAGTCCGTTTATCGATATGATGAGCAGGCATCTCAAGCGGCCCGTAGACAAGGTAGTGCTGGATTTTGCGCCAGAACAGGCTTTCGCGTATTTGGAACGAGTGACCTGGTACAACGACGAGCCGATTAGCAGCTTTTCCACGATTGCTCATTATTTGCTTATGGAACAGGCCAAGAAGATGGGAATCACGGTGATCTTGAGCGGGCAGGGGGCAGACGAGCTTTTATGCGGGTATCGCAAGTACCTGGGATTTTATTTGCAATCGCTTCTTCGTCAGGGACAAATTGCTCAGGCCCCCATCGAGTTTTTCCGTTTCTGGAAACAAGGGACCATATTGAATCAGTTTTCTATGTCGGAAGCAAAACGGTATTTGCCTAGTGTGTTGAAACCAAAGGAGATCGAGATCGCGGGAGAGGCGCTACATCAGTATCGATGGATTCCGCTTGGGCTCGCTTCAGGAATGAGTGTGGAAGAGCGTCAAGCCTTGGATATCCGCCACTTTTCCGTACCTGCCCTGACGCATTATGAAGACCGGATGTCGATGGCTTGGTCCCGAGAGGTGCGGCTTCCTTTTCTGGATTATCGGCTGATTGAAAAGCTGTTGCCGCTAACCCCCGCTTTGAAAATGAAGGACGGGTGGACGAAGTATGTATTCCGCAAAGCGATGGAACCGTTGCTACCGAAGCAAATCGCGTGGCGCAAGGATAAACAGGGATTTGTCAATCCACAGAGTGAGTGGCTGAAAAGAGAATTACGGGAGGGTGTGCTGCGTTACTTTCAGGAAGATAGTCTGATTTTTTCTACTGGCATTATTGATCGGAAAAAACTTTTGGCTAAATATGAACAATACTGCAAACAGTCACCGGGAAAAGGGGTCATCTGGTTCCGGGACATCTTTAACCCGCTCGCGCTCGAAATATGGCTCCGCCGTTTTTATCGTTACCGACTGACTGGTTACTAAGTTCTATTACTGGGACAAACGGAATAGATCTGTATTAAGGGGGGGCCAATGGACCTGTTCGTCGGAGGGGGGTGCCAAATATGAAAATTCTGTATATCCATCAGTACTTTACGACTAGGGATGGAGCACAGGGGACGAGATCTTATGAATTCGCCAAACACCTCGTAAAAGAGGGGCATGAAGTGACCATACTTACCGGTGATTCTGCACTCCAATCCCTAGAACCGACAGAGGAGGGGACATTTACCCGGCGGTATCTGATCGATGGAATACACGTGATCGCCGTGCATAACAGTTATTCCAATTACATGAGCTTCTTTCGCAGGGCACTTTCCTTTTTTTACTTTGTCCTGTTTTCATCGATTATCAGTCTTACTTTGAAAAAACAGGATATTGTCCTGGCTACCTCTACACCTCTGACGGTTGTCATTCCCGCACTGCTCATTAAAAAGCTAAAGCGTGTTCCCTTTGTGTTCGAAGTGAGGGATTTATGGCCCGAGGCGCCCATACAAATTGGCGCGATTCGTTCCCCTCTTTTGATCTTTCTGCTACGATTCCTTGAAAAGAAAGCGTATAAAGAAGCGGAACATGTGGTGGCGCTCTCGCCGGGCATGGCAGAAGGGGTACGCCAAACAGGAATCCATCCGGACAAAGTGAGTATGATTCCCAACTGCTCCGATCTGGACTTGTTTTCACCTGATAAGGTGGACCCTTCAATGGTAGCCGAGTTTACTTCACGTCATGGTTTAGAAGGAAAGCTAGTCATTACGCATGGAGGTTCGATGGGCATTGCCAACGGCCTGGAATATGTGGTGGAGGCTGCACGTTTATTGGCTGAACAGCAGGAAACAACGATTGTTTTCGTGCTGGCAGGTGATGGTAAAACAAAGCCTGAGCTAGAGGCGTTTTGCAGAATGCATGCATTGTCCAACGTCATGTTCATTGGTTCCATCCCGCGTAAGGAAATGCCTGTCCTGCTGTCGGCTTCTCATCTGACCATTACTTCCTTTCAAGATTTGCCAATTCTGACTACGAACTCACCAAACAAGTTTTTTGATTCTTTGGCCGCAGGCAAACCCATCATTGTGAATTCTGCGGGATGGACCAAAGAGATCGTGGAGAAGCATGGAGCAGGTTTTTTTGTTGACCCGAAAAAACCGGAGGAATTAGCCAGCCTGCTGATTCAAGTGAAAAATGGCTCTTATGACCTGACAGCTATGGGTGTCCACGCACGCGCTCTGGCACAGGATACGTATGAGCGGATCAAGCTGGCTACGCAGATGGAAGCCATCCTGGGTAAGGCTGTTTCTCGATTGCGTGTGGTGAGTCCAAACAGGAGAGTGTCCCGCAATGAAGGTTAAAAAAGCGATCATCCCGGCGGCAGGTTTGGGCACCCGTTTTTTACCTGCAACCAAGGCACAGCCTAAGGAAATGCTACCCGTCGTGGATAAACCAACCATTCAGTACATTATCGAAGAAGCCGTATCATCGGGAATTGAAGATATCATCATTGTCACAGGCAGAGGCAAACGGGCTATCGAAGACCATTTTGACAAGTCGTACGAATTGGAAGCTACCCTATCGGCCAAGCATAAGCAAGCAGAACTGGAAGAGATCGAGCGGATTACCAATCTAGTAGATATTCATTACATCCGTCAAAAAGAGGCAAAAGGCTTGGGACATGCCGTTTGGTGTGCTAGAAAGTTTATCGGCGATGAGCCTTTTGCCGTCTTGTTGGGTGATGATATCGTTGTGTCGGATAAACCTTGCCTGAAACATTTGATGGAAATGTATGAGCATTTCCACTCTACGATCATTGGTGTCCAAGAGGTTCGAGAGGAAGAGGTACAGCGGTATGGAATCGTGCAAGCAGACTCATTGATCGGGAGTAGAGGGATGTACCACATCCGGGATTTGGTGGAGAAGCCTTCTGTACAGGATGCCCCTTCCCGTTTAGCCATTATGGGCAGATATGTGCTTCGTCCGGAAATTTTCAGTATTTTGGAAATGCAGGAAGTGGGCGCCGGCGGTGAAATTCAGCTAACCGATGCTTTGCGTACCTTATCCAAGCGGCAGGCGGTCATGGCATGTGAATTTGATGGCCGACGCTATGACGTGGGAACCAAGCTCGGCTTTATAGAAGCTACGATTGATTTTGCTCTGAAGCGGCCGGATTTGCGGGAGGATGTGCTGGAGATCCTATCCGAACGTTTGGCCATGTTTCAAAAAGTGGAGCAGGTCGTTCGATGAAAAGGATATTTGATCTGGCTGTTTCGTCTTGCCTGCTCTTCATACTCTCACCAGTTTTTATGGTGCTGTTCCATCTCATTCGAAAAAAAATGGGCACCCCGGTCCTTTTTTCGCAAGAGCGGCCGGGTCTTCATGGCAAACCGTTTGTCATTCATAAATTTCGGACCATGACCAATCAAACCGATGAGAATGGAAAGCTGCTTTCTGACGAGGAAAGAACCACACCGTTCGGCAACTTCTTGCGAAAGTATAGCCTAGATGAGCTTCCGCAATTATGGAATGTACTACGCGGAGAGTTGAGTCTCGTTGGACCTAGGCCATTGCTGATGGAATATTTGCCGCTCTACAATGCAAGACAGGCGAGGCGGCACGTTGTAAAGCCGGGAATTACCGGTTGGGCTCAGGTGCATGGGCGCAATTCTATTTCCTGGGAAGAAAAATTCGAGCTTGATGTGTGGTATGTGGACAATGCTTCCTTTACCTTGGATTTGAAAATTTTGTGGTTGACGGCCTGCAAGGTCTTTCGTCAGGATGAGACGACACGTGAGGGAGCTTTGTTTGTGAAAGACTTTACGGGCAGCGAGCAGTAAGAAGACCGCGATAAAACCATATGCTAGCGGGAGTGGAACAGGGGATGCCCAATCAGCAAAACAAAATCTTTTTGTCCCCGCCCCATATGGGCGAGTGGGAGCAGCCTTTCCTACAGGAAGCGTTTGAATCCAATTGGATCGCTCCTCTGGGGAAGCATGTCGATTCTTTCGAACAGGAAATGGCTGCCTACTTGGGCGTGAGGGGAGCTTTGGCGCTTGCTTCGGGGACTGCAGCAATCCACCTGGCACTTCGCTTGTTGGGGGTTGGGCAGGGTGATGTTGTTTTTTGCTCCAGCTTGACGTTTGTAGCAAGTGTCAATCCCATTCTTTACCAGGGGGCCTCCGTCGTATTGATCGACTCCGAACCGGACACATGGAACATGTCACCCTTGGCATTGGAGAGAGCATTGAGCGAGGCAACAATAATGGATCGATTGCCTAGAGCGGTCATTGTGGTGCATCTCTACGGCCAGAGTGCGCGCATGGAGGAAATCAAAGTGTTGTGCGACCGATATCAGGTTCCGATCGTGGAAGATGCCGCTGAATCGCTAGGGGCAATCCGGCATGGGAAGGCTAGCGGTACTGTTGGGAAGTTTGGGGCACTTTCGTTTAATGGCAATAAAATCATTACGACATCTGGCGGAGGAATGCTTGTCTCAGATGATGTGGAGGCTTTGAAAAAAGCACGTTATTGGGCGACGCAGGCAAGGGACTTGGCCCGCCACTATCAACACAGTGAAATGGGTTACAACTACAGGCTCAGCAATCTCTTAGCGGCAGTAGGAAGAGGGCAACTGCGTGTGCTGGATGATCGCATCCGTGCCCGGCGTTCCGTTTTCGAGAGGTATGAGCAGGCGTTGAGCGGTGAACCTGGGATCAGGTTTATGCCCGAAGCGGAAGGAGGCTTTTCTTCCCGTTGGCTGACGGCATTAACAATTGACGAGGAGAGAAGTGGATTTTCTGTCCTGCGACTTCTGGAAGCGTTGGACGATGAACGGATTGAGGCGCGTCCGGTTTGGAAGCCAATGCATTTGCAGCCGCTTTTTGCCGACTGCGCCTATTATCCGCACCGACCCGAAGAAAGCGTCTCTGATCGACTTTTTGCCAATGGGGTGTGTCTGCCATCTGGTTCCAGCTTGACGGAAGAAGAGCAGCAGCGTGTCATTTCCTGCATACAAAGGTTGTTGCAAAGACGCGGCGAAGGGTGAGGACATGTACGAACAAGAATGGTTAAAACGTTGGTCAGATCAATTTCAGTCCCCGTTTTACGTACTGGATGACAAGCGACTGGAAGATAATTACCAACGGATGGAGCGCGCATTCTCATCCCGTTACGATAGGGTGGTGATTGCCTATTCCTATAAGACAAATTATCTGCCATATCTTTGTCGGAAGCTGCATGAATTAGGCGCTTATGCAGAAGTCGTATCGCGTTTGGAATACGATCTGGCATGTAGCTTAGGAGTCGAGCCCAAAAATATTGTGTTTAATGGCCCTATCAAGCGGGAGGAAGACATTATCCTCGCCTTGGACGGAGAGGGCATCGTGAATCTTGATTCTTTTTCGGAAATTCCCAGTGTGATTCAGTATGCCAAACGGCATGTTCAAAAAGAAGTAAAGATCGGTTTGCGTGCCAATTTTGATCTGTCTGTCAACGGCGAAAGTCCATTGCAGAACGGATATGAAGTAAGCCGTTTTGGTTTCTGTGTGGAAAACGGGAACTTCGAGCGAGCTGTCCGAGAGCTCTCCCAATCACCCAACATCCGTATCGTTGGCTTGCATGGTCATTTTTCTACGAATCGCAGTCTTGGCGTGTATGAACAAATTACGCAAGAGTTATGCTTTTTAGCGAGAGAGTACCTAAAGGATTCTTTGGAATACATCGACGTGGGAGGAGGAATGTACGGCGAGCTACCCGCATCCTTCGGGAACAAAATAACACCATCCTTTGAGGATTACGCCGATGTGATAACGGGTGTTATGAAGAAAGAATTGCTTCCCTGCGGCTTGCACCCACTATTGATTGTGGAGCCTGGGATTTCTATGGTGGCTGATACTGTCCATTTTGTCTGCAGAGTGGTGGATGTGAAAGAAAATAGAGGGGTCCGCTTTGTCTTGGTGGATGGAAGTGTGCACAATGTCAAGCCGACCATGCACAAGCACACCCTGCCCGTAGAGCTGATCAGCGCCAGAGAAGACGATCACGATCCTGTCGGAACCTTTCATGTAGTCGGATATACCTGTATGGAAAAGGACTACCTGGTGGAAAATGGCCGTGGGAGGCTGCCGCAGCCAGGGGATTTTCTAGTTTTTGGACACGTGGGTGCGTATACGATCGTCTTTCAACCACCTTTTATACAAGTTCGACCACCAATTATCGCTTTGAGCCATCAAGGAGTGGTAGTTGCTCGGGAAAAGGAAACCTTGGACCAGTTTTGTCCAGAGCCTCCCTATCGGTTTACGCCTTTCAAAGAATGAATGGAGAAGATCAAAAATGAATCTCATGTTGACTAGTGTGGGGAGACGTGTCAAAGTAGTTCGCTATTTTCGTCAGGAGTGGAAGGAACTGGGGCACGTGATCGCGGTCGATTGTGATGAGACAGCTCCGGCATTGTACGCAGCCGATGCCTGGGAACAGATACCTCGGATGGATGACCCTCTTTATATCAGTACGTTGCTGGATCTGTGCCGCCGTTATCAGATCCACGGTATTCTCTCTTTGATCGATCCGGAGCTAAGTGTGTTGGCAAGCCACGCCGATCGATTTCGCGAACATGGCGTTACGGTGATCCTCTCTTCCTCGGCCGTTATCGAGATGTGTCTGGACAAACAAGCTACTCATGACTTTCTTGTGAAAAATGATATCCCCTGCATTCCCACATTTTCCACCTGGCAGGACATCCAAGACGCTTTGGCAACAAACAAGATTTCATTTCCGCTACTAGCCAAGCCGAGGAAAGGGAGTGCAAGTCTGGGAATCAGAAAAGTGGAAGACGAACAGGAGCTGGAGATGCTCTTCTTTTCCCAGCCTAATTTGGTAGTTCAACCATTTGTCGACGGAGTGGAGTTTGGCGTAGATGTTTATGTCGACATGATTTCAGCTGAGCCGGTTTCCATTTTCAGCAAGAAAAAGTTGCGCATGCGGTCAGGAGAAACGGATCGCTCTATCGCAATCAAGGATGAGCAACTAACAGACCTTGTTAGACGGTTATTGGCTGCATTACCGCTTGTAGGTCCAGTTGACATGGATTGCTTTTGGACGAAGGGCGGTTTTGTTATCTCGGAAATCAATCCTCGATTTGGCGGTGGATATCCGCATGCCTATGAAAGCGGAGAGAATTTCATGAAGTATGTGAGGGAGAACCTGCAGGGACGTCTAAATTGTCCGAGAATCGGCCAATATCGGTCGGGAAGCACGTTGGTCAAATTTGATGATCACCTTCTTTTGGAGTGAGACAGGATTTGAATTCATGATTGCGGGCGCAGGGACATAGAGTGCAGATGTGCTCAAAAAATAGACTTCCAGAGGAGTCATGTTCGCTTCGGGGGAGTAAAGATGGATCAAAAACGGAGAATGTTATTATACTGGGGATTGGATGCGATCTTACTATCCTTTTCAGTATTCGTTAGCTATCTGATCCGATTTGGCGGTGAGATTCCCGCTGCTTTTGGGTCTGGAATCCCATATGCGATTTTGATCACGACAGGAACTACTTATTTATCGTTTACCTTTTTGAAAGTATACCGGTGCTCATGGCGGCAAGCAAGCGTCGGTGAAATGCTCCTGATTGTCAAAGGGACGATAGTAGCGCATCTGATGTCGTTTTCCCTATCGTACGGATATCGGTTAGTGGATGAACAGGTCGTGATACCTACTAGTGTGCTGATATTGATCGGCATGACCTCTACGGCGAGCATTGGTCTTTCCAGATTTGTCTGGCGGTTGTTTCATGTACAGACGCTCAAATTACAACCGCATCATCGAAAAGCTCTCATTGTGGGAGCAGGATCAGCAGGAGGCTTGGTCGTCAAAGAATTGCTGCAGGCGGAGGAAGTAGACCTCTATCCAGTGGGATTTATTGATGATGATCCGAAGAAATTGCAGTTACGGATTTTGGGGATACCCGTGGTAGGCAATCGGAATAGCATCGGCCGTGCTGTCAAGACTTTTGGAGTGGATACCGTGATTATTGCCATGCCTTCTGTGGCAAGGGAAGAAGTGGCAAAGATCATTAACATGTGCAAAGAGACCGGAGTCCAGACCATGCTACTTCCTCGCGTGAGTGACGTCATTGATGGGAAGGTATCGATTAGCCTGATCCGGGACGTCCATGTGGAAGATTTGCTGGGTAGGGAATCTGTTGATGTGGACTTAGATGAAATATCAGGGTACATCACAGGCAAGACCATACTTGTCACGGGGGCAGGAGGAAGTATCGGTTCTGAGCTTTGCCGTCAAATATCCACGTTTTTCCCTAGCGTATTACTTCTCTTGGGGCATGGGGAAAATAGCATCTACGCTATTGAAAATGAATTGAGACGGTCATTTCCTCGTGTGGTCTTCCGTCCCATCATTGCGGACATTCAGGATCGCAATCGGATCGAGTCCATTTTTGACGAGTATCGCCCAGCTATCGTCTTTCACGCTGCGGCGCACAAACACGTTCCACTAATGGAGCAAAACGTAGCGGAAGCTATCAAAAACAATGTGCTTGGCACAAGGAATCTAGCAGAATGTGCACACATCTTCGGGACAGAGAGGTTTGTCTCCATTTCGACCGACAAAGCAGTCAATCCGACCAGCGTCATGGGGGTAACCAAGCGGATCAGTGAAATGATGATTCAAAGCCTGGACCCAATCAGCTCCACCAAGTTTGCTGCCGTCCGGTTCGGAAACGTGCTTGGTAGCAGAGGGAGCGTGATTCCTTTGTTCAAGGAGCAGATACGTAAAGGAGGTCCTGTTACCGTTACCCATCCTGACATGGTCAGATACTTCATGACCATCCCCGAAGCTGTACAGCTTGTGATTCAGGCAGGGGCACTGGCCCAAGGAGGGGAAGTCTTTATTTTGGACATGGGTAAGCCGATGCGGATCTCCGACTTGGCTCACGATCTTATCCGAATGTCAGGATTGAGGCCGCAGGTAGATATCCAAGTAGTATATACCGGTATTCGTCCAGGTGAAAAGCTGTTTGAAGAAATGCTAACGAGTGAGGAAGGGGCCACTGCATCCAAGCACAACAGAATCTTCATTGGAAAGCATAGCCCTTATTCCTACGAAGAACTAGGATTCGTACTTCGAAAATTGGAGCAGGCTGTCCAGATGAAATACACCTGTTCCTCTGAGAAAGAGCTGTTGTCCTTAATGCATCGGATCGTTCCCACTTATCAAACCTCCCTGGAGAAGCCTCGCGAAATGATAAAATCATAGACATACGTGTACGATTGTGAGACTTATGTATCTGATGGTAATGGAACGCCTCGACTTTCTTGTCGCAGGCGTTTTTTGTACACCGATTTCCACGAGTAACTACACACTTTTGCCTCCTTTCTGAAATAGTTTGAGAGTACGAGCAAGACTAAAAAAGTCTTGAATAACGTTCCCCAATAGGGGGAGAAAGGGGGAGTCCGTTGGGGATTGATCTGCATTTGAACGTGAGAGATTATGGGGCAAAAGGTGATGGGGTGGCAAACGATACCTCAGCAATACAAGCAGCACTGAATGATGCTGTGAATGGAAAAGGTGCGGTGGTCTTGTTTCCGCTTGGGACCTATCGAATTACAGCTGCGCTCACCATTACCGGAGGAAATCAGATTTTTATAGAGGGGGATAGTTCTGTAATCCAGGGTGGGCGAGAGGACCTGTTCCGTGTGCTAGATACCTCATATTTTCAGGTAAGCCACCTCACCTACGATACGCCCGCAACCCAAGGTGTGGCTCGTTTTTTCAGGGGGATAAGAATATCCTATATTACACTGTTTGACTGCCACATGAAAAACGGTGCGCTCGCCTATTTTTTAGGTACCTACGACGGTGACCCGATCGATTATACGGACAAAACATTTTGGAATAGTTTCATCCGTTTGGAGAAATGTACGGCGACAGGATCTTATCTGGTTGATAATCTGGTGATGTGCCAGAAAACCAATAACATCGTGATTGATCAATGTCTTTTAGAAAAGGGAACCGGAGATGGGGTCAAATTTAATGGTGGAGACAGTGAAAACCTGTATCTCACACATAACGAAATCCGCTACATGAACGGCGATGGAGTTGACATGTTTGGTTCCGGAAGGTACTTGCATATTAACGACAACTACATTCATCACGTTCGTGGCTATCCGGCCAACCTGAAGCTTTCCGGTGATCAGGCCAACCAAGACGGATCGACTTTCAAGGCATGGTTTGTGAACAATCGAGTAGAAAATAATGCGCTCGGGCTCGGACTTGCCAACGGCAAAAACATCTTGGTGCAGGGGAATATTTTCAAGCAAAATGGCGTCGATCCGGTTGACGGGACAAAATACTCGCACATGGTCATGGTGGACGAGAGTGCGGAAGACATCCGCTTTATCGACAATGATTTCTTCCAAAATGACACGAAACAGGCAGTACTCACCTTTGAACAAATGGGGCAGGGGATGAATCTGTACACTTTGGTTCTGGGAAACCGCTTCCGTGGCAATTCTGCGCCCACCCTTATTTCAATCGGAAAAAGTGAATCCACTGCCAATCGGATGATCGATATCGAGGGAAACCTGTTTGACGGAATGACAGGACGTGCTATTCAAGTCCAAATAAACAATGGCTCGGTAGCCATCAAAAACAACCGCTTTTTGAATGGACCCGAAGCCATCCGGATATCTACCTTGGGTGTTAACGCAGAGGTGATTGTCACCGGAAACAATTCAAAAGTAAGTGGAGCCCCTTTAGTAAACAGCACAGCGACTGCACAAGTTGAACAAGACAATTCGTGGAATTACCCATTGAGTGGTCCGACATCCAAGCGCCCGCTCTACCCTTATCTCGGACAACTTTACTATGATACCACCCTGGGAAGAATGATGTACTGCCGATCTATATCTCCTCGCCAGTGGACCGCGCTGTAAACCTAGCATAACGATAGACAACAGCCTGTTTTCCAAGAATCAAGCACTTGTCTAGCTCTCGTCCTTCTAATTTCTTCATAAGATAGCAACAGCTTGAGGAAGAAAGGATGAGGAACTGGATGAAAAAAAGAGCGAAGAATCATTTGAAGTGGAAGTTGAAAAAGAAGAGTACCGGAACAAGACAAAGACATGTTCACGAATTCTTAGGCAGCACGAGACTGGCAGAAGAAGGCGATGAAAGGCACAATCATCGTTTTGCTGGAGTGACGGGTCAAGCGATCCCGAGAGGAAACAGCCACGTGCACATTATTCGAACGAACACAGACTTCTTCGATCATTTTCACCAGGTTCGTATTGTCACTGGACCTGCGATCCCTGTGGGAAATGGGAAGCACGTCCATTTTGTAAAAGGGTCAACTACATTTGAGGATGGACATGTTCACGTCTTCAGGTTCGCTACGCTGATCCAAAAGCCATTGCTGTAGAAAAAAAGCCGATCTGAGTAAGAAAAACGCCTTTTTGCGAAGAGGAGCCTGCGGACGCAGTAGCTGCCAACAAGCTCTTCTTCATAAAAGGCGTTTTTTTATGCGATAAACAATAGATAAATCCCCATAATCCCGACATCAGCTAAGATATGGCTGATGATTGAGCCAACTAGCGAGTGCTGCTGCTGTCGCATGTACCCCCAGATCACCCCTGCGAGAAAGACGGGGACAACCATCAAAACATTGTAAGGCCAAGCAAACAAAGGAACGACAGAGAGAAAATGGTACAGGCTGTAAAACAAAGCGGTCATGAGAATGACTGCTCCAGGCTTATGTTTTCCTGACAGCTTTTGATGCATATAGCCACGCCAATAGACTTCTTCCAAGATCGGATTGACAAGCATCAGAATGGCGATCAGTCCCGCGATGAGATTACCGGAAAAATTCCAGCGGGCAAGCAATTGCAAGAGATCGTTCTTATCAAAAAAGACGGTATGAAAAAAAGAGCCCACTATCAAAATGCAGAGAAGAAAGACTGCGCCAAAGGCCAATCCCAGAAGGACATTCTTGCGATGAAGATGGATCCCGAGAGAATGAAGAATATCCCGGCGGCTCCCTTTTTTCACAAAGTAGAAATCTGCAAGGGGAACGAGGAAGAGCCAGCTGTAGAACAGCAAAAAAGTAACAGGTACACTGCCTATGACTTGTAAACCGAGAAAAATCAGTAAGGTCGGACCGAGCAATAATAATAGAATGGTCATAAGATCGCCGCCAGCTTTTCATATTGGCATTTGCTGCCTATTCACATGGTAGCTGGTAGGACGGAATGATTATAGTACCAAATTTGCCTGGTACCTGTGTAGCCTTTGGAAAGGAAGGAAAGGGGACACTCCCGCATCTTTCAGATTGACATCTACCAGTCATTTATTAACAATAAATGTGTAATTTGGCTAATCTCGGAGGGTTTCATGCACGAAAAATTCCACATCGGAAAAAAGGAGTGAAAAGAATGGTTGCTCGCATACGTAATTTTGCTGTCATTCAGTTGCCCGTAAAGGATTTGGAAGTGTCGGTGAAGTGGTATCGAGATGTTTTGGGGATTCCGTTTACTTTTGAATACACACCGGGTGATACGGAAGCATGGTTGAATGTGGGGGGAGTAGGACTTGGTCTAGTTCGTAGTCCGAATGTTCCAGGGCTGGATTTTACCGATATGGCGGGACATGAACAGCCGATCATTTCTCTGCTAGTAGATCAGATTCATGCAGTCTATGAGGACTTGCGAAGCCGGGGAATTGAAACGAGTGAAATGCGCTACAAAAAAAGCGGCGGCTACAGCTTTACGCTGCGTGATCCGGATGGACATTTATCTAATTTGTGGGGCGGATGGCCATCCGCTGAGGACGAAGCAGCCAACGCATAAAGAATTGGTACGTAAGGACTGGGTTCCTCTGACGATCACGGTATAATAGAGACAACAGAAATGACAGAGAGGGGAATCCCAATGTCCTTGCGTGAAATACAAGAGAGTGTTCAGCAGATTGCTTGGGCGGTTGCATCCGTTCTGCGGGTAGAGGTGGAGATTGCTGACGCGGATTTGATGCGGATAGCGGGGACAGGGCGCACGCAGGCTGGTGTTTTGCGGACGATGGCTGGAGAAGACCATATTTACCGTACGTCTTTGTTTGCGGGACAACCTGTCGTCATTACAAGTCCCGGAGAAGATGAGAGATGTCGTCCCTGCATCCATTTTGGCAAGTGTGCAGAGACTGGCGAGATCTGCTGCCCGATTATGCTGGATGGACAAAAGGTGGGTGTCATCGGCCTGCTTGCCTTTGATCAGGAGCAAAGAGAACGATTGTTCTCCGATGTAAGCTCTATCCTTCATTTTTTGCAAAAAATGGCAGAGCTGATTGCAAGCAAGCTCAAGGAACACAGCATGTATGTGGAGCAACAGCTGGCATTGGAAAAACTGCGCATCGTGATGGATGACCTGGACAAGGCGATGCTGACGGTGGACCAGACAAATCGGATTGTACAAGTCAATCAACGTGCAAGGCAGTATCTGGAGCTGGATACAGAAGATAAGGAAAGAAAGATTGACGCTGCAGCTTGGATAGCGGCAATCAGGCAGGCAGACGAGTCACAGGTAACTCCGAAAAAAGTAGTCTTACAGGTAGGGAAGCAAGAGAAGGAGTTTTTATTTACGATCAAGCCTATCGAGCTGGATGGCACGATTCGAGAATGGGTCATCACCCTCGATGATGTGAGGGAAGTGGTGGAAATCGCCAGACAAGTCGGCGGCTATGATCGGGAAGATGCTTTTTCGGTCATTGTCGGAAGCAGTCCAGCCATCCTGCGTGCCAAAGAACTGGCGAGACGGGTCGCTCACAGTGATTCTACCGTACTGCTGCAAGGGGAGAGCGGAACCGGTAAAGAGCTGTTTGCCAAAGCGATTCATCAAGCGAGTCAGCGAAATCCCCACCCCTTTATCTCGATTAACTGTGCGGCAATTCCTGAGCATCTGTTGGAAAGCGAGCTGTTTGGATATGAAGAAGGGTCGTTCACAGGTGCGCGGAAGGGTGGAAAGCCGGGGCTCTTTGAAATCGCAGGCAAAGGTACGCTGTTATTGGACGAGATCGGTGATTTGCCTATTCATCTGCAAGGAAAGCTGCTTCGCGTTTTGCAGGAAAAGGAGCTGCAGCGGGTAGGGGGAACGGGAAAAGCGATCCCCGTCGAGGCCCGGATCATTGCGGCCACGCATCTGGATTTGCAAGAGCGAGTCGCGCAAAGCTTGTTTCGAATGGACTTGTACTATCGTCTTCACGTCATTCCGATTCATTTGCCTTCGCTTCGGGATCGTCGGGAAGATATTCTGACTTTGGCCAATGTGTGTCTAGAGAATTGCGCCACACGACTGGGCAAATCCATCATTGGATTTTCACAAGAGACACAGACGCTCTTGTTTCATCATGACTGGCCAGGCAACGTCCGTGAATTGGCGAATGTCGTCGAGTATGCTGTCAACATGGAGATGACGTCTTGTATACAAGCTGCCAGTCTGCCAGCGGGGGTTAGCAAATTAAGAGATCGCGGCGACCTAACTGCGGCCCCCGGGCTGTCATTTTCAGATGAAGAGATGATTCCCCTCAAGGAAATGGAACGATTTGCCATAGCGAAGGCTCTGCGGCGTGTCCAGCAAAAGAATGGGCGAAAAGAAGAGGCGGCCGGGATGCTAGGGATTAGTCGGGCAAGTCTTTTCCGAAAATTGAAGGAGTACGGATTGTCTAATTGACGGCTTGGTAAAAGGTCAGCTCTGGCAAGCGGGGCTGGCTTTTTGTCGTCTGCCTATACTTTGTGGTATCATGTTGGGGTAGCAAGTAGTGAACAAGGAATGAGAGGAGTGTCAGATGAGAGTGAAAGAGATTATGGGATGGGTTCGTTCGATCGCCTTTGCTGTAGTTTTTGCCCTGGTCCTAGGAATCTTTGTGTTCCAGCCGTACAAGGTTGATGGTCATTCCATGGACCCTACCTTGCAGGATCAACAACGAATTTACGTGTCCAAACTTTCACATACGTTTTCCTATCTCCCTAACTACGGGGATATCGTCGTCATTGACAGTCGCGTGCAAAGAGAGCGTTCCTTGATGGACGACCTTACAAGTCATCCATTGGTTTCCATGTTGACAGGAGCACAAGAAGATCACTCGATGTACGTCAAGCGTGTAATTGGCAAGCCAGGAGACGTGCTGGAGTTTAAAGATCACAAAGTGTACCGAAATGGTACTGCATTGGACGAGCCGTACATCAAGGAAACCATGCAGTTTGTGGCAGACGGGAAGCTGACTGTACCAGACAATCACATCTTTGTCATGGGGGATAATCGCAATCACAGTACGGATTCGCGGGAAATCGGGTTTATTCCGGTTGATCACATCATGGGAACGATGATTGAAAATCCTTTTACATCGTAAAAATAAACGAGGGTTGTCCAATTGCGGGCAACCTTTATTGTTAACGAGTAGTTTCTAAATCTTCTGCCATTGAAAGGAGGACTGCTATTCATGCCCAGCATCATGATTGCCGACCGTGATCCGAATGAACGGACAGGAATTGGCTGGCTCGTGTCCAGCTGTGCCATTCCCTATGAAAAAGTTCTTTCGGCCGGTACGATGGCAGAAGTATTCCAACTGATGGAATCACAAACGCCCGACGTGATCTGCCTTGAGCTGGATATGGTCGGAAAAGGGCAGTGGGATCGACTCAAGCTGCTAGTAGATCAGTACAGGCCAACCGTTCTCGTCACGACGGCAGAAGCTACCTTTGAACGAGCGATGCAAGGAATTGAGCTGAATGCCCGAGATTTATGGGTAAAACCCCAAACGCCGGAATACATCCGAAGAGTTTTGACCCGGTGCTGTCAGGATCAAAGCTATCGCATGCAAATGAGCCAAGAGACGACAGGTGTGACAGGGAGAGCGGGGGAGGTCTCCTATCTCGATCTCTTTTTTCCACGTCCTCTCCATGGGAGAACGTACCCGATCATGCTCGCTCAACTGGAGGATCCCAAGCATCACCCGGAGCTTTTGCGTTTTTTTGAGGACTATCCATTTCGAGACAAGCCTGTCTTACTTCCGCTCGGTGATGTGATTGTTGGCGTGTTTCCTGACGATACCCATGAGCCGCAGACTCTTTTCCATCAGACAGGCAAGCGCCTCCTGATGGACTGGGAGGCGATGAGTGATGCACCGCTCTTTTTGGTCATGTACGACTCTAAAGAGAGGGAACAAAGTCTGAACGAGAAGTATCTGGATGCAATTCAAGCCTTGCACATCCGTTTCTTCAAAGGGTACAGGCAGCTCACCATCGTCGAACGTCAGGTCAACTGGACAATGATTGATCCTTTTTTGACACCCTCGGAACAACGGCTGTGGGTAGACATGCTGCATGGCGGTGATCCGGAAGTACTGAAGCAATGGATGTACAGGCACTTCTCTTATAAGGAAGAGCCTTATCCTGAGCCGGGTCTTTTGCGCATTCGATTGACCAGTATTTTGGCGCAGGTACGGCGGTACATGAAGTCGCACGGATTGGACAATGGGGATTTGGAACAAGAATATCACCGAGTGTTTGAAACGATTCTTTATTCCCCGATCCTGTACCGGATCGTGGCCGAGATGCTGTTGTTCATTCAAAGGCTCATGGACTTGGTCCAAAACCAGCGTGAAGAGGTCAGAGTGGATGTGATCGAACAGGCGATTCGCTATATGGAAAGGCGCTTTACCGATTCTGGGCTGCGCCTCGAGGATGTCGCACGCCATGTAGATCGCAGTCCTGCCTATTTCAGTACACTCTTGACGCAAAAACAGGGAACGTCTTTCCGCCAGTTGCTGACATCTTTGCGCGTAAAGGAAGCGCAGCGACTGCTTTTGGAAACGTCATTGTCGGTTGGTGAGATTGCCGAGCGCAGTGGGTTCGTTAACGCCAATTATTTCAGCAAGATTTTCAAGGAAAAGACGGGGACAACGCCACGTTTATTGCGAAATCAAAAGAAAAGATAGGAATCGAAAAAAAAGAAAGTTTTTTGGGAAAAGCAGTTCTTTCATTCGATTTCGACCGAAAGAAGAGGCATCAATTCGAAAGACTGGTGCCTTTTTTGCATTGTTCTGTTTTTTTATACTGAAGCTAAGCAAATCAATCTGGAGAAAAGCAGGTGGGAATCATGACGAAGACACAAACGATTGAGCAAATGATTCAGACGTATTCCGGTACCGAATTGCATACAAAAGGCTGGGTGCAGGAAGCGGCGCTCAGGATGCTTTTGAATAACTTGAACCCCGATGTAGCTGAGCGCACCGATGACCTGGTGGTATACGGCGGAATCGGTAAGGCGGCACGCAACTGGGAATGTTTTGATGCGATTGTCGAAACATTAAAAAAACTGGAGAGCGACGAGACACTGCTGGTTCAATCCGGCAAGCCGGTAGCTGTATTTAAAACGCATACAGACGCACCACGAGTCCTTTTGGCAAACTCCAATCTGGTACCTGCGTGGGCGAACTGGGAGCACTTCCACGAGCTCGATAAAAAAGGATTGATGATGTACGGACAAATGACAGCGGGAAGCTGGATTTACATCGGCAGCCAAGGCATCGTGCAGGGGACGTACGAGACATTTGCTGAATGTGCGCGCCAGCATTTTGAAGGTACACTGGCAGGGACGATCACGGTGACTGCCGGTCTGGGCGGCATGGGTGGGGCACAACCATTGGCCGTATCGCTCAACGGTGGTGTGAGTATCAACATCGATGTAGATCGCACGCGAATCCAGCGCCGATTGGACACGCGATATTTAGATGTAATGACGGAAAGTCTCGATGAAGCCATTCGACTGGCAGAAGCCGCCAAGCGTGAGAAAAGAGGCATTTCCATCGGCCTCTTGGGCAATGCAGCGGAAGTATTAAATGAAATGCTTGCGCGTAACTTTATTCCAGATGTTCTGACGGATCAGACATCTTCGCACGATCCGCTGAATGGATACATTCCGATTGGCATGAGCTTGGAGGAGGCTGCCGAGCTGCGCGCGCGTGATCCTCGGGAGTACGAGGTACGCTCGAAGTCAAGTATTGCCGAGCACGTCCGTGCCATGCTCGCTCTGCAGGAAAAAGGAGCAATCACATTTGACTATGGCAATAACATCCGCCAGGTAGCAAAAAATGAAGGTGTAGAAGATGCGTTCCGTTTCCCTGGCTTTGTACCCGCGTATATCCGTCCGCAATTTTGCGAAGGCAAAGGGCCTTTCCGCTGGGTAGCCCTCTCTGGCGATCCCGAAGATATCTACAAAACGGATGAGGTCATCCTCCGGGAGTTTTCCTACAATATGCATTTGTGCAACTGGATTCGGATGGCGCAGGAGCGTATTCAGTTCCAAGGACTTCCATCACGTATTTGCTGGCTGGGCTACGGAGAGCGTGCGCGTTTTGGCCAGATCATCAATGATATGGTCGCTCGCGGCGAGCTGAAAGCACCGATAGTTATCGGACGCGATCACCTCGACTCTGGTTCAGTAGCGTCGCCAAACAGGGAGACGGAGGCAATGAAGGATGGAAGCGACGCGGTAGCTGACTGGCCGATCCTCAATGCGATGGTAAATGCTGTAGGTGGTGCGAGCTGGGTATCTGTACACCATGGAGGCGGTGTCGGGATGGGCTATTCCTTGCACGCGGGGATGGTCATCGTTGCGGATGGTACGCCAGAAGCAGCCCGTCGTCTGGAGCGTGTATTGACGACCGATCCGGGTATGGGTATCGTCCGTCACGTGGATGCCGGTTACGATCTGGCTATTCAGACAGCCAAGGAAAAAGGCGTAAATATTCCGATGATTAAGGAGTGAGAGCTATGACCAAACCTGTATGGATTCGCCATGCCAGCCAGCTCGCTACGCTGGCCGGCGGATCAGCGGCACCTGCCCGCGGCGAAGGCATGAATCAGTTATCCATCATTGAGAACGGCAGTGTCTGGCTGGAAGATGGAGTCATCCAGCGCGTAGGCACAGATGCGGACCTGGCTGAAGCTTACAGTGAACGTGGCCATGAAGCCGAAATAATCGACGCTGCGGGCAAGCTGGTCACTCCCGGTCTGATTGATCCGCACACGCATCTGGTGCATGCGGGCAGCCGGCAGAACGAATTTAATATGCGGCTGAACGGTGCTACTTATATGGAAATTATGAACAATGGCGGCGGGATTCACTCGACCACTGCGGCGACGAGAGCGGCGAGTCATGAGGAATTGTTCACCCAGAGCAAGCGACGTCTGGACCAATTTCTGCTGCATGGTGTCACCACCGTTGAGGCAAAAAGCGGGTACGGGATGACGCTATCAGACGAGATCAAGCAGCTGGAGGTTGCCAAAAAGCTGCATGAAGAGCATCCGATTGATATCGTCAGCACCTTTATGGGAGCGCATGCCGTTCCTCGCGAATATCGAGAAGATCCGGAAGCCTTTATTGATCTGGTCGTAAACGAGATGATTCCAGAGGTGGCACGCCGCAAGCTTGCTGAGTTTAACGACGTATTTTGCGAGCGCGGTGTGTTTACGCCCGAGCAATCCAGACGAATCCTCGAAGCCGGGATAGCGCATGGCCTCCTCCCGAAAATTCATGCGGATGAAATCGAGCCGTATGAGGGGGCGGAGATGGCAGCGACGATCGGAGCCGTATCAGCCGACCATCTGCTCCGCGCATCCGATCGGGGTATCCAGATGATGGCAAAAGCGGGTGTCATCGCCGTGTTGCTGCCAGGGACGGCCTTTTTCTTGATGGCGGAGTCAGCGAATGGACGCAAAATGATTGACGCGGGCGTAGCAGTGGCGATCTCGACGGATTGCAATCCAGGCTCCTCGCCGACGGTATCGCTTTCGCTGATCATGAATCTGGGCTGTCTGAAAATGGGGATGACCCCGGCGGAGGTATTGTCAGCAGCTACGATTAATGCCGCTCACGCTATTCGCCGTGCACATGAGATCGGGAGCATCGAGATAGGGAAAAAAGCGGATGTGACGATCTTTGACGTTCCTGACTTTATGACCCTTCAATATCGTTATGGCATCAATCACGTAGATACGGTAGTGAAAAACGGCACCATCGTAGTACGGGGAGGGAGACTCACGTGAGCGGCTATCCTTATCCATTATTGAAACCGCCAAGCTTTGCGTGGGATAGGAGTGCTGCTCCTGCCGAGCCTAAAGTAAACGAATGGATTCAGACGTTGGAAGTCAACTCTTCCGTAAGCACTGACTGGTCAGGGTACGATGCGGCGATTCTAGGCGTGCCGCTTTCCCGTTCCTCCATCTCTGCTTCAGCAGCCAGTGAAAACCCGGATGCGATGCGCAGAGCGTGGAAGTATTTCACCACGTACAACCTGGATCATGATGTGGATTTGCGTGACTTGCGCGTCGTCGATCTCGGAGATGTGAGACAGCATGTAACGGACATCGCCCAGTGTCACCGCAATATCCGAGAAGCCATGCTGCAAATGCGCACCCATCATCCACAGGTGCTGCCGCTTGCAATGGGTGGCGACCATTCGATCACGGCGATGCTGATCAAAGGCTACAAGGATGCTCATCCCACAGAACGCGTAGGAATATTGCAGCTGGATACACATTTTGATCTGCGTGACTTGGCGGACAACGGACCGTCGAACGGCACCCCCATCCGCAATTTGATCGAGAGCGAGACCATCCGGGCAACGGACGTTCACAATATCGGCCTGCACGGTTTTTTCAATGCACGCTCGCTCAAAACCTATGCGGATGAGACAGGCGTAAACTATACGACGCTCCGTAACGCTCGGAAAAAGGGCGTTGCCCAGACTGTACAGGAAGCGCTGGAACAGCTCGGACAACAAGTCGATACGATTTATCTCACTGTGGATATGGATGTACTGGACAGCAGCTACGGACCAGGTGTGCCAGCTTCGACACCAGGTGGAATGCAGAGCGATGAGCTGTTTGAAGCAGTACATATCGCCGGCTTGTTCCCCAAAGTAAAGGCGATGGATCTGGTCTGCCTCGACCCGTTCAAGGACCGAGGGGAAGCAACCGTCAAGACGGCTGTACATGTGATGTTGTCGTTTTTGACAGGGTATAGTCAGCGAATACAGGAAAAATAAGATACTCGTGCTTATTGAAAACTGCCTGATACGGGCAGTTTTTCTTCGTAATCTGATTTGCCAGCTAACACAGCAAGGCTGCCGTTCATAATGAACAGCAGCCTCGACTTGAGTTGTACTTTGAGCGTGTAAACCATTGGTGCTTCTCAATCAGGTACCGCAATAGGTGCGATAGGGTCGGTTCGACAGTGCAGGTAGTGTGCAGTACTCAACCTGTTCCGGGGCGTGCGCATACGGTCTCGATAGAACATCAACAAGCCGCTCCATGAAACTGTAGTCTCCTTGTTCCACCGCTGCTTCAAGAGCTTCTTCTACCCGGTGGTTGCGAGGAATTACGCCGGGATTGCTGCTGCGCATCAACTGCTGTGAGGAGGCGATTGTTTCCTGCTGCCTGCCAAGTCTCGCCTGCCACCTCTCATGCCATGACGCAAATTCTGAGGTCCCAAACAGGATTGTTTCCTCCGATGTATCAATCGTTAATGCGCGGAAGGTATTGGTATAGTCCGCACGATACTTCTGCATCATACTGAGCAGCTCGCTCGTAAGGGATTCATCCTCCGATTCTTCGTTAAAGATGCCCAATTTTGCCCTCATACCGGCGAGCCAATTATGTTGATATAGATCCGGAAATTCTGCAATCGCATCCTCGGCCAGTTTGATAGCTTGCTCCTCGTCGTCATGCAGCAACGGCAACAGAGTTTCAGCAAATCTCGTGAGATTCCACGCGGCGATATACGGTTGATTGCCATAGGCATAGCGGCCTTGCGTGTCAATGGAACTGAAGACCGTTGCTGGATCATAGGCATCCATGAAGGCGCAAGGACCATAGTCAATAGTTTCTCCACTGAGGGCCATGTTGTCAGTGTTCATCACCCCGTGAATAAAGCCGACTAGCTGCCATTTGGCGATAAGCGCAGCCTGACGCTTGATTACTTCCTTAAGAAGGGAAAGATAACGGTTTTCCTCAGCACAAGCTTCAGGAAAATGTCTATGCAAGGTGTAATCAGCCAAGGCGCACAGTTCCTCGGAAGTGCCCCATGCTGCGGCGTATTGAAAGGTCCCGACGCGTATATGACTGGCAGCCACGCGGGTCAGGATGGCACCTGGTTGCTCGGTTTCGCGGTAGATGGACTCTCCGGTTGTCACCACTGCCAGGCTGCGGGTCGTAGGAATACCAAGTCCATGCATGGCTTCGCTGATGATGTATTCGCGCAGCATCGGTCCAAGTGCTGCTCGCCCATCGCCTCGGCGGGAGTAAGGCGTTCTACCTGAGCCCTTGAACTGAATATCAAAGCGCTCACCTCGTGGGGTGATCTGTTCGCCAAGCAGCAGAGCCCGGCCGTCACCTAACATGGTGAAATGCCCGAATTGATGCCCAGCATAAGCTTGAGCCAGAGGCATTGCGCCTTCGGGTATCAGGTTGCCGGCAAGCATCGCTACGCCATCATTGCTTTCCAGCGCTTGGATGTTCAATCCTAGGGAGGTTGCTAGCGGACCATTGAGAATGATTAGCTTCGGTGAGGGTACAGGGGGGGAGTTCAGCCTGGAAAAAAATGTTTTCGGCAGCCGCGTATAACTGTTGTCAAAATTCCAGCCCGCTTCTATTTTCTCTGTCATTGTATCTCCTTTTTAGACATTGTGAAATGTAGTGGTAATCTATTTCAAAATCAATCCAAGTCAGCTTTTTTTAGCGTTAACTTCTGCTCATTTATTATACCCTTTCCACGCATGGATGGCGTCCTTTTTTGTAATCCGATTGCACGTTCTTCTCTCCTCAACTAGTACTTCTCACAGTCGTAGACCCAAAAATATGTTATCATGAGTGTAAGACTTTGATTCCATGAAATTGAGGTGCCTGCCATGTCTGGATTCGGAATATTTCGCGAAGTAATCTCATCCGAGAGTGAACTTCGAGATTTGTACGGTGAACCTAGCCGATTGGTACAAAACAAAGCAATCTCCCAGATTGATGATCATGTCCGCAGCTATATCGCGCAAGCCCCATTTCTCATTCTGGCAACAGCAGATGAAAATGGAAATTGCGATGCCTCCCCGCGCGGAGATGCCCCTGGCTTTGTGCATATTATCGACGACCACCATCTCGTCATACCGGAGCGACCTGGAAACAAGCGGATGGACTCGATAACAAACATTTTGTCCAATCCACAGGTCGGGTTGATCTTTTTGATTCCGACTCTCGAAGAAACATTGCGCATCAACGGACGTGCTTGCGTCATCCGGGATGTTGAACTGCTGGAGAAGATGGCGGTAAAAGGAAGGGTGCCTGCACTCGGAATAGGTGTTCACGTCGAGGAGTGCTTCATCCATTGCGCCAAAGCATTTATGCGCTCGGGAATGTGGAAGCCAGAGACCTGGCCAGAAGAAGGAACGATTCCGAATGCCGCTCAAATTCTAGCGGACCATGTGAAGCTTCCGGACGTCACAGTCAAGTCAGTTGCGGAGGGTTTACAAGAAAGTTATACCAAGCGTCTTTACTAGGTGGATATGCTGCGAACCTTTTTTGAACGTGTAAGAAAGTTTAAGTGCCACGCCGTATGAAAGCAACATCGCTTAAACTTTCTGGAACGCATAAAAACCTTCTACTAAAACGCGGTCGCTCCTCCTTGAGGAGGCCTCGATAGAGTTTTTTTACAAGGCCATTTATGCTAAAATTTGAAAGGTACGTACATATTTAGGGCGTGAGGCGGGAGGAGATCGGATGGCAACACATATCACAGATCATTCAGTATTGAACAACGGCGTCAAGATGCCATGGCTAGGTCTGGGTGTTTGGAAAGCAAAAGAAGGCAATGAAACACTGGCAGTCCGCTCGGCGATTGAAGCGGGGTACCGCAGTGTAGACACAGCGGCAGTCTATGGAAACGAAGAAGGTGTAGCCGAAGGTATCCGCCAATCCGGAATTGATCGCGATCAACTGTTCATCACGACAAAGGTATGGAATGCGGATCAAGGCTACGAGAGCACACTTGCCGCTTTTGATGTGAGCATGAAAAAATTGGGGATCGATACCCTCGATCTCTACCTCGTTCACTGGCCGGTAAAAGGCAAGTTTGTGGAGACGTGGAAAGCAATGGAGAAGCTGTATCGTGACGGTTACGTACGTGCGATCGGGGTGAGCAATTTCCAAATCCATCATCTGGAGGAATTGCGCCAAAACAGCGAGGTCACACCTGTGGTCAACCAGGTGGAATACCATCCGCTGCTTACCCAAAAAGAATTGCATGCTTACTGCAAGGAAAGCCATATCCAGCTGGAAGCGTGGAGTCCACTGATGCAAGGAAATCTGGACCACCCACTCCTTATAGAGCTGGGGCAAAAATATGGCAAGTCTCCAGCACAGATCGTGATCCGCTGGGATTTGGAGAATCAGGTCGTTACGATCCCGAAATCCATTACGCCCGAGCGCATTCGCCAAAATGCTGATGTGTTTGACTTCTCACTTAGCGCAGAGGATGTAGAAAAAATCAGTGCCTTGAACGAAAATAAACGAGTTGGACCAGACCCGGACAACTTCGATTTCTAGGAAAAACCGATTAGAAAACCTGGCTACGCCATGCCTTTTGGCGGAGCCGCGGTAGCACTTATACTGGATAGGAATTTTATAAATTCCTATCTGTATGAAAAAAGGGAAGCCGCTCGGAACGGCTACCCTTTTTTCGTATAAAATAGAGGTCATTCCCCCAATCGCGATGTGAAACAGATTTTGTTTCAGCGCTTGTGGGAATGTCCTATGTCAAAAAAATAGGTAGGATTTGTATACTCCTACGGATTCGCTCTTTACTATGTTTTATTTTTTCGTATACTGAAAAGTAGCATATTTGTTTCATCAGATGAAACAAACGGATTCATGAGGAAGCAGGTGTAATGAAAGATGGAAGAACAAAAAGCAAACGTTCGAGCCGTCGAACGGGCTTTGGATATCCTGCTCTGTTTTACGGATTCCACGGATTTAGGCCTAAGTGAGATATCCAGCCGACTCTCCCTGCATAAAAGCACTGTGCATCGGTTATTGGCAACATTGGAAAACAAGGGTTTTCTTATCCGGGATATCCAAACGGAGAAATACCGCTTGGGATTTCGAATCTGGGAGCTGTCGGCAAACCTGACTCACAACGACGACCCTGCTACATTGCTATTGCCAGAGATGGAACGGCTACGGGATTTGGTAGAAGAAACAATCAGTCTGTATGTACGTGATGGTAGTGAGCGGATACGGATACAGGCTGTACAAAGCAAGCAGCCCATTCGCAGGGTAGCCCCAATCGGCGCACGTATGCCACTTGCAGTAGGGGCATCTAGTAAAGTATTGGTGGCTTATGCGGAGCCCTATTTTTTGAACGAGCTATTGAGCGACCCGGACTGGCCTGATTTTGTCAATCAAGAAGTCTATGTGGAGCAGTTGGCTCAAATCAAGCAACAGGGCTTTGCCACCAGTGTGGAGGAGAGGGAGCTGGGGACTGCGGCAGTCGCTGCACCTATCTTCAATCGGAATGGACAACTAGTTGCTTCGATCGCAGCTTCGGGTCCTTCTAATCGCCTGACTCCGGAAAAAATGAAAGAATACGCTCCCTATATCATGGAGGCAGCGTATCGGATGGGAAAAATGATGAAATAAGAAAACCAAAAAGCCAACGCTCCTGGATGAAAAAGGGCGTTGGCTTTTTTACTGAATCAGAAAGTATAATCTCCTCGTACATACTTCTTGGTTCAGCAAGAATAACCTTCAGCTAAAACGCGGTCGCTCCTCCTTGAACAAGCCTCGATAGAGGTTTTCTTAACGTGTGTACTCATGCTGCAGTGTAGTCCAAAACGATTGTACAGCGTTATCGGCGAGGAATCGTTCCCCACGGCTGGACACGTACTGGCTCATCTCCTGGTAGAAAGCGGGATCAGACAGCCTTTTGTATTGATATGCAATATCGTGTGCATCCAGTACGAACAAGGGGTAGTTATCTCCGAGCAAAGCCACGTTTCCAATCGTTCGAGTAGTCAAGACAGGAACACCCAAAGCCATATATTCTAGCACGCGGGATAAGTAGGAATGCGATGGGTTTTGATCATTGGTTTTATCGTAAAGCAAAGCAATGCCTATCCCGCTTTTTAGGATCATTTTTTTAGTAGCCCACATCGATTTTTCTCCATGGTCTACTACACCTCGGGTACGGAGCATTGCTTTTGCCTGTTTTTTGTATTTGCCGACGATTGAGGGATACACAACATGCAGCCTGGCTTTCGGGTATTTTTTTCGGATGACACGAATGGCATTTGTAGCGACTCCCAGCCCGTAGCGAGGTCGGATGACGCCGGCCAAAATCAGGTCAAGTGGATCAGATGGCAGAATGTCCCTAAGTGAATCCTTCGGAGGTTCGACGAACTGTGGAAGAACTTGAATTTTACGATCGAGCTCCTGACTCGAGTAGTCGCCTCTTTGGAGCTGATAAGTGCGATATCGCTGTGCATTTGGTTCCGTTTGGAAAAATACCAACCGTGCATGCTTAAAGATACGGTTAAGCCTACGCATGATGTATGGATCGTTCAAGTTGTATTGAATGGCTAAAAATAGCAGCTTGGGGCCGAGAGAAGCTTTTTGATCTAAAAGCTGGATAGCCTCATTGCGACCACGGATAAAGATGAAGTCGTACTTTTTCGTTTCATCCCGGCGAATGATTCTATTGATCGGATGATCTGACTTGTAAAACTGGACATGCTGAAACGTAAAACCGCCCATTCCATTACGGAACTGGAACGGGAGGACGCAGTCTAATAAATAATGATCCCTCTCGCTTGCTGGCAGTTGTGCCACTTTGCGGTCAAGTGCCCGTAGCAGAATGAAGAACTGCAAAACGTTCCCTTTTGGCTTGAATTCGATGAGATTGCAATGAAAACAAATTCTCATGTGATTCTCTCCTTCGCAGGGCTCTTCACTATGTTATGGAGTTGGGGGCTAAAGGCTACTGGAATGAATGAAATAAAAAAAGAAAAAAACAAAAACTTTACTTGAGTTAATTTATTTACTAATATAAACTTAAAGTGAGTTCCAACGAAAGGAAAAGAAAAAATGATGGCAGAAAATATTTCACTGCGCGAGAGGAAAAAAGCAAAAACGAGGCTGGCTCTTTTGAAGGCCTGTCTTGATTTGATCGGGGAGGGAAACTTTCGCAATGTTCTGGTCGAAGATATATGCCAGCGCGCAGAAGTATCCAAGGTTACGTTCTTTAAGTTTTTTCCAAAAAAAGAAGACCTGTTGATTTACTTCATGAGCATTTGGCAGGCGGAGTGCTACGTAGAGCTATCGTCCTCTTCCAAGCGTGGGTGGGATGCGGTCCGCCATATATTTGCCAAGGTCACGGAAGAAGGCAAGAAGTATCCTGGTATCATGCTTAGTCTCATCAGCTTTTTATCCGAACAAAAAATGCATCCTTGCGTTCCTGTGTTGTCTCATGCCGAGCTGTCTTTGCTGTTTCCCGATCGCGAGGAGAGAGCTGCGATTGCTGAAGTCGCTCTCGATGATATTTTTCGCCAATGTGTGATCGAAGCAAGGGAGGATGGACAGCTTTCTCTGCAGGTCAGCGATGAAGAAGCTGTCATTTTGCTCTTTTCCATGTTTTATGGAGCGTATTTGTCGGCTCATCTGTTTCGCTCAAGCGACTTCTTAGCCTTTTATGAAATGCATCTCAAATCATTAATCAGGTAGGTGGAAGAAATGGGAAAAGTGATGCCAGGTCGGTTTACAGCGGAAATGGAAGGATCATTCGTCGTCTTTATCATTGGAATGCGCATCAATCGACTGTTTGCTGTGCACAAGTGGGCACCGGTTGCGGCGGCGATGGGAGGGATGATGAAGGAATTGTATCAGCACCCGGAGCTGGGCTTTTTAGGGCATAACGGCAGCTTCAACATGCGTACGATTACTCAGATTCAATATTGGCGCTCCTACGAGCATTTGGAGCACTACGCACGCCACAGTCACAATCATTTGTCGGCTTGGAAGAAATTTAATCAATCAGTAGGATCAGATGGCACGGTGGGGGTCTTCCACGAGACTTATCTCGTGGAAGCCGGCAAATACGAAAGTGTATATGTCAATATGCCCGCGTTTGGATTGGGTAAAGTGGGGGAGATTGTTTCCGCGACCGGTAAACGGGAAACGTCAAGGCAGCGTCTAACCAAACAGTAGGCGAGACAAAACAGCTTCTTCTACTCATTCACCATTCGCAGCAGCCATTCTTTCATATCGACGATTCGCAAAGTGCGGGGGCGTGTACTGGTTCCGGCTACGAGTACGGGAACGAGGGAATCTGCTTCGTGCAAGGAGCCATGGGCAGCACCGCCGATATGGGTAGGAGAGCTTTCGGTGATCAGCTCATAGCCGGGCGCTGCGGTAACGATCACATATCTCCCCTCGTGGGAGTTCATTGCTCCGTACAGCCTCGCCATTACGTCTGGATACTTTCCGTACTTGATTCGATTGTTTGTTACTGTTAGGTCCAGCAGTTTGGGCTCCCCACTGATCGTCCAAGATTGACCATATTCATCGGTTTCCGGCCCACCTGGATAAAAGGCCACCATGCTATTGCTTTTTCCTGCTGTAACGACAATACGCTGCCCGTCTTTTCGTGCGATGATGTCGAGCCGCTTTTCTTGCTGCAAATGCCGGACGATATCATCTAAGGACAGTTTAGCATCAAGATCGTATAGATAGGCCATCCGTTCATTGGCAGCAAGCACGATTTGGTCGCCTGGCTCTACGTGGCGACTGATGTCCGCGATTCGGTAGGTGCTGAGCAATGTCCGCAGATCAATGGTAGCGGCTTTGCGATTATCCAGAACGGCGGTTTGACCGCTGTCACCCATGACAATCCATTTGGCCTGATTTAGAGCCTTTTCCCAGGAGCCAAAAGCATTCAGCACAACTTGCAGTGCCTTATCCGCCTTTACAATCCCCTCTATCGTCGACGGTCCCTTTCTGTGCACTTCCATATCATTTTCGGGGAAGTACGTGATCGTTAGAGGGGGGAGCTTTTTTTGAGAAATGAGATAGGCTGCTTCCTCTGCGGAAAACTCGTCATTCATGCCGTATTTGCGCCAAATCCGCTTCTGTTTCTTTTGATTTGGGTCAAGCTGTGCAAATGCTGCGTACGATAACAAAGCAGGGCCTGTCACCTTGACCTTCTTTGGCAAAGGCGTACTCAGGGAAATCAGCGGAGGGATTTGCAAGACGTGCTTCGTTTTTCCCCGCCAGACAATCGCATTGATCGAAGCTGAATCCTTTCCTTGCCCCGCAAGTGCTTCATGGACGGTTTTTGTTGCCTTGTTCAACTGGTTTTGGTTTAAATCTTGAATGATGTCGAGCAAGACTTGCGGTTGGTCAATCTTCAAGGCTTCCTTGGGTCCGTAGCCATAGTAGATCATGCGCTTTTCCTTGCCGTTGTACCAAACCAACCCTGGAACATGGTGCTGATTCGCATAAGTTCCGGTGAGCATGGTGCTGTCGATCGTCACAGACATCGTGGGAAATGAGCTCACCACCTGCGGAAAATAGTGTCCGTTGGCAAAGAGATACGCTAAAGCTGGAGCGCGACCTTGCTCAATCGCTTGGCGTAGCGGCTTGTCCATTAACGAATCAATGAGGATGAGAATGGTCGGTTTAATCGATTGGTTATCGCTTGCAGGGAGCGGAGATGGCACGCTTTGCTGGTGGAGCTGCTGGTTTGAATGAGTCCGGCAACCGTAAATCAGCAGGCTGGATAGGATCATGAGAACTATGACGGATGTATATCTTCGCTTCATCGGTTAAGTCCTTTCCTCAAATTCATTCTCTCCTTTTTATGTTTTGTTCTCTTTCTGTAATTATTCCATTCTCAGTAACGCGATGAAGTTTCTTCCAATCAAAACCCACCTTTTCTGCTGCAAGGTGGGCTTCATTCATTAGTTAGCAGGTTTTTAAAACGAAGGCAGGTTATCTAGATTGTTTTCTTTAATCCCGTCAGGCTCGCTTCGCAATATATCACGTCCGTATTTGTGGAAAACGTCAACATGCGCCAGTTTTCCTGCTTTCGCATCCTGCAAGGCAGTGATGTAGTCCAACTCCCGCCCTGCATCTGTCTTGAAAGCGATCAAGTCCCCATCATCATTTTTCCGCACCGCGATAATTTGTTCTTTTCCGGACGCAGACGGGGGGGCCGTCTCACCGTTTTCCTGTATGGCTTGCTGCTCTCCTGCGGCTTTATAGTCTGCGTAAATTTGTTCAAAGCTTTGTTGTTCCAAAGTAATCCCTCCTCATCCATAAGGGTGTGTAAATCATGGGGAGAACATGCATTCGATATGTGGATTCGTGAAAATTCGCCTCTTGACACATTTTTATTAGAGGATTATATTTTGACTGACACGAAAGTCAATTAAAAAGGAGGCGACAGCTCGTGCCTCGCACGAAGGAGCAAAATGAAGAAATTCGCGCACGGAGAAAAGAAGAAATCATGAAGGGCGCACTTGCCGTTTATGTGGAAAAAGGATTCGCAGCGGCTGAGATAGGGGATGTTGCCGAGCACGCCGGAGTGGCCAGGGGATTGGTCTATTACTACTACAAAGACAAGCGATCGCTGTTTCGCGATTTGTTCACGCATATGTTCCATCTGTCCAACAAACATACCCTTGTCCATTTTTCCCAAGAAGGAACGGCTGTAGAGCTGTGCAAAAAGTTTGCTGTTGTGATGTACCACAATTTGTTCGAGCGTTCTCTGCATGTGCGTTTTTTTTTCCGTATGCGCCATGACCTGCATGAGCTGTTCACGGCAGAGGAGGTCAAAACTCTTTTATGGCGTGACAACAATTTGCAAGTCATGGTGGAAACACTCCAAAAGGGGATGGAGGCAGGGGAGATCCGACAGATGTCAGCCGAGCTGCTGGCGGAACAGTTTTGGGGGGCGATGATGCACGCAATGGGTTTTTTGCACCGGAAACGGGAAGCCTTGCTGCAAGCTGGCCATGACCTGGAGGAGGCCAAACATCTTCTTTTGGCTGACATCGAGGCTGCGACCGATTCCTGTGTCGCCATGATCAGTGTACATTTGCTCCCGTAGTTCAAACCATACCGGAGGGTGAATCTAAATGCTTAAGTTACTTCGTTTCTTGCGGCCTTACCGGTATATGGTCGTCATGACCATGGTATTTGTGCTGCTTCAATCGATGGCCAATCTTTATTTACCGACGCTGATGTCAGACATCGTCAACGAAGGAATCGTCAAGGAAAACGCTCCCTATATATGGAAAATTGGAGGTCTGATGCTGCTGGTATCAGCAGTGGGTGCCGCCTTGTCTGTCGGTGCCAGCTATTTGGCGTCACGTGCTGCTTCCGGTTTCGGGATGCGACTTCGCAGCAGTGTTTTCAGTCATATCGAACGATTCTCTCTACAAGAATTTGACAAGCTGGGCACCGCATCGCTCATCACACGGACGACCAACGATATTACCCAAGTCCAGCAGGTGCTCAATATGATGCTGCGTATGATGGTCATGGCGCCAATGATGTGCATCGGCGGGATTATCATGGCTCTTTCAAAAGATGCCAAGCTGTCCCTCGTGATTATTGTGGCGATCCCGATTCTCGCTTTGGCGATCTACTGGATCGGGTCGAAAGGGATCCCTTATTTTAAAGCCATGCAAACCAAAATCGACAGGCTGAATCTAGTCCTGCGTGAATATTTGACCGGAATCCGCGTCGTTCGGGCTTTCAACCGTACCGAACACGAGCGGGACCGTTTTGATCACGCGAATGAGGATCTCACCGCGATTGCAATCAAAGCCAATCAGATTATGGCTGGAATGATGCCTGTAATGATGCTGATGATGAATGTTACCTCGATTGCGATTATTTGGTTCGGTGGCTTGCGCATCAGTACAGGTCATATGCAGGTAGGCGACTTGATGGCGTTTTTGCAGTATGCAATGCAGATCCTTTTCTCGCTCATGATGGCGTCCATGATGTTCAGCATGGTGCCGAGGGCTTCCGCCTCAGCAGTGCGCATCCATGAAGTGCTTACGACTGATCCCGTCATTCTCGATAGTGAAAAAGCAGGGGCAGTAGAAGGAGAAAGCCGGGGAAAAGTCGTTTTTGATCAAGTGACATTCCGCTATCCGGGAGCAGAAAAGCCTGCCCTGTCTTCTGTTTCATTTACAGCTTTGCCTGGACAGGTAACAGCGATTATCGGTGGTACCGGATCAGGCAAAACATCGCTCGTGAGTCTGATCCCGCGCTTCTATGATGTCGAGAGTGGCAGTGTTCGCGTCGGAAATACGGATGTCCGGGATTTGTCCCAAGCCACGCTCCGTGCCAAAATCGGGTTCGTACCGCAAAAGGCGTTGCTTTTTACGGGGACGATCGCGGACAACATCCGCTATGGAAAAGAAGAAGCGACGGATGTGGAAGTCGAGCAAGCTGCACAGATCGCGCAAGCATCGGATTTTATTGCCAGCATGAAGGATGGGCTCCAGTCGGTGCTATCCCAAGGCGGAGCCAACCTGTCTGGTGGACAAAAACAGCGACTCTCGATTGCGCGTGCCCTCGTGCGAAAGCCGGAGGTTTACGTTTTTGACGATAGCTTCTCTGCGCTTGATTTCAAGACTGACGCCAGGCTGCGGGCGGCCTTGAAAAATGAAACAGAGGAAGCGACCGTGATGATTGTTGCCCAGCGGGTGAATACCGTCATGGACGCAGATCAGATCATCGTGCTCGAAGAAGGCGAAATTGCAGGCATTGGTACTCACCAGGCATTAATGGAAACGTGCGACGTGTATAGAGAGATTGTCAAATCCCAGCTAACGGAGGAGGAAATCGCATGAGTCAAGAACAGCGGCGTACACCCCCGGGACCTGGTGCAGGGCCGGGAGCGCAAAGGCCAATGGGTTTTGGTGGACCGGGAATGCTGACGATGCCTGGTCAAAAGGCAAAGGATTTCAAAGGGACTCTGCGAAGGCTGCTCGGTTATTTGAAACCGTACCGCACGAAATTGGTTATCGTGTTTTTGACCGCAGCACTCAGCACCGTATTTGGGATCATCAGTCCGAAACTGCTCGGAAATGCAACGACGACCATTTTCGAAGGCTTTATGGGGAAGCTAAAAGGGGTGCCGGGAGCAACATTTGATTTTGGCGCTGTTTGGCAGATTATCCTGACTTTGATCGGGCTCTATCTCTTTTCCTCGTTGTTCGCCTATATTCAGCAGTATCTCATGGCTAGTGTAGCGCAAAAGACCGTCTATGCGCTTCGCAAGGAAGTAAATGAAAAGCTGGCGAGACTTCCGCTCAAATATTTCGATGGCCGCACCCATGGTGAAGTCATGAGCCGGGTCGTTAATGACGTAGACACGATCAGCGGTACACTGCAGCAAAGCTTGACGCAGATGATTACTTCTGTCATTACATTGGTCGGGGTCATCATTATGATGCTGACCATTAGCCCACTGATGACTGTCATCCTGATGGTGACGCTGCCGCTCAGCTTTGTTGTCATCAAGCAAGTAGCGTCCCGTTCAATGCCTCATTTCAAAGGTCAACAGCAGGCAATCGGTGAGCTAAACGGACACGTCGAAGAAATGTACACAGGGCATAAGATTGTAAAAGCATTCGGACGGGAAAAAAGAGCGATTGAAACGTTCGATTCGATTAATGAGAAGCTGTACCAATCTGGCTGGAAGGCCCAATTCATTTCTGGAATCATGATGCCGCTCATGATGTTTGTCGGAAATATTGGTTTCGTGCTCGTCTGTGTAGTAGGTGGTGTCCTCGTTACACGAGGCAATATTTCCATCGGGGATGTGCAGGCTTTCATCCAATATGCCCAGCAGTTTTCGCAGCCGATCACGCAAACGGCCAATATTGCGAATATCATCCAATCCACGCTGGTGGCCGCTGAACGGGTTTTCGAGATACTCGACGAACCAGAGGAGTCCGCAGATGATAGCTCCCTGACTGCTTCTTCAGAGCTGGAGGGGCATGTGAGGTTTGAAAATGTATCCTTTGGCTACAAAGAGCAAGAGCCGCTCATCCAGAACATGAATATTGATGTGAAGCCGGGGATGACCGTGGCGATCGTCGGTCCGACGGGAGCTGGCAAAACGACCCTCGTCAATTTGCTCATGAGGTTCTATGAGATCGGAGACGGCCGGATCACCATCGACGGACAGGACATCCGCAGTATGCCGCGCAGTGAGCTGCGCAGCCAGTTCGGGATGGTACTGCAAGATACGTGGCTGTTCAATGGCACGATCAAGGAAAATATCGCCTACGGACGAGAAGGAGCGAATGAAGCGGAGCTTGTGCAGGCCGCCCGTGCCGCACATGCAGACCATTTTGTGCGGACATTGCCTGAAGGGTATGAAACGATTCTGAATGAGGAAGCCTCGAATATCTCACAGGGGCAGAAGCAGCTCTTGACGATTGCGCGAGCCTTTCTGGCGGATCCCGCCATCCTGATTCTCGACGAGGCGACGAGCAGTGTCGATACACGGACAGAGCTTTTGATTCAGAAGGCAATGAATGGCCTCATGCAGGGCCGAACGAGCTTTGTCATTGCTCACCGCCTTTCGACGATCCGTGATGCCGATTTGATTCTCGTTATGAACCAAGGAAAAGTCATCGAGCAGGGGAACCATGAAGTACTGCTTGACCAAGGCGGCTTTTACGCCGATTTGTATAACAGTCAATTTTCGAAAGGCAACATGAGTCAGCAGGTAAGCTAATAGCAAAGCGTCCGCAAGCCGAAACCGCCCTCAAATAGAGGGTGGTTTTTATTATAAGGGTAAATGATCTGGTTTCTTGTAGCGAAATGATTGTACCAAGAAAAGAGAACAGGAAAAGGGCAGCCTGCCGATTTCTCGCCAGTCTGCCCTTTTGCCTAGGTGGGTGCTGTTACGAACTTATTTGGGTATGGCTTACTTTGTTGTTACTGGTTTGCCTTCGTCCAGCAGCTGGCGAAGAACAGTTTGCAGAATACCACCATTGCGGTAGTAGTCTACGTCTACCATAGAGTCGAGGCGCACGATTACGTCGAATTCGAAAGTGCTGCCGTCCTTCTTGGTAGCTTCCACTTTTACGCGTTGGCCTGGTTGTACATCGTCGGAGAGACCCAGGATGCTGAAGGACTCTGTTCCGTCAATGCCGAGGGACTTCCAGCTTTGGCCGTCAGCGAATTGCAGAGGCAGAACACCCATACCAACCAGGTTGGCACGGTGGATACGCTCAAAGCTCTCAGCGATAACTGCTTTGATACCCAAGAGGAATGTACCTTTTGCTGCCCAGTCACGGGAAGAACCCGTACCGTATTCTTTACCAGCCAATACAACGAGTGGAGTACCATCTGCTTGATACTTCATGGAAGCATCGTAGATGGACATTACTTCGTCAGTTGGCAAGTATTTGGTTACGCCACCCTCAGTGCCAGGAGCCACTTGGTTGCGGATACGGATGTTCGCAAACGTACCGCGCATCATAACATCGTGGCTACCACGGCGAGCACCGTAGGAGTTGAAGTCTTTGCGCTCTACGCCGTTCGCTTGCAGATACAGACCTGCTGGGCTAGTTGGCGCGATGTTACCAGCTGGAGAGATATGGTCAGTTGTCACAGAGTCACCGAACAGTGCGATGGAGTTCGCGGTTTTGATGTCTGCGATCGCTGCGATTTCGCCAGCCAGGTTTTGGAAGAATGGCGGTTCTTGGATGTATGTTGATTTTTCATCCCACTCATACAGGTCGCCAGTTGGAACGTCGATTTTGTTCCAAGCTTCGTTTTGTGTAAACACTTGGCCGTACTCAGCGCGGAACAAGTCAGGGTTCATTGCTTTACCCATTGCTGCCGAGATCTCTTGTGGAGTTGGCCAGATGTCTTTCAGGAATACGGGTTGACCGTCTTTGCCAGTACCGATTGGCTCTGTAGTCAGGTCGATATCTACAGTACCCGCCAGTGCATAGGCGATAACCAATGGAGGAGAAGCGAGGTAGTTCGCTTTTACCTGTGCATGGATACGGCCTTCAAAGTTACGGTTACCGGAAAGGACAGCTGCAACAGTCAGGTCTTCGTCAGCGATTGCTTTGCTGGTTTCTTCTGGCAATGGACCGGAGTTACCGATGCAAGTGGTGCAACCATATCCAACTACGTTGAATCCGATAGCATCCAGGGAGTCGATCAGACCAGCGTCAGTCAGGTATTGCGTAACTACACGGGAACCTGGAGCCAGGGAGCTTTTTACGAATGGAGGCTTTTTCAGGCCTTTTTCAACAGCTTTTTTCGCCAGGATACCAGCACCCAGCATTACACTTGGGTTAGATGTATTGGTACAGGAAGTGATCGCTGCGATAACGACCGCACCTGTTTTCAGTGTAGCTTTTTCACCGTTGGCATAAGCAACTGGCGCGCTAGCTGCGATTTTCTCTTCGGAGAGACCAAAACCGCCTTTTTCGATTGGCGTACGCAAGCTGTCATTGAAGGATTCCTTCATAGCAGTCAGTTCTACGCGGTCTTGCGGACGTTTTGGACCAGCCAAGCTTGGTACGACAGTAGACAGATCCAGTTCCAATGTTTCGGAGAACACAGGGTCTACAGTTTCGTCAGTACGGAAGAGTCCTTGTGCTTTGGTGTATGTTTCTACCAAGGAGATGAGGTCTTCTTCGCGACCGGTTTGACGCATATAGTTGAGCGTTTCAGCGTCTACTGGGAAGAAGCCCATAGTAGCGCCGTATTCAGGTGCCATGTTGGCTACAGTTGCGCGGTCAGCCAGCGAGATGTTGGACAGGCCTGGTCCGTAGAACTCCACGAATTTACCTACAACGCCTTTTTTACGCAGCATTTGAGTAACAGTCAGAGCGAGGTCGGTTGCAGTCGCACCGGCATTCAGCGTGCCAGTCAGTTTGAAACCAACTACTTCTGGTGTTACGAAATACAGAGGTTGACCGAGCATTCCTGCTTCTGCCTCGATACCGCCAACACCCCATCCAAGAACACCAAGACCGTTGATCATAGTGGTGTGGGAGTCAGTACCTACGAGGGAGTCAGGGAAAGCAACGAGCTCGCCATCTACTTCGCGAGTAGCGATGACAGTTGCCAGGTACTCCAAGTTTACTTGGTGAACGATACCAGTAGCTGGAGGAACCGCACGGAAGTTGTCAAACGCAGTTTGAGCCCAACGCAGGAAGCGGTAGCGCTCTTGGTTGCGTTCGAATTCCAGCTTCATGTTGTTGTCTAAAGCAGCAGCGTTACCGAAATCGTCAACCATAACGGAGTGGTCGATAACGAGGTCAACTGGAACGAGTGGGTTGATTCGTTTTGGATCTCCACCAGCGCGTTTCATCGCGATACGCATCGCAGCGAGGTCAACTACAGCCGGTACACCGGTGAAGTCTTGCAGAACGATACGAGCTGGCATCAGAGGTACTTCTTGGTTTTCGTCGCGGCCTTTTGTCCAGGTCGCCAGTTGTTGTACGTGTTCTTTTGTGATAGCGCGTCCGTCGAACTGACGTACAGCAGCCTCGAGCAGTACTTTAATGGAGAACGGCAGCTTGGAAACATCGCCAAGTCCTTGTTCTTCCAATCCTTGCAGGCGATAATACGCGAAAGACTTGTCGCCTACCTGCAGGGAAGATTTTACTTTGTAAGCATCTTTGTTAGCCAATGTATACAACCTCCCTATTGTCACTTGGAGTTTCATCTGATGAAACATAGTTTCGTTTCTTCATTACGACCCTATTATACTCGATTTGTTTCTCGGCTTCTACCCCAAATTCATCATTTATATACAAAATCATTGAAGAAAAAACGGCAGTGCGTTTTTCATTTTAATACGGAAGAGAAAATTCCCAGACCTCATGTATTATCCCGTTTATATTTCGTTTACATTCATGCAGTATCTTTTCTCTAGCAGGAAAAACGTACCCTCGTGGGGAGAGTTAGAAAACAGGATAGGAGATACAAAACAAATGAAGACAAAACAAAAAGACACATCAGGGAAACTGCGCCCGTTCATTCAATTACTAAAGGAAACAAACCCGTCGAAGCTGATGATTGGTACGGCGCTTTTCCTTGGCATCGCCACCACTCTGGTGAGTTTGATCATTCCACTTTTCACAAAAGACCTCATAGACAGCTTTACGATTTCCTTGATTAGTCGGGGACAAATCATACTTTTGGTTGGGGCATTTATCGCACAAGCAGTTGCCAGCGGGCTGTCCATTTACATGTTGAATCATGTAGGGCAAGACATCGTGGCCTCGCTCCGGGATCGACTCTGGAAAAAGCTGCTCGTCCTGCCTGTACCGTATTACGACAAACATCGGACAGGGGAGACGATCAGCCGAATGACCAACGATACAGGCGTGGTCAAAGGGTTGATTACCGATCATCTGTCCAGCTTTTTTACCGGTACTATCTCTATTATCGGTTCCGTTGTCACTTTGCTTTACCTTGATTGGCAAATGACGCTTACCATGCTGATTGCTGTACCATTGGCGCTCTTGATTCTCGTGCCACTGGGGCGGCAAATGTACAAAATTTCTAAGGGTCTGCAAGACGAGACGGCCAGCTTCACGACCATTATGACGCAGGTTCTATCAGAGATTCGTCTCGTTAAATCGTCGAATGCGGAGCCGCACGAATATGCAAGCGGCAAACAAGGAATCGACAAGCTGTTTCGTTTTGGGGTAAGAGAAGGAAGAGTACAGGCACTGATCGGGCCGCTTATTTCACTCGTGATCATGGTGCTGCTCGTCGTGGTCATGGGATATGGGGGCATGCGCGTTGCGACAGGAGCATTGACGGCAGGGGAGCTGGTTGCCTTCATCTTATATCTCGTGCAGATCATGATGCCGCTCGGACAGTTTACCCACTTCTTTACGCAGTTGCAAAAGGCGATTGGCGCTACAGAGCGAATTATTACGACATTAGAGGCTGAGGAAGAAGACCATACATCCGGCAAACAACTAGAAAAAGCGAATCTGCCTATCCATGTAGAGAATGTGAGCTTTGCCTATGAAAATAAAGAGACCATTCTGGATAACATCACCTTCACGATCCAGGCTGGAGGGGTGAACGCGATTGTAGGACCCAGCGGAAGCGGCAAGACGACACTCTTTTCCCTGATTGAGCGGTACTATCAGCCGCAGCATGGTCACATAAAGCTGGGGGATGAGTCCATTGCTGATTTTACGCTCGCATCGTGGAGAAGCAAAATTGGCTACGTATCCCAGGAAAGTCCCTTGATCGCAGGAACGATCCGGGAAAATATTTGTTATGGAGTTTTCCGTGAGGTCGGTGAGGAAGAATTGCGCAGGGCATCTGAAATGGCTTATGCAGATCAGTTCATCACAGAACTTCCGGATGGCTACGACACGGAGGTAGGAGAAAGAGGCGTAAAGCTCTCCGGTGGTCAAAGACAACGAATCGGCATCGCACGAGCGCTGTTGCGGGACCCGCAAATTCTCATGCTTGATGAAGCAACCTCCAGCCTCGACAGCAAGTCGGAAATCATCGTTCAGAGGGCCTTGCAAAATCTAATGAGAGGACGCACCACGCTCGTCATCGCTCACCGTCTGTCGACAATCGTGGATGCGGACCAGATTCTCTTCATGGAAAAAGGGCGTATTACCGGCAAAGGCACCCATGAGGAGCTATTCCAAAGTCACGAGATGTACCGCGAGTTTGCAACCCAGCAATTGCGGATGAAAGAGAGGGTATAAATTTATGACTAGACTGATGGTGGTTGACGACGATCCGCATATTCGCGAGCTGGTCCGGGTGTTTTTGGAGAAGGAGGGCTTTGAGGTCCAGGGGGCGGCAGATGGGGAGGAGGCCCTCTCCTTGTTTGCCTCTACGCCGGCCGACTTGGTCATTTTAGACATCATGATGCCGAATATGGATGGCTGGGAGCTGTGCCGGGAGCTGCGGAGGTACTACGATATCCCCCTACTCATGCTGACAGCAAAAGCTGAGACATCGCAAAAGATCAAGGGCTTCGAGTTGGGGACAGATGACTACCTCGTCAAGCCGTTTGAGCCTGCTGAGCTGGTAGTCCGTGTAAAGGCTCTCCTGAAACGATATCGAATCGAGGCCTCGCACACGGTACAGATCGGGCAACTGCAATTGAATCGGAAAACGTTTGAGATGACCAAAGGGAACAAGCCGCTGACGATTCCCTTAAAAGAATTTGAGCTGTTGTTCAAGCTGGGCAGCTATCCTGGCAAAACAATCACCCGCGAGCAATTGATTGAGCAAATTTGGGGCTATGATTTTGAAGGGAATGAGCGGACCGTGGATGTACACATCAACCGTTTGCGAGAGCGGTTTCCCCAGGAGGAATTCGGCTTTTTAATTCGGACGGTTCGCGGATTGGGCTACCGGCTGGAGATCCACGTATGAGAAGGAAGCAGGACAGGTCGTGGAAGTCCTTTTTTCTCAAGGTGTTTGCATTGATCGCCTTTTTCCTGGTGATCGCTCTATGCTGGTCATTGGCGTATGGGGCGACGGATTTCTTCTATAATAAAGTTGGCGTCCATCCATCCGATTATCTCAGCGGGATTGTGAACACTGTCCTCAGCTTTCTCTTCTTTTTTCTTTTTGCGGTGATCATCAGAATCAAGAAGCCGAATCAATTCGATCTGTTCGATGCTTTTTACGAGGCTATTAACCGGATTGCCAAAGGCGACTTTAACGTGAATCTCGATATCAAGCTAAAGCATCAGTGGGGAGAGCTGATCGAAGGCTTCAACCATATGGCAGAACAGCTGAACCAGATGGAGCAAATGAAGCAGGAGTTCATCTCCAATGTTTCGCATGAAATTCAGTCTCCTCTGACATCGATCAGCGGATTTGCCCGCGCGCTGCACAATGAGCAGCTCACTCATGAAGAGCGGCTGCATTATCTGGAAATTATCGAAACGGAAAGCAAGCGACTGTCCAAGCTAAGCGATAATCTGCTCCGACTGACTTCGCTGGAAGCAGTGCAGCATCCGCTCCAGCACAAGCGATATCGCCTGGATTTGCAGATTCGGGGGATTATTTTGGCTTGCGAGCCGCAATGGCTGGAGCGAGGGATCGAGATGGAAGTGGATCTCGAAAAAACAGAGATGGAAGCAGATGAAGATATGTTGAGTCAGGTATGGATGAACCTGATTAGCAATGGGATCAAGTTTACACCGGCAAAAGGCATGATTACGATCCGATTGCGCTGTGAGGGAAACGAAGTGGTAGTGCAAGTAGCGGATACTGGAATCGGAATTTCGGAGGAGGATCAGGGACGAGTATTCGAGCGATTCTTCAAGGCAGATAAATCTCGAAATCGCGGAGTAAGCGGCAGCGGGCTGGGCCTTTCCATCGTCCAAAAGATTATAGACATGCATCACGGCAGCATTGCCGTTTCGAGTCAGCTACATGCAGGAACGACCTTTACCGTGCGTTTGCCGAGAGGGACAGTTGCCCAGGTAGGAAAGCGATCGTTGTAAACAAAAGTCCCCTTTCTAAAAAAGAAGGGGACTTTTCTGTTTGGTGCTAAAAAAAGAATTTAAGCACCGATGTATTTCGCATGAAGTGTGCGTGCAAGGCTGCTGTCATCCGTTCCCTGTACGAGCACACGTCCATCTGGAAAAACAACCAGCGTATGCGGATCGACCCGGAAGCGCAGCAAAAATTTATTGCGCTCGACTTGTCCAAGTGGTGTGAGCCGCTCGGCAAGCGCATCGAGATCGAGGGAGATGTGAGCGGATGGAGAGATTTGCACGGTATCGCGTCCACAAAGGGAAACGGCCTGTCCATCTTGGGTGTCTGGCTGCAAAAATGAAAACTCACGCTGTCCACAGGCAGGGCAATCATCGCGTCGTCCGTTGGCTACCTTGATCTGCTGATGACGATTGTGCCAGATTTCAAAGTGCTCCAGATTCGGGTTGAGTGCGCCCGTATCCCCTACCAACAGTTTAAAGGCTTCTGTTGCCTGATAGGAGGCGACGATGTGAATAATCGGGCCAATGACACCGGCTGTATCACAGGTTGCCATTTCTCCCGGATTAGGGGCTTCAGGAAACAGACAGCGCAAACAAGGTGTCGTTCCCGGGCGTATCGTGGTGAATGTCCCAGTCGCACTGACCGCGCCACCGTACACCCACGGAATACCGTGCTTGACGCAAACATCGTTTACGAGATATCGCACCTGAAAGTTATCGGTCGCATCCAGCACCAGATCGACATCAGTTAAATATTCCTCGGCATTGTAGGCGGTGAGATCTGCAACAATCGGCTCGATGGTGACACTGGAGTTGATTTTCGACAGCTTGGCATGAGCGGCGATCGCTTTTGGCAGATGCTCGGCGGCATCAGATTCGTCGTAGAGCATTTGGCGCTGCAAATTGCTGGGTTCAACGAAATCACGGTCGATTAGGCGGACAAAGCCAACCCCTGCACGGACCATATGATTGGACAAGACGGTTCCGAGCGCCCCCATCCCGACGATGGCGACACGGCTTTGCCCCAGCTTTTCCTGTCCACTGCGCCCGATCGGCGCAAACAAGATCTGGCGGGAATAGCGGGTATCCACGATTTTATTCCACCTTTCCTTCTGTCATCTCCAAGGGGTTCCAAGGGCCTTGCTGATGACCTTTCCACTCGCTTCCATCTTCCCACATTTCTTTTTTCCAGATAGGAACGATTTGCTTCAAGCGTTCGATAGCATAGCGTCCTGCTTCAAACGATTCGTTGCGGTGAGCTGTAGCGACAGCCACGATAACCGCTATTTCTTCAACAGCCAAATCGCCAATCCGATGCTGCATCGCGACCTGGGCACCAGGCCAGCGCTCCTCGATTTCCGCTGCAATCTGTTTCATTTTCTCGACTGCCATCGGCGCATAGGCTTCATAGGAAAGATAGACGGTTCGTTGTCCATGGGTAAATTCACGAACGGTTCCGACAAAAGTGAGGACCGCTCCGGCATGCGGATTGCTCACGAGGCGAACCAGCTTATCTGCGGAAAGAGGCTCCGTCGTAATGGCAAAACGCGGTTCTTCTTCTCCACCGCTTACCGGGGGAAGCAGGGCGATCTCATCGTCCGGCGAGATGAGGCGGTCTGGAGCTGCATATTCGTGATTAATGGAAACGAAGCAACTGCCAAGCAAGGGAGACAGCGCCGAATGCTCCTCCCCAATCACTTGGAGAAGTTCGCGAACGCTCATATTTTCAGGCAAGGTTACCTGCACCTCGCGTGCATTAGCCTTCTCAGCAAGACCAGCAAACAACAGGATCGTAATCGTCAAGGCAACTCCTCATTTCCCATTGAGATAACAGTTCTCTATGGTTTGAAGATATCATAATCCGCCACAGATGCCAATGAAAGAGGCAGCATAAACCCGCTTTCTTTCGTTAAGGGGCAAAGCCATTTTGACTCAAAAACACTTCCTCTTTGCCAAATACAGCGGTGAGTCGATCATAAACCGTTTGATAGGCAGTCGGTTCATACCATTCTGTCTGACCAAGCTGTTCATAGAGCGCAGCAATCCCATTTTTCTTGGTTCGCTTGCCGCCGCTGCCATCTCCCATGTAAAAATCATCCACACAGACTCGATTCACCAATGGGCGCAGGAGTTGGGCAAATGCTTCGCTGCTCGGCAACACCGGGGCGATCGTGGCTTGCGTGGGAATCCCTGCCTCTCGTAATAGCTGAAGCGTCTTGAGGCGCGCTTGGATCGGCGGTGCTTCGGGCGAAAAATGCTTGCGAATGGCATCCAAATCAGTCTCCACGGTCATGCTGACTCGCACACGATCCTGCAAAAGGGAAAGCAAATTGATATCACGGCGAACCAGCGGACTGCGCGTTTGGACGAGAAGAAAATCGGGCGGATCGTCCACCATTACTTCAAGCAGTGAGCGTGTCACTCGCTCCTTATGTTCGATAGGCTGATACGGGTCGGTCGCAGAAGACATAAAGATGGTGACTCTACCCTTCGACTTGGCTCTGCGAAGCTCTTTTCTGAGCAAATCGGCTGCTTCCTGCTTGATGTCTACCCACGTTCCCCATGGTTTTTCGCGAAAAAGAGAGACAGGCATTTGCCGCACGTAACAGTATGAACAAGCAAAAGAACAACCTGTATAAGGATTGAGAGAATGTGTGTAATCGGAAAGAAAACCGCTTCCTTTATTCAGCAAGGTTTTCGGGTACTTGTGGAATAACTCGGTTTTCACGCAGCAATCCCTCACTTCGCATCATGAAAAATAATTCCCAGACTGTATCTTGTACCCGCGGTGATCGTGCTGACGCCATGCCGCAGCGTAGTCCGGTAATAACCGCGCGATCCAGCTACAGGTCGATGATTGGTTGGAAAAATGAGTCCTGATCCTTGCTCCAGTGTAATGACATGACCTCTGCTTTGTGCTCTTGGCCTCTGTTCCATTAATAAAAATTCTCCACCCGAGTAATCTACCTCTTTTTGATTGAGCACAAAGACGACTTGAAACGGAAAATACACCTCGCCGTACAAGTCCTGATGCAGACAGTTGTACCCGCCAGCCTCGTATTTCAGAATCAGTGGGGTGGAGCGTACTTGCCCTTGCTCGTGACATTGCTTGAGGAAAGCAGATAGTGTTTCAGGATAGAGGGCATCATGACCGAGCAGCACAAGCCACCGATTCGCCGTTTTGGCAAGCTCAGGATAAAAACCTTCCCGTAGCTGCTGCATGAGTGGCGGGAGGGGAGCCTGGTAATAGCGGTATTGCCCCATTCCAAAACGGTATCTCGCCATATCGATTGTGCTTCGAAAACGGACATCCTCCTGATAGGTTGCGATGATCTCCTGGCATTGATCAGCGTCGAGTAAAGCTGGCAATGTCGCAAAGCCTTGTTCGTCCAATGTCTGCTGCAAGAGGCTCCAGTCAAGTCCTGCCATACGCTTCTCCAAGCTACTGGGCATGCTGTTTGCTCCCTTCAGCAAGTGTACCTCTCTTTTCTAGTTGAAGCAGCTTGGTCTTCATTTCCAGCCCGCCTCGATAACCGGTTAGCGAGCCGTTTTTTCCGATGACGCGATGACAGGGCACAGTGATTAACACCGGATTCGCCCCGATTGCGGTACCTACTGCCCGTACGGCTGCCGGTTTTTGAATGGAGGCGGCAATATCAGAGTAGGACGTTGTTTGCCCATAAGGAATTTGGCAGAGCGCATCCCATACGGCAACCTGAAAGGGAGTGCCCTGATAATCAAAGGGAATGGAAAATTGTGTGCGTTTGCCCTGTATATATTCAATGATTTCTGCCGTATAAGGCTGTAGCACGGTGGAATCTTCTATAAGTGTGCTGTTTGGGAAACGGTTTCGTGCCCAATCTGTCAATTCTTCAAAGGGCTTGTGCAAAGACCCAATATAACACAGACCCTTTATGGTTGCTGCGATAAACAAGCTCCAATCCTCGTACACGAGCTTTGTCCAATAAATCGGTTGATTTGTATTTGCCCTCACGTGGGAATCCCTCCTAGATCGCTTAACTATATACATTTTTGTCGCTTCAGAGACAGTATACCTCTGAGAGCAGCATCATGTACGCATTTGCGAATGGAACAGCAAGATAACGAAATAATGTGAAAAGGTTGGTATGATAAAACAAGAAGAGCAAAGGTACGAGGCACTGGCCGAAACGGAGGATGACGATGAAGCAGAGTACGACTGAAGTAAAGTGGGATGGGCACTGGGAAGATTACGAGCAAGAGCTGAAGCTGTTTGTACCAAATGAATTTCGCTTTATCCAAAATCTAAACTACTTGTCGAATGCTTCGGGTGAATGCTTGTTTCATATAAAGGATCAGCGAATATACAGGGCGATTCCGATTGGTCTACAGACACCGGTAGTTGAGATACGTGCCGATGGTGATCACGCGATGATTATTCGTTTTTTAGGAGATACGAAACCCAAGGAAAAAGGGGTACGATCTGCAATCGCCCGCTATGTTTACGAATGGTTCGATCTGGATACGGATTTGACCGCTTTCTATGAACTGGCAAAAAGGGATGCACTGCTGCAAAGAGCCGTTCAAGAGTTTTATGGACTACGCAATATCGGGATTCCTGATTTATTCGAAGCAATCAGTTGGGGAATTATTGGCCAGCAAATTAATATGACGTTTGCGTATACATTGAAAAGAAGGTTAGTCGAAAGCTATGGTCGGCAAGTGGAGTGCGACGGTCATGTATACTGGCTGTATCCTACCCCGCAGGATATCGCCGCACTGCGCGTAGAAGACTTACAGGAACTGAAAATGAGCGTCAAAAAAAGCGAGTATCTCATCGACGTAGCTAGACTGATCGTGGAAGGGAAACTGTGCAAAGAACAATTGATGGACGCCGGGACTGTGAAAGCAGCTGAAAAAATGCTCGTCCAAATCCGCGGGATCGGTCCGTGGACAGCCAATTATGTATTAATGCGCTGCCTCAGAATGCCAGCGGCTTTTCCGATTGATGATGTGGGGCTGCACAACGCCATCAAGTACCTGCTCGGGACAAAGGAAAAACCGACGAAGGAAGAAATAATCAAGCTGTCCGCAGCATGGACGAATTGGGAGTCGTATGCGACGTTTTACTTATGGAGATTTCTGTATTGATAAGGCACTTCCTCCTCGATATTCTCATTGCTTTTATCCAGCGGCGGGAGTAAGGTAAAGAGTAGATTAGCAACTAATGTAGACCTGAGTTGTTCCGATGGAGGATAGAGCAAAAACATGAGCGACCAATTAACGCATTTTAATGAACAAAATCGTGCGCGGATGGTAGATGTCTCAGATAAGGATATCACCAAGAGGGAAGCTGTTGCCCATAGCCAAATCATCATGAAGCCCGAGACACTTGGACGTATTCGCGAAGGGCGTGTAGAGAAGGGCGACGTACTGGCTGTTGCACAAGTAGCTGGAGTGATGGCTGCCAAAAAAACGTGGGAAATCATTCCGATGTGCCATCCCCTGCCTCTTACCGGGATTGATATCCGCTTTTCCTTTACGGATGAAACCACGCTCGAGGTAGAAGCAGCCGTAAAGACGACCGGAAAAACAGGCGTAGAGATGGAAGCATTGACAGCTGTGAGTGTAGCTGCTCTGACTGTGTATGATATGTGCAAAGCGATGGACAAGGAAATGATCATCGGACCGACTAGTCTCCTCACCAAAACAGGCGGAAAAAGCGGCGACTTTCGGCGGGGAGAGAAATAAACCATGAAAGAGAAATGGGAGTCCTATCCGAGCAGCATTCGTCTATTGGCGATTGCTGCCATCATTTTTTCTACAGGAATGGCTTGTATCTGGCCACTGGTAACGATCTATATTCACGATTATTTAGGAAAGCCGCTTACTGTTGCCGGCTTTTTGCTGCTTTTGAATCAGGGAGCCTTCCTCATCGGCAGTGTGGCTGGCGGCATGCTGTTTGACCGCTGGGGAAAAATGAGAACGATCATCCTTTCTTCTGCCGGCATTATTGCCATGTCTACCAGCCTTGGATTTACGGATGATTTTACGTTGTATACGATCTTCTTTCTGTTAAACGGCCTGTTTTATGGCACGTTGTCGCCGGTAATCAATGCGCTCGCCGTCGTTTTGTGGCCTGAAGGCGGACGCAAGGGCCTCAACATGATTTATGTGGCACAGAATGCGGGTGTCGCTGCAGGCTCTGCCTTGGGGGGAGTTCTGGCAAGCGTATCGTTTGCATGGACCTTCTTTGGCAACGCCATCACCCAAGTAATTGTGCTCGTCCTGTTTGCGGTTATGCTGCCGCGTTACGTGAAGTCGTTGGCCTTAAAGCCGCAAAGTCCGGAAATGCCGGCACAGGAAGCAGGCAAGGCGGAGATGCTGCTGTCTCAGCCTGCCCCAGCGAAAAAGGTTGTCTGGGGAGCACTCCTCATGCTGTGTGCCGGGCTTTTGATCAGCTGGATTGTGTACGTGCAATGGACCACGGTCCTGTCTGCGTATATGCAGTCGCTTGGAATCTCTTTGCGCCAGTATAGCTTCTTGTGGACGATTAACGGGGGCTTGATCTTGTTTGGACAGCCGTTGATTGCCTGGGTGATCAGTCGTTTTGCCCGGACGCTAAAAGCACAGATGCTGCTTGGCTCCTATGTATTTGTACTGTCGATGCTGATCTTGTCTCAGACGACATCGTATACGGGCTTTGTTGCTGCGATGTTTGTCATGACGCTGGGCGAGATGCTCGTGTGGCCAGCGGTTCCAGCCGTAGCCGCCGAGTATACACCAGAAGGTCAGGAAGGCTTCATCCAAGGGCTGGTTTCAGGCACAGGCTCTGCGGGCCGCATGCTCGGACCGCTCCTTGGCGCCTTCATTTTTCAAACCTTCCAAGCAGAGGGACTGCTTTATATCATGGCAGGCTTGGCTCTGTTATCAGTCCTGTTCTTCGCCCTGCACAGCTCCTTCCAAAAAGGGAGCCACCGGGTACCCGTACAAACAGCGGAAAAATTATAAAGAAAAAAGACGCCTTGTGCGTCTTTTTTCACCTTTTCGATTCTAAACGACTTCCAAATGATCCGTCCCCACATCTGGGAATGAAATCGAAACGGTAGTTCCTACGCCTTTCTTGCTGGTTATGAGAATTTCTCCCTTATGTCCTTCGATGATTTTTTGAGATATAGCCAAACCTAATCCGGTCCCAATAATCTGTGCTTTAAAGACCTCTGGGTCTCTGAAAAAAGGAGTAAAGATCTTTTCGACATGTTCCTCAGATATCCCCATCCCGTTGTCCGCAATTTCGATGATGACCGATGCATGCTGTTGAAGGGCATTGATCCGAATTTCGCCTTTTCTATGACTTTGCGAATACTTGATTGCGTTGTCAATAATGTTGATGAGCGCTCGGTTTACTTTAGCGGGATCAACGTATATAAGCGGCAAGTCGTCTTCGAAGGTCATTTGAAACTGAACCGCTGAATCCAGCGAATTGTTTCGCGCAATGTTCACAGCGTGTTCGATAAGGAATTCAACAGGCACCCACTCTTTTTTGAAATGAGTTTCATGTAGTTCCATCGCCGAAATCTCAAACAAATCATCAATCAGCCTGATGATGTGGTTGGTTCGAAGGAGAATCAACTGTGTCCATTCCTGTTGCTTTTCAGCCGAAAACTGATGTTCATGCAGTAGTTGAAGATAGCCTTTGATCGAGGTAAGTGGGGTCTTTAGGTCATGCGAAATTTGAACAATTAATTCCGTACGAGCTGTTTCCGACTGTTGCAATTTTATTAGTGTTTCATTCAACTGCATGTTGGCGTCCCACAGCTCTTTTGTCCGTTCCAATACGCGTTCTTCCAATACGCTGGCCTTCTTTGTCAGCTCATTGATCAACTTTTCAATTGTTGTCTCCATAAAATGGAAAGTCTTGGTTAACTGTCCGATCTCATCAGATGACGTGATGGGAATATGGACTCGATAATTCCCTTTGATGATTTCCTGGGATGCGCGTATCAACCGATTGATCGGCTCGGTTACGGTTTTAGAGAAATAGTAAGAGAATAGAATGACGACCAGAGAACCTAGTAGAAGAAAGAGCAGCAGTCGCCATATAAATCGTTCCTTTTGCATGGACGTTTGCACGTTTGCATCATGGATAATGGGAGCAGTAATATCTGATTCAGGAATGACAAACTGTAACTCCCAGCCATTGCTTGTAATAGGGGCGGAAAGCAAGTATAAAATACCTTCACTCGTTGAAATCTTTTGAATGGGCTCTGTATACTTCTTTTCTGAAAGTCTGGGTGAAGCGTGATCAGAAAACAGCTTTTCCGAGAGTTCATTGCTTTGGCTGGCTACTAGATTGCCTTCGTTATCCCGAATGAAAGCGAACGCATGTGGTTCTGGAAATGTAAGGTTCAAGAGTTTATCGTTAATAAACTGAATGGGCAAATCGGCTCCGACTACACCACGCAAGGTTCCCGAGGGGAGATAAACCGGAATGGCAGCTGTAACGACCATTTCCCAGTGCGTCACGTCAGAATACGGATCAGTCCACTGGATATCTCTGTTTGGATTATGTTCTTCGTCGGCTATCGAGTAAAATTCAAAGTCTTTCACATTGATATCAGGTGGCAATTTGTTGATAGAGGTTTCATGATCCGCATTCATAGCCGGATAAATGAGCCATGCCGATTCAGAAAAACAGAAAAATACGCCTTTCAGGAGCGGTTCATTTTCAAACGTTTGCATAAAGAGCGGTTCCAGCCCCTTTGCCGTTGCCAGATCTTGCGAGGAAAACGGCTTTGGAGCGATTGCGCTGATAAACAGATTGGCTTTCTCATATTCGCTATGAAACGGTTCCCACTGGTATCCCTCCGAACTGCTTACCAATGGGATCGTCCCGGTTGCGTGTAAGGCAGCCTTGTTTGCGAAGAGATATTCAGCTTGCCGCTGTATGATTTTCAAGTGCTGCTCGACATTCAAAAATTTTACATTAATATTATCCGCTTCTTTTTGCAGAAGGGCAGACTTTTGTTCCAAGACTTTCCCGATGGTTTGCTGAATCTGAAGCTGTGTAATGCTTTGGGAAAAGGAATTGACTTGAACAACACTGTAGAAACCCAGAGCTACAAAGGGGATAAACGCGAGCAAAGCCATAAGAGACAGGATTTTCAGGTAAAATGATTGTTTAATGACTCGATACGGCCACAAACTTGTATCCCACTCCTCGTACGGTCACAATATAGCGCGGGTTCAGCGGATCTTCCTCCAGCTTCTTCCGCAGACTTGACAGATGAACGATAACGGTTCTTTTTTCACTTAACGAGTCGATTCCCCAGATTTTGTCCAACAATTGTTCAGGAGAGAACACTTGGTTAGGATGCTTGGTGAAAAAGGCAAGGAGGTCAAACTCCTTCGCTGTCAGGTGAACCCTGTTGCCATCGCAAAATACTTCTCGTGAGCCTTTGTCGACCGTGATCTGGTCGAAACAGAAGACTTGATCCTGCTGTTTTGGCTGAGTCTGTCTGAGGATGCGGTTTCTGCGCAAATGAGCAAGGACACGCGCCAAGAGGACATTCACATTAAACGGTTTTTCGATGTAATCATCTGCCCCTATGCTTAGCCCCAAAATTTTATCATCGTCACCGCTTTTGCAGCTGACAAACAGAATCGGCGCAGACGTGAGCAAGCGAAGCTGCTTACATAGCTGAATGCCGTCGACATCCGGCAGCATAATGTCCAAGAGGACCAGGGCAGGCTGATTTTTTTTGACATGTTCAAGCGCTTCTTTCCCCGTAGAGGCAATCACATGAGGAAGTGCCTCGATATCCAAACAGGTGGAAAGGAGTTTCTGAATCTCACTGTCATCTTCCACGATCAGGATTTCCTCCACGATGAACCCCCTTTTCGTATCTCGGTATCTCCACTTTTGCAATCATTGTCGGAAGATTCTTGAAAAACTTGACGTGAACTTGATCAAAATTTGACTTCGCTTGAACCTGAAATTGAGCGAATTGTCTTATTATGCATTATAAAGCAGGAGCAGAAAAAAGAAAGGGGGGGGTTCTCTATGAGACATGTTCACTCGTTGAATTGGAAAGGAAAAAAAGTAGAAAGACTGGTTCGAATGGAAAAAGAGCCTGAGGTGGAAGGCTTGGGGCTCTTGCCGATGGGATGTTCCACGCTTTTTGATCCTGGCTGGGAGGTTGATTTTTCTGGTACCGGTCAGGAGGGGCTTTGTCAGCCGCACTATCGTGATATTTACGGGTGCTACGGCGATTGCTGGTGGGCCGCTCAAGTACCTGACGGCCTGACGAACTACGGCAGTTGGGCGGATGAATGCCCAGTCGCTGCAAATGATTGGCGAAAAATCCAATACGTCAAACCTTAGTGGGGTGAACCGATGTCAAAATCAAAACTGCTCGTCGGTTTGTCCGTCGCAGTCGTCTTGATTGTTGTGATTATCAGTCTGTTAAACGGGGAATCGAAGGAAGCGGTGAAGCAAGAGGCCGAACAGACAAAGCAGGAAGGACCAAAGTCAACGTCTTCCGTCCATGTAAGCGCAAAGGTGGAACAATCCTGTATGAGCTGCCATGCCGTGGATAACAGCGGAAAACTTGCCCGTATCGAATATGTGAGGAAAAGTCCTGAAGGATGGAGCGACACGATTGCACGGATGGAACGCAATCATGGCGTGAAATTGACAGATGCTGACCGCGAACAAATCATCGAGGATTTAAGCCGGGAACGCGGGCTCGCTCCAGAGGAAGCCGAACAGGTCCAATACTGGTTGGCGAACAAACAATCCTTTGCGGAGCCAACTCCTGCAAATGTGAATCTGCAAAATTCATGCATGACTTGTCATGCGACCGGAAGATTTATGGCACAGCGTCGGACGGAAGAGGAGTGGAAAAACCTGAAGGACTTTCACCTCGTCTCATTCCCTTCCACCTATTTGAATCATCGGCATATGGACTGGCCGAAAGAAGCGGAAGATGTCCTCCGTTACCTGGCGGAACAATACCCGGAGGAGACGCCGGAGTGGAAAGAGTGGAAGGGCAAGGAATTTGACCCGACAGGAGCTTGGAAAGTCGTCGGCTTTCAAGGGACAAAAGGGTTTTACATCGGCGACAGTACATTTGCAAAAAACGGAAACGGGTTTACCGAAACCAAGAGCGTTCGCTACGTATATGACCAATCGAGCGTTCAGTCATCGGGGGATGTGCAGATCTACTCAGGATATATGCTGCGCGCCCACTATATGAAGGATGGCAAAAAAGTAAACGGCGTCTACAACATGGCAGAGAACGGAACCATGATCATAGGAGATTGGTCGGAGCAAAAAGACCAGGGAATTGCTGGAGAGGAGACCTATTACAAGGTACAAACGGAGAAGCCGGAAGTGATTTTTGTGACACAGACGGCACTGAAAAAAGGAAGCACCAATCAGATCACCTTGTACGGAATGAATCTGAACAAGCTGAAGAAGGAAGATTTGCAGCTTCCAGCAGGCGTTACTGTAGATAATCTGACAGCCAAGTCGAGTGAGGAAGTGCAGCTCTCCGTTAGGGTGAGTGACGCTGCGCAGATTGGTTCCTTCGCCATCGGTACACCGCAGACCACAGTCCGAAGCAATCTGGTTGTCTATGACAACGTAGATACGATCAAAGTCACTCCTGATTATGCGATAGCACGGATCGGCGGAGCAGGGCCGATGGACAAGGTCAGCGTCCAGTTTGTCGCTTATGCCTACAGCAACGGCAAGGATGGAAAACCAGGAACAGCCGATGACCTGTCATTGGGACCTGTGGAAGCAAATTGGACGTTTGAACCATTCCCTGCTGGATCAGACCCGCAGAATACGCAATACATGGGTACGCTTGACAAGAACGGTTTGTTTACGCCGCAAGTAGAAGGCATAAATCCAAAACGGACGTATACGCAAGAAAATCTGGGCACTGCTACGGTGATTGCCACGGCCACAATCGACGGACGAACAGTAACGGCCGAGAGCCACCTTGTTTCCACCGTACCGGATTACAACAATCTCATTCACTGACGACGGGAGGGAGTCCATTGGAAAGTCTCGTGCTTAGCAATATTCTTCATTTCGACGTAGGTGAGGATGAATATTTGTTCCATGGCTTGACGGGAAATATTTTGAAGCTTGACGATGTAGCAAAAGAATTCGTTTATTTTGCCAAAACGCTTGGAGAAAGGAAAGGGGATTCATTTCATGTGGATGTCAACCGGTATCTAGCGGAGAGGGCGGCAGACCATCGGGACATGCTGGAAGAGCTTAAGGAGCTGGAAATCATCAATCCTGCAGGCCGTTTTTCCGCAACGCCTCCTGCTCCTAAGCATACAGAGAGACTTCCGGTTAAAACCCTCGTCTTTCATCTGGTGAATGAATGCAATTTGCGTTGCACGTACTGCTATGCAGGCGACGGCGAGTACGGCGCGCCGAAAAAGTACATGACAATGGAAACCGCAGATCGGGCTATCGAATTCCTCATGGAAAACAGCTATCAAGAGGAATCGGTCACAATCGTACTCTTTGGTGGCGAACCGTTTTTAAATTGGAAAGTCTTAAAGCATATTGTGGAGCAAGCCGTCGAACAAGGGGAGAAGTGGGGCAAAAAGGTTCATTTTTCGCTGACGACAAACGGAACACTGATGTCTACCGAACAGATGGAATTTCTTCACCAGTACCAGATCGGCACGTCTGTCAGCATGGATGGTACGCGCGAAGCTCATGACAAAAACAGGCCCATGGCAGGGGGCCAAGGCTCTTATGAGCGAACAAGCAAAAATGTGGCGAAATTAATGGCCACGCATAAATCAGCCCCGGTCGGTACCCGAGTAACTGTGGCAAAAGGCTTTGAAAAGCTGGAAACCTCACTTGCCCATTTGCTTTCCAAAGGCTTTTATGAAGTAGGCTTCGCTCCTGTTACCGAAACCGATCAGCACCTGGCCTTAGGTGAGGAAGATCTAAACGAATTGCTGCACCAGTTCCGCGACCTGTCCGACCACTATGTGGAACATGCGCTGCGAAATGAATATCTGGGTTTCTCCAATCTGACCAATGTCCTGAAGGAACTGCATATGGGAACCAACAAGGCATACGGGTGTGGGGCAGGGCTGGGATTTTTTGCGGTCAGTCCGGACGGAGGGCTATTCCTTTGCCACCGGTTTAATGAGAATGAACAGTTCCGGATGGGCGACATCTACTCCGGTGTCAATCGCAGCAAGCAGCGGCAGATGTTGGATGAGCTGCATGTGGATCGCAAAGAATCTTGCGGAACATGCTCACTCAAGCACATCTGTTCTGGCGGCTGCTACTATGAAGCGATGGAGAGACAGGGAGATTACCGGCGGCCAAATGCCCATTACTGCGATTGGATGCATGAATGGATCACTATCGGCTTACAAGCGTACGTCAGAATCCTTGAGGGTAATCCTGCTTTTCTTGATACGATTAGCGGCACAGGAAAAGAGAGGTGTGTCAGCAATTGATGCTAAAGAGAATCCTGAGCATATGTTACCTGTCTGTTGCACTGGCCGGATTATTCGTCTACTCGCACGGTCACGCCAGCGCCGAAGGGTACACGGAAAAAGTTTTTTGGGCGGGCTACAATGAAGTGACTGTGGTGAACCCGACTGTTCCAGAGGTTGTGGCAAGCATCAAAATAAAAGGACCTGCCAGGGACATGAGTTTTACCGAAGATGGGAAAAAGGGGCTTATTCTGGGGAATGGAAGAACCACCCTGTATGTCATTGATACCGTGCAAAACAAGGTCACTGATGAGATCAACCTGAGCGGCAGAACGGATACAGGCCTGTTGGACAGAAGGGTATGGGGCAGTACCATTTCGCCTGATGGCACAAAGGCATATGCCTTCGTGACACAGGGAGAAAAACAAGTCAATCGCTATAAGCTGCACCCGAGCAAGATTTTGGAGATCGATTTGCAAACCAAAGAGGTATTAAGAAGCGTAGAAGCGCCTTATGGCATCCATGTCCTGCAATTTCATCTCGAACACCGGGACACGATCTTAGTCTGGGGCTATGATTTGTACACCATGGATGTAAAAGAGATGAAACTTACGCTCAAGCAGGGGATCAAGCATCCGACGAAACCGGAAGACGGATCGACTAACATGCTGATGCTCTTCCCGCGCGATCGCGAGTCTAACTTGAACATCACCCCAGTGACTACATCCTATCCGGATGGCCGCGTCACGGAAGGGATTTTGTGGTACGACTTCAAAACCGACAAGTTGAAAACGGTTGCATTTGACAAGGAACCGGTGGGAATGTTTTCGGCTGTAGCCAATTTAGAAAAAACGCATGCTTACGTGATCATGAACCACTGGTACAAGGTGGATATGAAGACAGGACGCGTGCTAAAAGATATCTACCCGCCGACAGGCACCATCTATGACATGAATATGAGCGCAGATGGCAAGAAATTGTATCTGGGCGGCGGCGGCAATGACTTTATCATCGCCGACATGGACATGAACATTCAGAAAACGTTGAAAATGCCCACGGATGGTTGGAGCATGAAAGTCGTCCGAGTCAAAAACTAGTTCGAGAGGTGCCTATGGTTGAATTTGCTGTAGCTGTTCAGTCTGTTCGGGACCTGCCTATGACGACAGCACCCTGGACTCCCTTTGCACATCAAAACAATGTCGAGGCAGAATTGCAGACGCTCTTTTTTGAAGAGTGGTCTACTCAACTCGGGGCTTTGGTGAAGCCCGGCCGGATATACTTTGGTTCTGAATTTTGTCAATACAGGCTAGCACCGCTCTTTGCTGTCAAACAAGCGCTAACGTTTTGTCGGGAAAACGGTTTTACCTTTACCTTTGCTACACCCTTTGTGCATCAGGACCAATTTCACCGGTTGGCTGAGCTTCTCTCCTTTCTAAACGATGCAGGCCCCTGCTCAGGAAAGCGGATTGAGGTGGTGGTTAACGATTGGGGTGTTTACCACCACATCCGAACGCATTTTGTGAACCTTGATGTAGTAATCGGCCGGCTGTTAAACAAAATGATCCGTGACCCGCGTGTCGCACATCATTATGACAACGAGAGGGCGCCGGAGTCGGCGAGAGAGTTTTTCAAGCAGTCGGGGCTATTGTCAACCTGGTTCACCCATTTCCTGGATGGCAGCAATGTGGTTGGCTTCGATTTTGATCAGCTGATACAAGGGACGGATGTGTCGGATAAGGATTCACCCCTCATTGCCTCCTTGCATTTTCCGTTTGGTTTTGTGGCTAGCGGCAGCGCCTGTTTGGTGGGATTCATGGATACTCCAAAATCCGACAAGTTTCGCGGGGACCCCAACTGTAAGCAGCAGTGCCAATCGTACGTGTTCGAGCTGTCAAACAGGCGGCATACCGACATGGAGCATCGCGTGTTTCAAAAAGGGACAACGGCCTTTTATGCCCACAAAACCGCAACAATCAAGCAAGGGCTTAGCAGCGTGCAAACAATTCTCAATCCGCGGGTAGTCTTCAGCCCGAGAATTCCTATGTAATGAAACCAGACGCGTGAAAGGAGGGTTCATCCTTGAAGATTTTAGCACCTTTAGGCTCAGCTGATGAAGTGGAGATGCTTGCGGAAAATGGGGCGGAAGAATTTTATTGCGGGATCACTCCGCTTGAATGGATAAACAAGTATTCCTCCGGTGTCTGGATTAACCGCCGCAATCCATTTGCCGGTCTCCCGTCTTTCAAGGAGCTGAAACGGGCGGTTTCCTTGTCACACAGCTATGGCATCCCTGTATTTCTTACACTAAACGCTCCTTACTATGTGGAAGAGCAGTACCCGATGCTCCTCGATCTGGTGACGCATTGCAACAATGACATCGGGATCAACGCCTTTATCGTAAGCGACATCGGTCTGATGAAAGCGATCAAGCATCACTGCCCGGATGCGGCGATTCATGTCAGCAGTCTGGCAGCACCGATTAATACGGGAAGCATTGCCCTCTATAAAGAGCTGCAGGCCGAGAGGATCGTATTATCACGCAGCGTCCAACTGCAAGAAATGCCAGCATTGAGGAAGGCAGCGGGAGATATTGAGCTTGAGGTGTTTATCTTGAATGATGGTTGTGTATATGAAGAAAGCTTTTGCATGACCACCCACAGCGCAGGTGCGTTTTGCTCGCAAACGCAATGGGACTTTAATCTTTTTTCATCGGATGGCAACAAGAAGATAAGCGATGCAGAAAAGGTGAAATTACAGGAACAGATACAGGATTACCGTGAATTCGTCTGGTTTGTCAACGATTGCGGCTGTCAGATTGCACAAGATGGCCTTCCACTTGGGCCGTGCGGATTGTGCGACATCTGGAAGCTGCACCAGATTGGAGTGGATTCGCTCAAGATCGTAGGCAGGGAAGGCGCTCCGTATCGAAAGCTCGCCAGCGTGCAGTTGGTTAAAGCCTTGGTTGATCAGGTACGTGCCAAACTTGGTGAGTCAGAAGCGGTTCAAGAGGCGAGACGGTTGAGAAATCAGCCGCAGTTCTGCGAATCAGGCTTGATGTGCTATTACCGTTAGGCTTCCTATGAAAGAGAGAATGCTTTCGTACCTGCGTCCCTATCGTTTTACGCTTGTGATTGTCTTGATTTTTAATGTTTGCTCAACGCTTATCACCACCATCCAACCGATGCTGGGGAAAATCATGATCGATGACGTGCTTCTTTCACAAAAATATCCGTTTCCACTCGCTTTGGGTGCTGCTGCTTCCTTGATGGCGATCGCGTATGGGCTGTCTCTGGCAACGAAGTACCTGTATATGAAAACAAGTCTAAACCTGATGCTCGATATGCGGACTTCTTTTTACGATCATTTGCTGCACCTCCCTTATTCGTTTTTCTCGCAAAAACGGGTGGGTGACGTCGTCTCGCGGGTGAATGAGGATTTGGCGGAAACGCAGCGATTGTATACGGATAGCTTCATGCAGCTGGTCAGTATTGGACTAACCTGTTTGCTGCACGTCGGATTGCTATTTTACTTGGAGTGGAAAACAGCGTTTGGCTGCCTCGCATTGCTGCCGCTATTGATTTGGGGCACGCAAAAATTTCGCGATCTGCTATATCTGGGCAATCTGACATTGCGTGAATTGTCGGCGCATAATCAAAGCTTTTTGTTTGACACGCTGTCATCTGTCAGGTTCATTCGGACAGCTAACCTGCAAAGCTGGCTGAAGCATCAATACAAAGAAAAGCTGCAAAAAACAAACAAGCAGACCATAAAAGTGACGTTTGTCAGTGCGCTTGCCCAGGGTGTTCCCCAGGCCGTGCTTATTTTCTCCACGCTAGGCATCCTGTTGTTTTTGGGCCTAAAGGTGCAGGCCGGAAGCATGAGCATCGGAACACTCATCGCCTTTACAGCGTATCAAACGGGCCTTTATTCAGCGATTCAGGGCTTAGCCAATCTGTACATTCGCTTGCAAAAAGGAAAAGCAGCTGTGCAGCGGGTCAACGAGTTTTTGAATATTCCCGAGGAATGTGACGGCCGGGAGACGATGATTCCGTTTCGCAGAGAGCTACGGTTTGAGCAGGTCTGTTTTTCACACGATGGAGGCTCGCTGATTCTGAACAATCTGGACCTTTCTATTCAGAAAGGTGAAAAAATCGGGATTGTCGGTGAGAGTGGAATCGGGAAAAGCACGCTCGCTGACCTGTTGGCACGGCTGTTTCAGCCATCGAGCGGGATCATCACGTTAGATGGTGTCGATATTAGGCACATGAAACGAAGCGAATGGATGCAACATGTATGCCTCTTGGCTCATGATCACCCTATCTGGTTCGGCTCCCTTGCCGACTATCTCCGGTTGGGCTCGCGTACTGTCAGCGAAGAACAGATGCAAATCGCGTTGCAAGAGGTAGGTCTATGGAAAGATGTTGAAAAAATGCCAGACGCACTTCAGACGCAAGTTGGTGAAAAGGGAGTAAAGCTGTCCGCCGGGCAAAGGCAGCGCTTACTACTAGCTCGGGCCTTGCTGCAGGAGCCTGAGATTCTCATTTTGGATGAAGCCACCTGCCATTTGGATCTGGAAGCGGAACGAAAAATCATGGAGCTGATTCAACAACGATTCATGCATAAAACCGTGATCCTGATCACACACCGGCTGCCAAACATCATGTGGGTAGATCGTTTGCTTCGTTTGAAGGACGGTTCCATCCGTGATGAGAAACGAAAATGGGGAGGTGATGAACGTGGTGCACCTGCGAGGTTGCATGGCTGAGAAAGATTGGGGAAGGGGACAAGGAGTCAAAATCGCTTGCATAGATAGCGGGATCAACCCATGGCACCCGCATATCAACACCTTAGCCGGGGGGATCGGCTTTACGGTAACGGGTGACGGCCGTATCTTGGCAACGGAAAATTATCACGATGAGCTGGGCCACGGCACAGCAGTGGCTGGCGTCATCATGGAGCAGGTTCCCGAAGCGGAATTGTGGTCGGTCAAAATTTTTCACCACACGCTTTCAACTTATATGGAAGTGCTTTGCACAGCGATTGAATGGTGTATAGAAGAAAGAATGGATTTAATCAATTTAAGCCTCGGGATCAGGCGCGATGCTCCAGAGCTTAAGCTTTTGTGCGAGCAGGCAGCAGAAGCGGGAGTCCTCATCGTGACCGCCTGCGATGAGCAAAACAATCTGGTATGGCCCGGCTATTATGACTCAGTATTTGGGGTGAGGGCAGGTCAGCATTGCAGTAGTGACGTGTTTTTCTATCACCCTGAGCAAAAGCCTTCCTTTCATGCTTTCGGTTTGCCTCGAGAGCTTGCGGGACCCATGCAGAAGTTTAATTTTCAGGGGCACAGCTTTGCGGCTGCCCATGTGACAGGCTATTTAGCCAAACTGAAGGAACACTTCAAGATTACTTCCAAAATGGAAATGGAACAGGCTTTACAAGAGGTTTGTTGGTCCAAGGTTAGCCCTTGAATCATAGATATGATCACTTAGGTCCAATTGGAGGAGGAATTTAGTATGGCAGAAAGCACAGCGGTAAAGCTCGACCCACGGGTTCAACAATTTTTAGAAGGGGGACCCAAGCGGCTTTTTATTGGCGGAGAGTTCGTGGAGGCTGAATCCGGCAAGACATTTCCGACCATCAATCCTGCTACCAGCGAGGTGCTTGCACATGTTTGCGAAGCAGACCAAACCGATGTAGAACTCGCGGTGCAAGCGGCGGAACGGGCATTTGCCGTCTGGTCAAAAGTATCGCCGAGCGACCGGGGCAAACTGCTTTGGAAATTAGCCGATCTGATGGAAGCGAACCTGGAAGCACTGGCCCAATTGGACACATTGGACAATGGAAAGCCGATTCGTGAGACGCGACATGCCGACGTGCCGCTTTCTATCGAACACATCCGTTATTACGCAGGCTGGACTACCAAAATCCACGGTGAAGTGATCAACAATTCCGTCAGTCCCAACATGCTTACCTATACGCGGCGTGAACCATTAGGCGTTGTTGGCCAAATCATCCCTTGGAATTTCCCTTTGTTAATGCTTTCTTGGAAAATAGCCGCTGCGCTTGCTGCTGGAAACACTGTTGTGCTGAAAAGTGCGGAACAAACGCCTCTGACCGCTTTGTATATGGCCCACCTAATTCAAGAAGCTGGTTTCCCAGGCGGGGTAGTCAATATTTTGTCAGGGGACGGCCCCAATACGGGAGCGGCGATCGTCAAACATCCACGCATCCGAAAAATTGCCTTTACCGGTTCCACGGAAGTAGGCAAGCTGATCATGCGTGAATCGGCAAGCAATCTGAAATGCATCTCCCTGGAATTGGGCGGCAAATCACCCAATATTATTTTCCCTGATGCTGATTTTACCAAAGCAGTTCCTGGCGCACTGCTGGGCATTTTCTTCAACCAAGGACAGGTATGCTGCGCGGGCTCTAGGCTGTTTGTTCATAAAAAGGTGTACGACAATGTGCTTGCCGACATGAGCAGTTATGCTTCCAAGCTGAAGCAAGGACCAGGGCTCGATCATTCTACCGAAATCGGTCCACTTGTATCTGATGAACAATACAACAGGGTTTCCTACTATCTGAACAAAGGCAGAGAGGAGGGAGCCAACGCTTTGATCGGCGGCAAACCGCTTGATGGCCCTGGCTATTTTGTGCCGCCGACGATTTTCACAGATGTCAGCGATGAGATGTCGATCGCCCGGGAAGAGATCTTCGGGCCTGTCGTGACTGCCCTTCCGTTTTCCGACGAAGACCAAATCGCAGATGTGATTCGCCGGGCGAACGATACCGAATATGGGCTGGCAGCAGGTGTATGGACGACGGACGTGAAAAAAGCGCACCGGGTTGCCCATGCGCTGGAGGCGGGGACAGTGTGGGTAAACTGCTACAACTCGTTTGATGCGTCCGTGCCGTTCGGCGGATACAAGCAATCCGGATTTGGCCGGGAAAACGGCAGTTATGCTCTTGAGTTGTATACGCAGGTGAAAGCCGTTTGGATGAATCTCGATTAGTCCAAGTGGTTTGACGGAATGAAGCAGGAGGCTGACCATGACAAAAACAATCCACGACGGTTCCTTTCAGATACCGGAGAGGTACAATTTTGCGGGTGTTGTAAGTGATTATGCAAAGAAGAACCCGGACAAAAATGCGATCATCACGGTAAACGAGGCAGGTGAAGCCAAATCCTGTACGTACCGGGAATTGATCGGTCGAGCAAACCGAATCGGAAACGGCTTGCGTTCACTTGGGCTGGGGCGGGGCGACAAAGTGCTTGTCATCGTTCCAAGGGGAGTGGAGGCTTACGCGATCTATCTTGCGTTAAACAAGATTGGTGCGGTCATTATGCCGTGTTCAGAATTGCTGCGGGGGCATGATATCGAGTATCGGAGCAATCATGCCGGTGCCAAGGCGGTCATCGCCTATCCAGATATTGTGGAGGAGCTGGAAGGCATACGTCCCAGATGCACGACGCTTACGTACTACATTCAGCTCGGCCGGCCGCATGCAGGCTGGTTATCGCTTGACGAGCTATCGGCCGATGCAGAAGACAAGTTGGAAGCCATTCAGACGAGTTCGGATGAGCTTGCGTTTCTTTCCTACACATCAGGGACAACAGGCGGGCCAAAAGGAGTCATGCACGTTCACGGATGGCCTTATGCTCATCTATCCGTTGCAGCAACTCATTGGCTCGATGTGAGAGAAGAGGACCTGGTGTGGGCAACGGCCGGACCTGGTTGGGCAAAATGGGTTTGGAGCCCGTTTGTCTCCACATTGGGAAAGGGAGCAACCGCTTTTGTCTACGAGGGAAAATTCTCAGCAACGACGTATTTGAAATGGCTGGAACAATTCCCGATCTCCGTTTTATGCGCGACACCGACTGAATACCGTTTCATGGCCAAAGTCAGCGATATTGAAAATGTTTCACCGTCTGCTCTGCGTTCCGCCTGCTCTGCTGGTGAACCGCTCAATCGGGAAGTCATCTCTACCTTTCAGCGCGTTTTCGGTGTTGGCGTCCGTGACGGTTACGGTCAAACGGAAAATACCCTCTTGGTTGGAACATTCGTAGGCATGGAGCCAAAGCCTGGTTCGATGGGACGTCCGTCACCAGTGGTACGCGTGGCTATTATCAATGAAGAGGGAAAAGAAGTTCCGGTTGGAGAGATTGGCGATATTGCCATCGACCGAAACATGACGGCTCTTTTCAGGGGGTATCTGCATGATGCTGAGCGAACGGCAAAAGCGTTTCGCGGTAATTGGTATGTAACAGGCGACCAGGGACGGCTCGATGAGGATGGCTATATCTGGTTTGAAGGACGCGCCGACGACATTATTATCTCGGCAGGATACACGATCGGTCCATTCGAAGTCGAAGATGCACTGGTGAAACACCCTGCGGTAGCCGAATGTGCAGCTGTCGCTAGCCCAGACCCGGACCGCGGCGAGGTAGTAAAAGCATTTGTCGTACTAAAGGCTGGGTACACAGGCTCTGAGGAGCTCATCAGGGAGCTGCAGGAGCATTCGAAAAAGCTGACGGCTCCCTATAAATATCCGCGAAAAATCGAGTTTCTCCAAGAATTGCCCAAAACCACGTCAGGCAAAATTCGCCGTATGGAGCTGCGCGGAAAAGAAAAGGAAAGCATCACTGATGTGAACTGACCCCTGTCAAGTAGACTGGAAATACTTCTTGCGTGTATCCATGACGAGTATCAGATCATTTCTTCGAATGATCTGATAGACGATGATCTCGTTGTTATAGAGGTCTTTCATGGCGGAAGATCGAGCTTTACTGTCAAAGATTCGCTGTAAACCTCAGACAGCCCTCATCATGTCCGCATGGTGGGGGCTGTCTACTTCTCCAACGGCAATTCGTGTGCATGATCGTGCGTCCATTGTGCAACGGCGTTTAGTGGTTCGATCAAGGTTACTCCCAATGGGGTCAATGAATATTCCACCTGCGGCGGAACATGCGGATATACGGTTCGCTTGACAATGCCGGTAAACTCCAACTGCCGGAGCGTTTGCGAAAGCATTTTGTGAGAAATTCCATCAATATCTTGGTGCAGCTGAGTATATCGACGGGGCTCCCTATGCAGATGATAAATCACGATGACCGTCCATTTCTGAAAGATAAGATCCAATACTCCTCGGTGGGGACATCCATGTACGCCCTTCAGTTGCTCAGGCAGTGTCTGTTCCATCTTTTTCACCCTCCTCGTGAAGTTGGTTTTTACATCCTATAGCTCTCATTTTGGTTAGTATATCACGAAAAAGTGCATTCTTGAGGTCTTTTTAGCAAGCATGCTATAGTTCACTAAATGCTAAGATGTCGACACCGCATGAACCGATAATTCAATCAACACTTACAGGAGGTAAATATGAACGTAATCATCTTTGGGGCGAATGGAAATCTCGGAAGGTGTCTGGTTTCGGAGGGTATTCTGGCTGGCTGCAATGTGACCGGATTTGTGAGAAACCGTGGGAAATGGACCGAGCGAACCGGAGCGTCTCTCCCAACTGAACGATTAACGATAATGGAGGGCGACGCCACCAATCCGCAGCAAGTATATGATGCATTAACGGACTGCGATGCGGCTGTCATAGCGGCAGGCAATCCCAAGGATGCGGATAGATTCGCCTGCATCGTTGACACGATTGTCACTCAAGCGGATCGACATCCCCGATTTGGCGGACGACTCTGGATGCTGAGTGGTGCTGCACTTCTCGATATTCCGCATACGAATCGGAACATGATTGGCCTGCCCGGAATGCCTCCTATGTATCAGGTTCATCAGATCAATTACGACCGCATCCGCCAATCAAAGCTCGACTGGTCCGTTCTTTGCCCGGGCCCGATGGTAGAGAATGCAGACAACGCTTATATGACAAATCTTCGTTTTTCGACGGAAGAGTCGCCTCTGACCGTCTCAGAATCCGAACGATCTTTGCCAGAGCCAGCGCTGCTTGGCCTGCTCGCCCAGAAGACTCCCGAACTGATCATTCCCTACAAAGAGGCAGCGCGCTTCATCATGAACCATCTGGAACATTCTGGTCCGTTCGCAGGGAAACGCGTTGGAATTGCCCTGCCTGAAGGGAGAGTTGGGGAGAAGGCTGGCTGGAACCTTGGACAATGACACTAGTAGACAAGAAACCGCCCATTAAGACGGAAGTCGCAGGATCGATCGAGCCGACTCCTCATTCAAGAAGATAATTCTTAAATGGTAGCTAAAATGTTAGTTCGCTGAACGAAAATGCGGTTTCTACTGATAATGAACACGTTTACTCAAAAAGGCTGCCGGTAAAATGGCAGCCTTTTCTCAGCTGAAAGGCTAAATACTTGAAGGAACGCCGTGTCAAATTATGGTTGACAGCTAATATACTAAAATATTAGAATGGGGTTAGAAGCGATTGATCAGCTTTTAAACGACCGAAAAGGAGTTGCTAAAATGTTAATGCCGGAAATTTCTAAGCTTGGACATGTGGCTTTAATAACACCTGATTTGGAAAAGTCGCTTTGGTTTTTTCGTGATGTGTTAGGACTTGAGGAAGTGGAGCGCAAAGACGGCACGATTTATTTGAAGGCTTGGGGAGATTTTGAACACCACACCCTTTCCCTGAAGGCTGGGGACACTGCCTCTGTCGACCATATTGGTTGGAGAACGAAACGTCCGGAAGATGTGGAGAATTTTGCGACTCTTCTGCAAACAGCAGGTACCAACGTGCAATGGATCGAAGCGGGTCAGGAAGCCGGTCAAGGAAAAGCGATTCGATTTAAATTGCCGAGCCAGCATTCCTTTGAGATTTACTACGATATAGAGAAACCATTAGCTGAAGAAGATCGACGTTCCGTATTGAAAAATCAAAGATATAAATCTTGGAATCGCGGCGTTTCCCCTCGACGGATCGATCACGTAAATCTGTCGACATCGATGGACCCGGGTGTTATTCACAACTGGCTGTCGGAGAATTTGGGATTCAAGCTGCGTGAATACATTAAAATTGAGAATGGTCCTGTTGTTGCAGGCTGGATGAGTGTAACGAATCTTGTTCATGATGTTGCGGTTATGGGAGATCCCCAAGCGGTTACGCCTAACCGTTTCCACCATCTGGCTTACTGGCTTGATAATAGTCAGGATGTGCTTAGAGCATGCGACATTTTGCGTGAGAATGGAATCGAGTTTCATGGACCGGGCAAGCATGGGATTACGCAGGCTTTGTACGCGTACGTACTGGATCCAGGAAGCGGACATCGGGTTGAGCTGTTCACCGGCAGTTACCTGATTTTTGAACCGGATTGGGAGCCGGTGGAATGGACAGAGAAAGATATGGCAGTAGGGCTAACCTATTGGGGACAAGAAATCGACCCTGTCAAATACCCGGTTAACAGCCATACCACGGAAGGTTAATCGACCCTAAAAGCAGTGAAATTAGAAAGTAGGAGAGATAGATATGGAAAATTATCGTACACAAGTCGTGGATACCGGCAACCACCAAACTTTTTTCTGCGAAGGAGGGGAATCAAATCCCGAGACCATCATCTTTCTTCATGGTTCCGGCCCAGGAGCAACAGCCCAGTCCAATTGGAGGGAAATACTTCCGGAGATGATGAAGTCTTTTCATGTGATCGCTCCCGACTTGTACGGATTCGGCCAAACCCGCCATCCTGAGGTTCTTCCCAAGAGCTTCTGGGAATGGACTCGATTAAGAGTGGAGCAAGTTTTGGAATTGATGGATCATCTGGGGATCCAGAAAGCCCGTTTGGTGGGGAATTCCATGGGGGGATATATCTCTCTCAATCTGGTTATGACCGCGCCGGAAAGATTTGAACGAGTGGTTTTGATGGGAAGTGCAGGAGGGGTGGCTACTCCATTTCCGGAAATCATGAGGATGTCCCGCTTTTTCAAAGATCCAAGCTATACGGCACTAAAAAATCTCACGAAGTGGTTTGTATACGATGATAAGGTTCTCGGAGATCAATTAGAGACCGTCTTGCAAGAGCGTTACCAGGAGATTATGCGACCGGAGATCCGGAGATCTTATGAAACCATGTTTCCTATGATGCCTGAAGAAATCATCGTACCGACTTCCGCTCTGAAACGCATGGATTTACCGTTCTTGCTCTTGCATGGACGCGATGATCGTTTTGTTTCCATGGAATCGAGTCTGTATTTCCTGCAGCATTTGCCTAACGTGCAGCTGCATCTCTTCGACCGCTGCGGTCATTGGCTTCAAATCGAGAAGAAAGAAACCTTCATTAAAATGATTTCCGACTTCTTCCGGGGCGAAATCTAGTGGGGGATGAAAAAGTTATGAGATCAAAAAGAATTGAAGCGTACAACTATATTAAAACCGGGATCCTGAACCAAGAATGGCAATCATCTCAAGCGATCGATGTCAATGAACTTAGCGAAAAATTAAACATGAGTCGCACACCAATCATGGAAGCACTTACCAGGCTTGAAGACGAAGGCATTGTGAGGATTGTTCCTCAGGTTGGTGCGTTCATTCGGCAACATACGAAGGAAGAAGCGTATGAGGTTCTTGTGATTCGCGCGGTTCTGGAAGGGATGCTGGTGGAAAGAGCAACTCCCCATTTGGATCAGAAATTCTTTGATGAATTGGACTTCATATTGAACAGTATGGAGAAACCGGATATCACTTCGAGAGAGTATGCTAACCTTAACAAAGATTTCCACCTTAAAATATATCAGGCAACCGGTATGCCCAATGCTCTGGCGCTTATCAGAAAATATTGGAACGTCACAGAATATTTAGCAATATCAGGAAGGTTGTTCAAGACACGGGAGGACATCTCGTATTCCATACTTGAACACAAGATGATCTACCACCATCTAAAGATGAAAAATGCCTTATTGGCGAGACAGCTGATGGAGAACCATTTACTCAGGGTGGCTCAAAACCAATTATCACAACATGATGACTGAGCAGTGTACGACTCGCCCTTCATCACAAATTGGGGAGGAATCCGAAGTGGCCGTTAACGAAAAACATGCAACCAACGCCGAAACCCTTTTGGAAGACATGAGTGAGAAATTAAAGGTAGGGATGATTCCGAGTAAAATTTTTTATGATCCAGAGCTTTTCGAGTTGGAGAAAGAAAAGATATTTGCGAAAACATGGTGTTTTTTAGCCCATGAGACGGAAATTCCCAATCCCGGAGACTATGTTGTAAGGTATATAGCAGACGATAGCTTTATCGTTGTTCGGGATGAAGCTGGCAAAGTCCAGGTTTTATTTAATTCATGCTCACACCGTGGCATGCCGCTGTGCAATGCGGAGGTAGGCAATGCATCGCATTTTCGTTGTCCCTACCACGGATGGACATATAAGAACACTGGCGATCTTATAGGCGTTCCCTTCGGTAAGGAGTTATATGGGGAAAAAGGGTTCTGCAAAGAGAAGTGGGGATTAAAAAACGCGCCCCGCTTTGACATCTACAATGAAATGATCTTCGGATGTCTCGATCCCGATGCCGCTTCGTTAGATGAATTTTTGGGAGATTTCAAGTGGTACCTGGACATCTATCTAAAAAAGAGCGAAGCAGGAATGGAGGTTATCGGAGCACCGCAGAGATGGATTATCGACGCGGATTGGAAGGTTGGGGCCGATAATTTTGTTGGTGACGCCTACCATGTTGGCGTTACGCATCGAAGCATATTCGAAGCTGAAATTAATGTGCCGCCTGGCATTAATCCTCACTTTCATAAACATGGTGTCCAGGCATTTGCCGGAATGGGTGGAGTCGGAATGGTAAATGTGCCTCCCAAAAGTTACGGCGGATATCCGGAAACAATGCTCGAAGGGATCAAGAAGAGCTTGTCGGAGCAGGATGCTATCATGAATTCCGATAAATATTCCTTGATGCAATCGCATGGGAATCTGTTTCCGAATCTGAGTTTTCTTGCAACCGCGGGAGCTCCCCCGACAGATACAGATGATGAATATAAGGCCCCTCAAACCACGATGCGGATTTGGCGTCCTGTCGCCCCAGGGAAAATGGAAGTCTGGTCATGGTTTATGGTTGAGAAAGATGCGCCTCAATGGTATAAAGATGCCTCGTACAAAGCGTATGTTTTAACTTTCGGCCCTTCCGGAACATTCGAGCAGGACGATGCAGAAAATTTCCGTGGAATTACGAAAGTAGCGAAAGGCCTGATGGCTAAAAATCACTATTTGAACTATACAATAGGCATGTTTTCCGACATCGAACCCATTGCGGATTGGCCTGGTCCGGGTACTGCTTACCCTACAGCCTATTTTGAAGCAAATCAACGTGCTTATTATTCTATTTACCTTGATTACATGAGTCGTAAGTAGCAGCTGATGATTTGTTTTTAAATTGATGTTAAGGAGGCAGGGCATGAAAACAGAAGTGAACGAACGAATCTTTCAGGAAGTTTCCCAATTTTTATACATGGAGTCTGCGTTGTTGGATGATCGTGATTTTCGCGGCTGGCTTGATGTGCTGACAAAAGATATCGAGTATCGAGTTCCTTTGCGCGTGACAAAAGATGAAGGGCAAGGTCCGGGTTTTCTTGCGAACATGGCTATCATGGACGATACCTATCGCTCATTGGAGGTTCGGATCAGAAGGCTTGAAACCGAATACAGCTGGGCGGAAATTCCGCCGTCACGAACAAGACACTATGTCACGAACATCAGGATCGAGCAGGGGACCGATGAAAATTCAGTTCAGGTAAAATCCAACTTACTACTCTATCGGAGCCGCGGTGATTCCCCGCTGTTCGACTTATTATCAGGGGAGAGACATGATGTCTTGCGCTTATCGGATGGGCAGTGGAGGTTGGCCAAACGGATTGTATATTTGGATCAAACAACGCTGTCTGCCCATAATGTGTCATTCTTTTTCTAGCCATTCGCTCCGTTGCCGAAAATACCAAGGGTTAATTGGGAAGGAGGATATGCATGTGAAAAAAGAAGAGTCAGAATGGACAATCTCTAATGAATTCGCAATCGTTACGTTAAAGCAGGTTAATACAAGAAACGGAATACGGCTGGAGATTCACTCGCCAAAGCTTGGACATACCATTTTACTCGATCCGTTAGAACTCGAGAGTCTGACCTGGCAGGATAAATCTACGTTTTCCGGTTTTCTTTCGACCCCCTTTGGTTCGAAGAAATAACGAGCTTTCAGAAAGGAGATGCTTGTATGGGGTGGTTGGACGGGAGAGTGGCATTGGTGGTTGGTGGCGGGTCCGGCATTGGCCGAGGGGTAGTTGAAGCATTTGTTAGAGAAGGAGCCTCGGTTGGGATTCTGGATATTTGCCCAAAGAAACTTGCAAATCTGGAGAAACTCGGAGCAACGGTGAAGTCAATACTGGGCGATGCCACTGTATATGAAGAAAATGAACGAGCAGTTGCACAAGTTGTCGATACATTCGGCAAGTTGGATATCCTGGTTTGCTGCGCGGGTTTATGGGATGGAGGCGTTGAATTACCGGGATTCCCTGCGGAAAAGATAGATGAGGCGTTTGACGAGATTTTTTCCGTTAATGTGAAAAGCAACATTTTAAGTGCCAAAGCTGCCCTGCCCGAGTTGCTCAAAAACGAAGGGAACATCGTTTTAACCGGATCTAACGCAAGTTTTTATCCGAACGGCGGAGGCCCTTTATATACTGCAACAAAATTCGCCGTGCGAGGATTGGTCACCGAATTAGCTTATGAGCTAGCCCCGAAAGTTCGAGTAAACGGTGTCGCTCCAGGGGGAACGATAACTGCTTTGAAAGCGCTTAGAAGTTTGGATCAGGGAGGTTTCGCACTGGACGATGACCCTAATTTGTCCAATTTCCTTCAAACCGGTACTCCTTTGCAAGTAGCCGGAACACCGGAAAGCCACTCTTGGGCCTATGTGTACCTTTCTTCCAAGGAAAGCACGAGAAATGTTACCGGAATGATGATTAATTCCGATGGTGGAATTTCATCCAGAGGGGTCATTTCCGGAAAGATAGCCGGGTTATTATAGTCATGCTTACGCTGTAAAACGGATGTCTTGGAAAGGAATATCAAAATGAACCAACAAGTAATGAATCAGTTAGCCGATTACCTTAGCCGAGCGGAACAGAACAGGCAAGGAGTCAAGCCTTTAACGAAACTTGTACCTGATATTCAAATGAAAGACGCTTATCAGGTACAGTTGCTGATCGTCCAGCGTAAAGTCGAAAGCGGCCAGAAAATCGTAGGGAAAAAGATTGGACTTACCTCTCTTGCCATGCAGCAATTGTTGGGAGTAGATCAGCCTGATTACGGACATTTGTTGGACAGTATGATCATAGAGAACGGCAGGACGTTATCGCTTGGCCAAGTTATCCAACCGAAAGTAGAAGCCGAAATTGCTTTTGTTTTGAAGAGCGATCTTATCGGGCCTAATGTCACCGCAGAAGATGTGATACTCGCTACGGATTACATTGTGCCCGCACTGGAAATTGTTGATAGTCGTATTGAAAATTGGCAAATCAAGCTGGAAGATACGGTTGCGGATAATGCTTCTTCTAGTCATTTTGTACTGGGTGGATCTCCGACTCAGGTAGATACTCTTGATCTCATGCAATTCAGTGCGACGCTCATGAAAAATGGTGAAGTCATGAACAAAGGAGTGGGGGCAGACGTATTAGGAGGCCCCGCTCTTTGTGTAGCGTGGCTCGCAAATAAGCTCCAAGAATTTGGAATCACGCTCTCAGCGGGCGAAGTGATTCTTTCGGGTGCCCTCTCGGCAGCTGTGGATGTCCAGCCAGGTGACTATGTCCAAGCCGTATTCGACCATATCGGTGAAGTGAGTGTTCGTTTTGGAGCTTAAAGGGGAAGCATCGGATTGAAGGAGGACAGTAAATGTCGAAAGCAAAAGTTGCCATTATCGGATCCGGCAATATAGGCACCGATCTCATGATGAAGGTACGCCGCTCGAATATTTTAGAATTGACGACTATGATTGGGATTGATCCTGAATCCGACGGCCTTCTACGTGCAAGAGAGCTGGGATATGAGACGATTGACACAGGAATTAATGGATTTGTGGAGAGGGCTGAACTGGCGGATATTTTGTTTGATGCTACATCTGCAAAGTCGCATATCCGTCATGCCAAGGTGTTAAAGAACTTGAACAAGAAAGTCATCGATATGACACCGGCAGCCGTAGGCCCTTTTGTTGTACCAGCGGTTAACCTACATTCTCATTTGGAAGCAGAAAATATTAATCTCATCACTTGCGGCGGTCAAGCGACAATTCCTTTGGTCCATGCTGTAAACCAGGTTTGTTCCGTTACTTATGCCGAAATCGTTGCTACGATATCCAGTCGGAGCGCAGGGCCTGGAACGCGCGCAAATATTGATGAATTTACCGAAACGACAGCCCGTGGAATCGAGTTGGTCGGAGGTGCAAAAAAAGGAAAAGCGATTATCATATTAAACCCGGCCGAACCTCCAATCTTGATGCGTGATACGGTATATTGTTTGGTAGAAAACATGAAAGAGACAGAGGTTGCTCGTTCCATACAGCAAATGGTCGAAAACGTTCAATCCTACGTTCCAGGATATCGACTTCGAAGGGAGCCGATTTTCGAAGGAAACAAGGTCACCATTTTCATAGAAGTGGAAGGTGCGGGCGACTACTTGCCTACCTATTCCGGGAATCTGGATATTATGACTTCTGCAGGTGTAAAGGTTGCCGAAGAATTTGCAAAAAAGAAGCTTGCGACACATTTGCAATAAGCAGGGGAGGTGACGATCATGGAAAGAGACTCGAAGATATATATAACTGAAGTGGCATTACGAGATGGAAGTCATGCCATTTCTCATCAATATACTGTCGATCAAGTAAAAAGAGTTACGAAAGCGCTGAACGAAGCGAATGTTCCTTATATTGAGGTTTCTCATGGTGATGGCCTCGCAGGTTCGTCTTTGCAATACGGGTTATCCAGAACAAATGAAATGGAATTAATTGAGACCGCAGTAGCCAACTGCACCCAAGCAAAGGTCGCTGTGCTCCTGCTACCGGGTATTGGCACGGTAAAAGAATTAAAGGAAGCGGCCGGCTTAGGGGCGAAAATGGCACGAATCGCGACTCATGTAACAGAGGCCGACGTATCGGCCCAACATCTTTCATCGGCCAAAGATCTGGGAATGGAGACCGTTGGATTCTTAATGATGTCCCACATGGTTCCAGTTGACAAACTAATCGAACAGGCGAAGCTGATGGAGAGCTATGGGGCGGATACGGTCTATATGGTTGACTCGGCAGGAGCATTACTGCCGCATCAAGTTGAAGAACGGATTCGCGCATTGCGGAATCATTTGGGTGTTAACATTGGTTTTCATGGTCATAATAATTTGTCTTTGGCTATGGCCAATACGTTGGTTGCGATAGAGCAGGGGGCTACCCGTATTGATGGAAGCGTTCGTTGCTTGGGCGCGGGTGCCGGAAATACGCAAACCGAGGTTCTGGTTGCAGTACTTGATCGACTAGGCATTTCGACAGGGATCGACCTCTATAAAATGATGGATTTGGCAGAAGATGTAGTCGCTCCTATTCTTCAGGCTCCTCAGGAAATCAATAGGGATAGCTTGGCATTAGGGTATGCCGGTGTCTATTCCAGTTTTCTGCTACATTCCAAGCGGGCCGCCCAACAATTTGGCGTGGACTCCCGCGACATCCTTATTCAACTCGGGAAACGAAAAGTAGTCGGTGGACAAGAAGATATGATCGTGGATGTTGCGGCAGAAATGGCGAATAAGCGATGACATCTGCAAGCGGCATGACGGCTTTTGCGAATGGGTCAGACCGGCAGCAATTGATGAAACGGATTACGTGGGTCGTTGCGCTCGGTGTTCTGCTCAACCCGCTGAATTCATCCATGATCGCCGTCGCGCTGCTGGAAATCGGGTCCGATTTCGGAATTGGCATAACAACTGTAACCTGGCTGATTTCGAGCTTCTACTTGGCGGCGACGGTAGGCCAGCCGCTGATGGGCAAGATTGCGGACCTATTCGGACCTCGCCGCGTGTTCTGTATCGGAATGACTCTGGTTATCGCCAGCAGCCTCCTCTCCATTTGGGCGCCGTCATTCGGTTGGCTGCTGGTCTTAAGGGTCTTGCAAGCATTTGGAACCACAAGTGCTTTTCCGGCAGGTCTGTCGATCATTCGCTCCATTTCCGGGACGGTAGACGGCGATGACGGCAAAAGCTCGGCTTCGGCGCTTGGGTTACTGTCCATCACGGCAAACGTAATGGCTGCATTCGGACCTACGCTGGGCGGCCTGCTCGTTACGAATGCGGGATGGCAGTCTATCTTCTGGATTAACATACCGATTGCGCTAGTCGTGCTCATTCTGGCTTTCAGATGGATTCCCGCGGACAGGAAGAATCCATCCTCAGCAGAACGTGGAAGCGTATTTCACTTGCTGGATTTGCCTGGAATTATCTTGTTCAGCGCCATGTTCACAAGCTTGATTTTTTTCCTTTTCTCGCTGGGCAAAGGAACGCAGTGGTGGTTGCTGATCGTCGTTCTGATCGCTGCGGCTTTCCTGATTCTGCGGGAGCTGCGCACAGACAAGCCGTTTCTGGACATAAGAATGCTAACCTCGAATATTCGGCTTGCTTCCGTATTTGTTCAGTATGCCGGCATGAACTTCGTCTTCTATTCGCTCTTCTTCGGTTTGCCCATGTGGCTAGGTCAAGTTAGAGGATATGAAGCGCAGACGGCCGGATTATTAATGCTTCCTTTCGCGGGGATCGGCGTATTGACGACGCCTCTCGCTGTCCGAATGATTCGCAGTTCAAGTTACCGACAGCCCATCATTATCGGCGGTATTGTGCTCGTGATCGGTACGCTCCTCCTGCTTGCGATTGGACCAAATACGCCTGTTGCGATCATTCTGCTCGTTGTAGCAGTCATTGGGATTCCCAATGGAATGTACAACATGGGGCTTTTCACGGCACTGTACAGCCATACGAAAGCGGAGGAAACGGGCGTCGCTTCTGGCTTGTTTCAGACGTTCCGTTCAATAGGCACCATTTTTTCCATCAGTTTGCTCGGGCTTATTTTCGACGGCACGGTGACGACTTCAGGTTTGCATTTTATTGCCGTCGTGACGGCAGGTATAAGCGCCGGGCTCCTGATCGTTGGTTGTTCCAGGAAACTTACTTAATAAATTCCGATCATTTGAAGGATGCAACCCATTTTTTGCCAAATGATATCCGCGCAACTTGACACGCAAACCCCTCTCAAGTAAGATAAAATTGCTAAAAAACATTATATTCCGTGTGCTTTACTTATGTAGAGAGGTGGAGGGACTGGCCCTATGAAACCCGGCAGCGGATCTGATCCATACAGTTATGCCTGGTGGATACAGATGCTGTGCCAATTCCAGCAGGATACATTCCTGGCAGATAAGGACGTGACGAAGCTGATCTACCCCTTTTTCTGTAAAGAAAGAGGGGTTTTTGCAGTACATTGATAAAAAAGCAGGACCCGACAGAAAGGAAATGAAGAAAGATGCGCATTCACCCCTCCGACATGATTGATCGGTTACCGACCCAGTTTTTCGCTACACTGGTGGCAAAAGTAAACAAAGTGATCGCGGCAGGTCATGATGTGATCAATCTGGGCCAAGGCAACCCTGATTTGCCCACACCACAGCATATTATCGAAGAATTACAAGCCCAAGCGGCGCAGCCTCTTCATCACAAATACCCGCCTTTTTCAGGACGACTGGAACTAAAGCAGGCAGTGGCACACTGGTACAAACAAGAATTCGATGTAGATCTCGATCCCGAAGAAGAAGTGGCTATTCTGTTTGGCAGCAAAACCGGTCTCGTGGAAATTTGCCAGGTGCTGATGAACAAAGGGGACGTAGCCTTGGTTCCAGATCCAGGCTATCCTGATTACTGGTCAGGCGTAGCGGTTGTAGACGGTCGGATGGTGATGATGCCACTCAAGTCGGAAAATCAGTTTCTCCCGGATTACAGCCAAATCTCCCAGGCGGATTTGGAGCGGGCCAAGCTGATGTTCTTGAACTACCCGAACAACCCGACTGCGGTCAATGCACCGTTTGAATTTTATGAAGAGACGGTTCGTTTTGCCCGTAAAAATGAGATCGTGGTTTGCCATGACTTCGCTTATGGCGCGATTAGCTACGACGGACAAAAACCTGTCAGCTTTATGCAAGTGCCAGGTGCAAAGGAAGTAGGCGTGGAATTTTACACCCTGTCTAAAACGTATAACATGGCCGGCTGGCGTGTAGGTGCAATGGTTGGCAATCGTGAGTTGGTTCGTCTGATTAATCTGATTCAAGACCACTATTTCGTCAGTCTGTTCGGGGCGGTCCAGATGGCTGCGGCTCGTGCGATGACAGGCTCTCAGCAGTGCGTCCGTGACCTGGTTGCTGTATACGAAGGTCGCCGCAATGCCTTGTACTCGAATTTACACCGCATTGGCTGGCAAGCACAGCCATCGCAAGGTTCGTTTTTCGCATGGCTTCCTATTCCAAGTGGTTTTTCTTCGGTCGAGTTTTCAGATTTGTTACTGGAAAAAGCGCATGTAGTTGTAGCGCCCGGTAATGGCTTTGGTCCGACAGGAGAAGGCTACGTCCGGGCAGCACTCTTATCCGATGAGCAGCGATTGGCAGAGGCCGTGAAGCGAATCGAGGAATTGGGCTTGTTCAACAAAGGAAAATAGGTGTTTCCAATGGATCAGACCACATATGCTGGTAAACAGCAGCTGTGGTCTTTTTGGTACAGATAGGAATTTATAGCCCTCCTAAGAGTGTCTGGAAAGGGGCTGTAGTGGGAGAAGCCTATTTCCATTCAGCGCTCCGGTCTCCACCCGCCGAACACAAGCTATCGCTTGCGTCCGGCGGGGCCTGGTCTCTGTCCTACAAGGAAGTGTAGACTGTCCGCTCCGTTTTTTGTTCATTTGACCAACGTTTTATGTTGAAAGTTTCTCAAAGAACCCCAATGGAAAGCCCAGAAGAAGGAAGTAGGGAAGACTCAAGGCTGGCCGAGGAAAAGGGAGAAAAAAGCGAAGCTCTTTGGGGCCCAGCCGAGGTGGAATGAAAAAAGGGAAACACGGTCTTAAGCGTCCACCTTTGAGAAGGGTCATGAATCGGCTACTTTGGACGCGGTTTCGCTTTTTTCATGGAACCGTGCAGGGATGACCCCTCAGCAAGGGACTGGGGAAGCTGGAGCATTTTCTCCCTTTTCCTCTCCTCCACAATAGCCTCACTGACCACGTAGCCAAAGGACGTGGACGCACTTCCCGCGTTTTTCTAATCATTCTCATTAAAAATCATTCTCATTATTGACAGATAATGATTTTCATTATACGATGGTGTTGTTAATGATAATTAGTCTCAACGTTGACTCGTCATTCATGAAAAGCAGGAGGGTAACATGCGCTATCAGATTAACGGTTACACGGATATGTATACGGTGATCGCCAACGAGCGTAAGGTAGGCGGAGCCATTGAAGCAGGCCAGGTTCGTCTGCGTACGGGTGAAGTTTTTACAAATGCCGTCCTCACTCGCTTGGAAATGTCAGGTGCGCATTTTTGCTCGATTGGTTTTGTGACTGAGGAAGGGAAGCGACTGATTGTTCACGTAAACGATGTGAGCATGGTTGCCGATGCACGTCATGTAAATGTATGTGAGCTCAGCAACGACTGTATGCGAGCAGAAAAAACAGCAGATCGTCTGAAGCGACTAAAGCGCCTTTGTGAATTAAACGAAGGAAGCTGTACACCTACATTCCAGGAAGAAGCATTGCTGTTGGCCGAGGACATCGGCGTAGAGGAAGCAAAAAAACACGTAGATCTCTCCTTCCTGCCACAAGAAGAAAAAGCGCGCGTATTCCGTATCGCGTAGCTTCACCCAGTAGATACATACACCCCCTTCCCATCGTGGAGAGGGGGTTTTTTGCGTAGTTGTTCAGAGTAGGCGAGCGATCTATCAGAGACGAACGAACAATCGCTCGACATAGTCAAAACCTATTTCCCCATAGCCAGCAGGGATTGGACAATGTTTATCGACAGTGATAAAACAGGTATAAGCAAAATCAAGGGGGAACGGAATATGGAGTACTCATTTTCAAAATCGGTAGAAGCACTATCCTCCTCGGCTGTCCGGGAAATCTTGAAGCTGACCCAAGGCAATCAAGTGCTCTCGCTCGCTGGAGGATTGCCGGCTGAGGATTCTTTTCCAATCGCTGAAATGCGTGAAGCTTTCAACCGTGCATTTGATCAAGGGGCAAAAGCCCTACAATATGGTTTGACTGATGGGTATCTACCGCTTCGTGAGTGGGTTGCATCTCGAATGAAGCAGAAGCACATGAATGTTGGCGTGGAGAATATGCTGCTGACTACCGGCTCCCAGCAGGCCGTCGACTTGCTCTGCCGTGTCTATTTGGATGAAGGCGACGTCGTGCTGGTAGAAAATCCTACGTATCTGGCTGCGGTCCAATTGTTCCAATTTCGTGGGATTCGCGCCATTCCGGTGGATGGTGATGCTGAAGGAATGGATCTGGACGATTTGGCAAAGAAAATTGCCCGGTATCGCCCGAAAATGGCTTACGTCATTCCTACCTTTGCAAATCCGACAGGAAAGGTATGGAGTATGGAGCGCCGTCTCGGCCTCTTGCGTCAATGTAAGGAAAACAACATCTTGATTCTGGAAGATGATCCATATGGAGAAATTCAGTTTGATGGGGAAGCACCGTATCGTTCGATCTTCTCTCTCGATGAACATCCAGAAAATTCTTGTGTCGTATACACCAGTACGTTCTCCAAAATCGTCGCCCCTGGCTTGCGTACAGGATGGGCGATTGGCGACAAGCGTGTGATTCAGATGATGGTGAAGGCAAAGCAAGCTGTCGATTTGCAATCGAGCACAATCGACCAGATCGCATTGCAGCAGTTGCTGGCGAATTTTGATCTAGAAAGCCATATTGATAAAATCCGTGCGTCCTATAAAGAGCGCATGGAATGGATGAATGAACTGATGATCGCCCAAAACTGGAGTGGAGTGAAGTGGGAAAAACCGCGCGGAGGCATGTTCCTCTGGGTAAATCTGCCTGAGCACGTGGATGCGGAGAAGCTGCTCGCTGCTTCTGTGAAGGAAGGCGTCGCTTTTGTACCGGGGAAGCCGTTCTATGCAGAGCAACCACAAGCAAACACGATGCGCCTTAACTACACGCTCTTGAACCGGGAAGATACACAATTGGCGATTGCCAGACTTGGCAAAGCTTTGGAGCTGTACAACCAAAGCCTGGCCGTAAACAAGTAAACCGTACACATAGAATTGATTGATGCAAAAGGCAGCCAGCTAATGGCTGTCTTTTTTGCTGTTTTTTCCTCACTGCCCAGAAAGAATAAAGGCAGGAAGTTCGTGCAAGGATATTCACAAAAGAAGCGATCTTTTTACGGACCGACGTAAGAGGGAAGAGGGCGGGAAATGGACAAGGAACGGGGCAAAAAAATGGGCGAAGCCGACCTGCGGATGGAGGAGCAGCTGAGCTGCCTGAAAGAGCAGCTGGCCAATTGCTCCGATGCTGTATTTCATGTTTTTGAGGCAGGTTTCCATCAAAAATGCGCGCTGATTTACTTGTCGGTGATGATCGATCTGCAAAGCATCCAGGAAGAAGTGCTCTCTCCCATTTTATCAATGGTTGTGAGCGATCAGGCAGAATTTCGCGAGCGTATCTTTGAACGCAAGCAGCTTCCTGTTTCCAATTTTCGAGTTATTTCGCTCGAGCAGGGGGTAAACGCCATTTTAGGGGGCAGCGCCCTTTTACTCATGGATCAAGAGCGGCGGGTCGTCGAGTTTCCGCTGGCTTCGGTGAAAGGCAGGTCAATCGACGAGCCTGCCAACGAAGCTACCGTTCGCGGGCCTCGCGAATCCTTTATCGAAAGTGCTGACGACAATCTGTCCTTGATCCGCAAGCGGTTGAAAACGCCTGATTTCAAGACAGAAACGATGCAGATCGGCAGGCTTACCCAAACAAAAGTAATGATTGCCTATATCCAAGGGCTCTGTCAAAACGAATGGATAGAGGAAGTCCGTACGGTATTGTCTCAAATCGAAATCGACGGGGTCCTGGGAAGCAGTTATCTCGAAGAGCTTTTCGACAGTTCTCCTTTTTCTCCCTTTCCCCAGGTACAGTATACGGAACGTCCAGATGTCGTCTCCGCTGCTTTATTGGAAGGGCGTCTGGCGGTTATCGTCGATGGCACGCCGATGGTTCTTCTCGTACCTGTTACCTTATTCATGCTGCTGCAGTCGGCGGAGGATTATTACCAGCGATTTATAGCGGGCACCTGGATTCGGTGGATTCGCTATCTTTTCGCCTTCATTTCCTTGCTGCTCCCCTCCTTTTACATCGCGATTACGACGTTTCATCCGGAAATGATACCCCCCAAGCTGCTGATCACGATAACGGCATCCAGAGAGGTCGTCCCTTTTCCAGCACTGATCGAAGCTTTCATCATGGAAATTTCCTTTGAAGCCCTGCGAGAAGCAGCGGTGCGAATCCCGAAATCAATTGGGCAGGCGGTATCCATTATCGGAGCACTGATCATTGGAACAGCTGCCGTTCAGGCGGGAATTGTGTCAGCGGCAATGGTCATCATCGTTTCGTTTACCGGGATCGCGTCATTTATCATCCCGCATTATGACCTTGGGCTGGCTTTTCGCTTTCTCCGGTTTCCCATCATGATTTTGGCAGGGGGATTTGGTCTCTTCGGGATTGCATGTGGCTTGATCATCCTCTACATCCATCTCATAAACTTGCGATCCTTAGGACTACCTTATTTGACACCGATCACGCCCTTTGTTGCAAGCGATCTCAAGGACACTCTTGTCCGTGCTCCATGGTGGTCCATGAAGAAAAGGCCATACCAGGTGCATCGAAACAAAATCAGGCAAAAGAATCTCGCGCGTAGACTGGAACATGAACAAGAGGAGAATGGAGATTGAAGCCGTTTACTCGATTGCAAATGCTGCTGATCCTAGTGGTTCTCGGGGTATTTCCACTGGTGTTTTTGACGGGCTGCTGGTCATCCGTAGAATTAAACAGCCGGAGCTTTGTCAGAATGATCCTGCTGGATAAGGCGGATGACGGTATTGAACTGACTCTCGCTTTTCCTCTGGCGAATCGGCTGATTCCGGGGCAAGCTGGCACTACCGGCGAGCAAACCGGTAAACCTTATACATACATCACAAAAAAGGGGCGAGACATCGGGGAAGCGTATCGATTAATCCAATCCGATCTATCCCGGAAAATTACATTTGGACAAACGAGCGTGGTAGTTATCGGAAGAGAGTTAGCCAAGGCAGGAATCAGCCAGATGTTGGAGTTTGTTGCGCGCGAACCGAGGTTTCATATCAATGCCAACATCTTTGTCACAACGGGAAAGGCACTGGAGGTCACGAAAGTCCCGATCATCTTTGAAAGGTTTCTAACGGATATCTTGATTGCGTATGGAAGAGAACATGTGACGCTCAAAATAACAACAACCGATTGCCTAAAGGCTTTGTATAACGGGGGAGATATGATCTTGCCCCTGCTGAAAGTGGAAACGAAAACGATACCAAGTGAGAATCCAAGGCAGCATGATTGGCTGGGAACGGATGGGGCAGCCATTTTTAAGGAGGCAAAGCTGGTACGGACTGCGTCCACTGACGAAATGAGAGGCGCTCTGTGGATTCTTGGACAATTGAAGGATGCCGAGGTATCCGTCCAGTCATCAACCGACAGAAAAAATGTTAATTATATGATCAATAAAGTAAAAACCAGGATCAAGCCAACGGTTGCAGGAGAGCAGACGACGATCTACATAGAGACGAGGGCAGATGCGTCCCTGATTTCGTCTGAGTCAAATGTCGACTTGCTCGATCAGGTAGAACGGAAGAAATTGGAGAGGGGGATTGAAGCCTTAATTGAAGAGCGGATGACCAAGGCCATTGAGAAGTCCAGGAAAGTAGGTGCGGATGTATTTCATTTCGGCTCCTATATCGATTGGCATTACCCTCGCCAGTGGAAAATGATTGCCCCGCGATGGAGAGAGCAGTACAGCCAGCATGTCAAGGTGGTTGCCCAGGCAAAGATCACGATCAAAAGGCTGGGGAGCGTCAAGGAGCCTATGCGGGTTCACAAGACTTCGCATATGGGGGAAAAACAATGATCACAATTGCGATCGTATATGTTTGTATCTTCTTGTTTGAATGGAGATATTTGCAGAAAAGACAAAGGAAGCCACGCACCCATCGTCTCGTGCTAGGTTTTGTCGTACTTACGTTCCTGTGCTTCGAAGCCTTATATTACTTTAGGGATCAATTTTTGTTGGCGAACGTGATAGAAATGGTGTTTGACCCCATCGAAAAGTTGATCATGTGGAGTGTAGATAAAAATGACCAACACTAGGGTGCATGTTACGCCGACACAGTTATACATGCTCTTTTCCCAGTATCTTTTTACGACGATACTAGGATTTCGAGAAAGTACCTTGGTGGATAAAGCGGGATTTGCCGTATGGCTGCCTCTAATCATTGGTTCACTTGCGGGCTTGTTTCTGACTTTTTTCTCCTATCGCTTGGCGATGAAACGCCCGACGCGCTTTTTTGGACAATATGGGCAAGAAATCGTAGGAAAATGGCTGCATTATCCATTGGTCATTACGATGATCTTTTCTTTTCTCTTTTCAGCCGCTTTTGTCCTAAGGGAATTGCAAGATTTTATGGTAGAGGTTTTCTTGCCCGATACACCGGAATGGGCGGTTACCTCCCTCTTCAGCGTTTGTGTTGCCTATGCGGTCCGATCCGGGGTTCAGACGATCTTTCGCTGTGCCCAGGGAATTTTTTTCCTGACGCTCTTTGGCATCCTGCTCATTCCCATTTTTGTCATGAGCGAGATGAATTGGGACATGGCCATCGCCTTTCTAAACCACTTCGATAAAGCGGAGATCGGGAAAACCAGTTATTTTGTCGCGTCGCTTTACGGACAGATGGGATACATTCTCTTCTTTTTTCCCTTCTTTTCCGAGCCGCGAAAAACAATGAAATCGCTGACGTTGGCGACGGTTACTTCCCTCCTTATTGTCTTCTCCAATTTACTGCCTGCCATCTTGATTTTCGGCCCCAATTTGACCAGCAATATGAGTTATCCTGAATTGGAGCTCATTCGCTACATTCGGGCAGGCTACTTTTTGGAAAACCTCGATCCCGTGCTAATCGCAATCTGGCTGACCAGCCTATTTGTTAAAATCAGCATGTTTCTCTACGTAGCGGTGATTGCCCTCACGCATACCCTCTCCTTGAATGATCACAAACCGCTTTCCCTTTCGATGTCGGCAATCATGGTAGGTATGGCTCTCTTTATGGTCAAAACGGGCACGGAGCTTGATCATTTGCTTGCCCATGGGGAAATCATGTTTTTGATTGTGACAGAGTCCATTCCGATTCTGTACCTCATCGTCGATCATTTCCGATCACGATGGAAAAATGCTTAGTACAAAAGGGAATAGGCGTATCCATTCCTGTCTTGCGACGATGGATACGCCTGTTTATGGTTTCTGTGCCTATTCTTCTGTCTCTTCCAATGTGCAGATGGCACTTGGACGCTTGATACGCAGTACTACGCACTCGTAGACGCGGAACAAACTGTTCATTTGCTCATCTCCGAGGAAGGCAGAGTCGAAGTCTTCTGCAATAGCCAGGTCCAGATTGTGACGGCCGGTTGCAACAAGAACACCGGAGCGGCCTTTAATCGTAGGAGATTGAAAGACACCATCCGTCACGAGATTGCGGACGTGCTCGATCTCCAGTACGTTTGTACCTTTGTGAACGCGGTGCAAGAGAGAGTACAGCTCTGGTGAAACAACGAGGGCATACGGGCCACTGTGGCCCATTTTCAGAAGCTTGTTGCGCGCTTCTACGATATCAGCAAACGCGTTGCCAGATTCCATCCAGTCGCTTTTCAGATGGGTGAGGCGCCCTTTCACGTTCATCAGACCAGGCAGATCAAATTCTGCGGCGCCGTTGAAGATCAGGTCGTCTTCCATCAGCGCTCCGCCAGCAGCGGCGTTGGCAGCAGCACTCATATCGAGTGGCATGCCCAAAGTACGCGCTTGTGCGACATCACGCCAGTAGAGCATGAAATCCTTGTATAGGATCGGGATGGTCATGCTGACACGGCGGCTAGGCTGGGTCATTTCCAGTGACTCACCGCGAAGGGAGAGCCCGCCAAAACGGGATTCATCATACACGTCGTTCGTAATCGTTTGAATGCCTTCTCCGAGTGGTCCGTAAATGTCGATAAAACGGCGTCCCACCAATTGACGGCGTGCCATGTCAATGATGGTGGCATCCATTTGGTTCCATTCGTCATGGGTCAAAGGGGAGTCAGGGTATTTACGAAGCTTGTCCATAGCGTTACCTCCAAGTCATAAAGGATCGTTGTTTATTACTGTCCTTTCAGGCTGCCTACTGTCAGTCCCTTTTTACCGGGTGCCGGAGTGGAGGCATGCTTAATAACGGATGCGACACCGTGAGGCGCTGAAGCCGAGGCTTTCAGGTGATCTACCTGATGAATGTCGTGTCCTTCATCGTGGTCGGTGAGATCGGCATGGTACACGTCGGAGAATCGTCCGCTCAGTGTGGCCATCATATCTTTTACCTGTAAATAGTCCTCGTGCGTTTTTTCGCGCATGCCGTCTAGTATTTGGCGCGTTGCTTCATCCTGAAATTCATACAGGGACAGCTCCAAATGCTCACGGAAGTTGTGCAAACCAAAACGCTCCAGATTAATATCGGAAAGCATCTGAGACAGCTCGCGGTCACTTAGCTTGTCCGTTTTATTCTCGGTGGAAAGCGACTCCAGATAAGGAATCAATTCTTGCAGACGACCCATACGCTGTTCTTCTTCTTCCAAAATGTGATGGTAGTAAAGGCGCGTATGCTCATCCTGGGCAGCGTCAATAATCGGCTGGATAATGCCCATAAAGCGATTGATGTAACCTCTGGTTCGATCAAAAATGGCGTGCAGTTGAGTAATTTCTTGCACCCTACGCCACCTCCTCATTCACGATCTATTTGTTCATTATACAGTTGGAAAAATGCACCGGGCAACAACTATGTACAATTTCCTTTTTTACAGAAGCAAAAAGGGTAGACGTTACTTATCGACAGCCGTTTCAACTAGTTTTGTTTTTTTACAAAAAAGTTATCATGGAGAGTATTGTCAAAGGTAAATGGGAATGATAATATTTATCAATAAGAGTGATATTCATTATCAATTAACTCATTAAGAAGATAACATAAATCAAGCGTACACCACTCATAAGGAGGTAACAAGTTATGTCATCCATTTTAGTAATCGGCGGAGATCGCCTCGGGAATATTATCGAGCTGCTGCAAGGTCAGGGCTTCCGCGAAATTCATCACGTCACAGGGCGTAAAAGCTCCCAAACGGGCGTGAAAATCCCTACAGGTATCCATATGATTCTCGTCTTGACCGACTTTGTTAACCACAACCTGGCGAAGACCGTGAAAAGCCAGGCGAAAGATCGTGAGCTTCCGATTCTCTTTTGTAAACGCTCATGCTCCGCGATTGCCAAAGCGTTTGACATGACAGCGTAAATACATACCTCTCGTACTGGACAGACTACATTACGAGTCTGATACCATGGGAGGAATGGCGTGTGGAACAAAATACTCTGGGCGAAATGCCCATTGCGCAGCTGACGGCCGTACAGCTGCAACAGTTAAAGCAGGCGGAAGAACAAATTAATCATGAAGGTCAAAACATCTATCTCATTGCGTTTGAGAAGCAGGCCCCGTCCCGTTAGACGGGGTTTTTTTTGTGCTCCTCATTTGAATACGTACTGTTCCAACTGTAATTTTAAGGCGTCAATCCCGATTGCAAAGCCGAGGCATTGACTGGATTGAATGATAAAGGCGTTGAGGCCGATAACTTCACCATTCAGATTGATCAAGGGACCCCCGCTGTTTCCTGGATTAATGGCTGCATCTGTCTGGAAAATTTCCTCATATAACCGCTTGGCTACCTGTAAACGCCGGTTTTTGGCACTGATGATGCCTGCGGTGACGGAGTTTTCCAAACCAAGCGGGGAACCACTTGCCCGCGTAGAGGCAAAATAAAGCCTAATGAAAATGAATCAATCTTAGGCAGATCGACCGTTTGTTTTCAGTAGGACACACTTCCGCTTCTACCCGTTTGAATAAACAACCAATGAGTAATTTTCTCTCTTCTTCTGTCGCATGCGACCAGAGCAGCTCCCAGTTCGTGAGCCTCTCAAGCCCGTTTTCATCTGGAGGAGGCAGGAATGGATGATTGGCAGAAGCGATGCTCATCGGATCGGTGTTTGGTTTCTTTTGCTTTAATTCCTGCAGTTTTTCCCTGAGGGCACGTAATGAGAGGAGTCCTTCTGCGTACGCCCGCTCCCAGCGTTCCCGTTTTTGTTGTCGCTTTTGTTCGACTTTGTCGTGATCCACAAACGTTCCCTTTTTTTGCAGGACGATCATAGCCTCAGAAGCTGCTGCCTTCGCTTCGACACGATAGTGCAGCAGTTCTTTCACGATCGCTTTCTCCAAACGGTCTTCCCGAATCGCAGGGGCATTACATGAGCCTGTGAGCTTGTTTTTGCACCAATAATAGTGATGGATATACTGCTTGACTCCGGTGCTTTGGGTACGGGTTGTTTTGCCGCGCATGCCAGCTTTGCAGCGAGAGCAAAAAAGCAGTCCAGAAAAAAGGAAGGAAGACCCGAGTGTGCGTGGATGAAGGGAGCTGCGATCAGTCATTCGTTTTTGGACGCGAAGAAAGCAGCCTTCATCGATAATAGCAGGATGTGTTTCTTCCTCTAATATCCAGTGATCAGGGGGATTTTGACGCTGATCGGCACTGGCGTAATTCCAGCGGAGAGCTCCGTAGTAGACTGGATTTTTTAGCAGGCGCAAAACAGCACTTGCACTCCACATAGCTCCGTTCTTTCCACGCAATCCATGGGTGTTGGCCATTTCGGCGATTCGGCGTGGAGACTCCCCACGCGCATATTGTTCAAACATGACGCGAACACCATCTGCCTCTGCAGGGTTGACGGTCAATTGTCCGTCGACGAGCTCATATCCAAAGGGAGGAGGTCCCCCAGGGCGTTTTCGCTCCCGCACCATCTGTCCCATGCCCATTTTGACTCGTTCAGCCAGATTTTCCCGTTCCCATTGGGCCAGAGCGGCAACCAGCGTAATAAACAAACGTCCAATAGCTGTAGTGGTATCGTATACTTCCGTACTGCTTTTAAATCGTACCCCGTATTGCTCAAACTCCTGCAGGAGCTGATACAGATCGAGGACGGAGCGAGTGAGCCGATCCAGCCGGTATACCAGGACAACATCAATTTTCCCCAGTCGAACGTCAGCTAAAAGGCGAGCCAATGCGGGGCGATTGGTGTCTTTGGCACTCACCCCCTCATCGGCGTAGATGTCGGCCAGTTCCCAAGCCTGCGAGTGTATATAGGAGAGCAGCTTTTCTCGTTGGGCGGGTATAGAAAACCCATCCCTCGCCTGATCATCGGTACTGACCCTCATGTAGACAGCCGTTCTCATCGAACCCCTCCTGTCGCATCAGGTTGCTAGAGTCTACAACAGAAGGGAATTGGTTATGCCTGACCATAAAAAAAAAAGCCCCGTTTCATCCGTTGGTTGGACAAGACGGGGAAGGGCTACATCCATTTTTGACCCCATTCATGAATGGAATCGATGACAGGACGAAGATCCTTTCCTTTTTCTGTTAGCTCGTATTCGATGCGAACGGGGGTCTCAGGGTACACCCTACGCTCCAAAATTTCCAGTTCCTCAAGTTCCTTCAAACGTTCCGATAACATTTTATCGCTCATATGAGGAACCATCTCGCGAATGTCTTTGAAGCGTACGGTTCCACGCAAGAGAACATGGATGATGAGTCCAGTCCATCTTTTGCCCAGAACATTGATCGCACCTTCATATTTTGGACACATGTGTTCGCCAGCAAATTCTTCTTTCATGACGGCGTCACCTCAATACAGCAAGTTTATATCTTATTGTACCATAATAACTTGAAAAAAGTAAGTAAGGTAAAGGACAGATCCCCAGCCTTTTCTAGTTCAAGCCCGATTCCCCAGCATTGCGTCCCCTCGCCAAGGTGAAGCACATAGACTGTAGGCGTAGGAACCGAGGAGGAGAGGCGAGGAAATGCATCAAAAACGGGTAATCGGCATTTTGACCTGGCGAGAAGGGCACCGTTTTTCCGAACCCGATTATTTGCGGCGTTTGGTTAAGGCCGGCTGGAAGCTGGGGGCGCAGGTCTATCTGTTTTCCCATCAGGATGTGAATGCCAAAGAACGCAAAATCAAGGGATTCATCCCGAAGACCGGGGGCGGCTGGGAGAGCAAGTGGTTTCCGTGGCCGGAGGTGGTGATTGATCGCTATCGCAGACGGGTGCCACAATATATGCGGCTGCGGCACAGCGGTTTGTTCGTTTTTGCGAATAGTCCGTTCAGTAAAAAGTGGAAAGTCACGCAGCTCTTGGCAGAGGACGAGCGAGTGAAACAGTGGGTGCCGGAAACCCATATCTATACAAAAGGAAAAGTAATGGCTATGCTTCGGCGCCATCCGCTGTTGTACATTAAGCCTGGTAATGGTACCGGCGGCAGGAGCATCCTGAAAGTGGCGACAGTGGGGAAAATGTATCAGTTGCAAGGACGGGGCAAACAGTACGCCAAGCATAAAGCCCGTGTGGACAGCGCGGCTGCTGTGGAAAGCTGGGTAAAGCGTTGGGTAACCAAAGAGAGAATCAGTGATGGCAATTTCTTGGTTCAGCAAGGCTTGGATTTGGCCTTGATTCCAAATCGGGTAGCAGATGTTCGGCTGTTGATCCAAAAAGATGGCGATGGCGAGTGGAGTGTGACAGGGTGCGGTGTCAGGATGGGGCCCAGCGGCAGCTCCACGTCAAATCTGCACGGTGGGGGAAAGGCAATTCCTTTTCATCTGTTCATCGCAAAGCGTTTTGGAGAGGAAGGGGCGCAGCGAATTTTGAAGGAGTGTCACACGATGGCCCATCAGATTGCCCAAACGCTGGAGGAGCGGTTTGGAAGGATGATGGAGTTTGGTCTTGACATTGGCGTAGATGTGAACGGGCGTTCCTGGCTGATTGAGGTTAATCCCAAGCCAGGTCGAGAAGTATTTCGCCAGATGGGTGACATGGAAACGTATGCGGAGGCGATCAGCCGGCCAATGAAATTTGCCCTTCATCTCGCCCAGAATGGTCTGGCGAAACGGCAAATAAAAAAACAAGTTGTCGGATAGAGAGGCTTGGTTTTTGTCTCTATGACGACAGGTGGGGAACCGACACTGATGACCCACTCACCCACTTTGGTATGAGCAGAGCGACCAAGTACGAGTGGATACAGCTTGCAATCTGCATCAATTTTGATGACAGCGTAGTCGCGCACACGATCAGCAAGAATGCGTTTGGCTTCAAACACCCGCCCGTTGTATAGCTTGACGAATATGTTTTTTGATTTTCCAATCACATGCTCACTGGTCAGGATGTAGCCCTTGGGATGAAAAAGGAATCCTGAGCCAAAACTGCGCTCGGTTGGTGTCGAAGGCTCTTCTTCATCAATCAGACTGCGGATCAATGAATCTACATCTTTGGAATGGGGAGTGTCTTCAGTGACAATGGAGACTACACCCTCCTGTACGCGCTCTACAATAGGAACAAAAAAATTAAAGGGATGCAAACTGCTGCTGCTCACAGGGTACTTTACTCGCGTATATTGGGACCATTTTTTACTTTTCACCGATCTTCCCCCCTACAGCAGATAGGTATGTATCATCTTATGGGGGGAAGAAAGAGAAGGGACGCCCAATTTAGAAGGATATGTACGTTTATCATTATTTTTGATTGATATAATAAAGAAATAACATTGGTATAATTATTTGAATCGAATTATAATACCTGTAGTTAAAGAATATTTCGAACATAAAGGCTACGCAGATACTAATCGATCTGCTAGATGGAAGAATTTGCCCTAGCCGCTAGAGAGAGAAAAAGAACGGTAATGGAGGATGCGAAGAGATGGATGTTAAAACGATCATACTTGGTTTTTTAAGTTACGGCGAGATGAGTGGTTACGACATCAAACAAGCGTTTACCAATAGTATTGGTTTCTTTTATGACGCTAGTTTTGGTGCCATTTACCCGGCACTCCGTAAATTGGAGGAAGAGGGATTTGTCACCAAACAGGAGATTATTCAATCGGGAAAACCAAACAAAATCCTGTACCGAGTTACGGATCATGGCAGAGAGGCTTTCCGCCAAGAAATTCAAACGCCCATTTTGCCGCCTGTCCTGCGCTCTGATATGCTGGTAAAAATGTTCTTTGGCAAAAGCCGAACAAATGAAGAGCAAAAAAATTTGCTGGAAGGCTGCATCGAGCTCCAACGCGACATGCTGCAGCAAAGCAAAGTAAATTTCAAAAAACTAGAGATTCATTTTGACGAATATCAGCGCTTTTGCTGGGAATATACCATTCATCATCTGGAGACGACTATTTCGTTTTTGGAGCAAAAAATGTCTTCCTTGGTGAAACAGCCAGTCTGTTCGGTTTCCGTTTAATCTTCGGACAAAAAATAGCCAGGACACATACAAAAAGCGAAGGGACCCTAAGGGAGCCCTCCGCTTTTTTCATTACTTCAAGTTTTCAGGGTTGAGACACTCGAGCTCTGGTACTACAAATCGGCCGTCTTTGCGAATCAGGCGATCATCAAACCAGATTTCTCCACCGCCCCATTCTGGACGCTGAATCATGACGAGGTCCCAGTGAATGGAGGACTTGTTGCCATTGAATGCTTCATCATAGGCTTGACCAGGAGTAAAGTGGAAGCTTCCGTCGATTTTTTCGTCAAACAAAATATCCTTCATTGGGTTTTGAATGTACGGGTTCACGCCGATAGCAAATTCGCCTACGTAGCGAGCCCCTTCATCGGTATCAAACACGTGGTTGATTTTTTCCGTGTCATTGGCAGTTGCTTCAATAATTTTGCCATCTTTAAAGGTCAGCTTGATATTGTCGTATGTAAATCCTTGGTAAGGTGATGGCGTATTATAGGCAATCGTGCCGTTGATGGAATCACGGACAGGAGCGGTAAATACTTCTCCGTCTGGAATGTTGGCTTCTCCCGCACATTTGATTGCAGGAATTCCTTTGATCGAGAAGGTAAGATCTGTCCCCGGACCAGTCAGGCGGACTTTGTCTGTTTTCTCCATCAATTCTACCAGGCTGTCCATCGCTTTATCCATTTTGCCGTAATCGAGTGTGCACACTTTGAAGTAAAAGTCTTCGAAAGCAGCGGTACTCATATTCGCCAGTTGAGCCATAGAAGCATTTGGATAGCGCAGAACGACCCATTTGGTGTCTGGTACACGAACATCCAGTACAGGGCGCATCAGCAGTTTGGAGTACAGCTGCATTTTGTCACTAGGCACGTCAGCCAGCTCACTGATGTTATCCCCGCCGCGAATGCCGATGTAGCAATCCATTTGCTTCATAAAAGCAACGTCCGCGTCGCGCATAACACCCAGTTGGGTTTCGTTTGCACCGAGTAAAAGCTCGCGTTGTACCGTTTGGTCAATGAGCTGTACGTACGGATTGCCGCCAGCCTCATACACTTTGGCGATTACAGCGCGCACCAATTCAGTAACATGACCGATCGCATAAATCAAAACATTTTCTCCCTGCTGCACACGGGTTGAATAGTTAACGAGTACATTTGCCAATTGTTCGATACGTGGATCTTTCATAGGAAGAGTATCCCTCGCTTTCCATGTCTTATCTGTAGTATTGTACACAACTTAAATAGAAAAAAGCTACCCATGAGAACGGGTAGCGTACAGGTGAAACGCACAACAGGATTCGGTTTTACTATATATGCAACTCCCTGCTAAAAATTGCTAAGTCTGCTCGGCTTTAATTATCGCAGCCGCATCCAACAATTACCAGCAGGATGAAGAGAATCAAGATCAAGGTAAAACCGTCGAATTCTCCGTTGAAAATGCTACTCATGTGATAAACATCCTCCTTTAGTGTGTTAAGCGTCTTGTGCTTACATCCATAACATATGGGTTTGCGCATAGAGCCGATACGGGCATTCGCCCATTTTTGGGAAGATTCTTTTTGCTAAAATCATGAACGGTACGGGCACTTCCATAGAAATATCCGCGATAAAGGCTTTTCTATGTTTATTATTCTGAAAAGCAGGAAAAGCTAGAGGATACCAAAAGACTTTGCAAAAACGAAAGGATGTCATTGGGATGCAAAGATCATTATCGAGTCTCCAACACGACCTCTTTCCCATTACGATTAATGTAGGGGAAGATTTTAAATCCATTGTATGGAAAGCGCAATACGATATGGATTTTAATACGGAGTGCCTGTTTTGCTTCTCCGAGCAAATCACCGGATATCGCGTAGAGGATGAAGCCGGTCATGCAGGAAAGGTTGCAGTTTGCCCGCACTGTGAAAAAGTAAACGCGATTTACGCTTGACGAAAAAGAGAAGACAAAAAACGATGCTGAATCAGGCATCGTTTTTATTTTGTACTTTACTGCCACTCCATCCACCATGTACCACCTGGTTTTTAGCAGGATTGAAGGAAGGTCTCACGAATACGTATGGAGAGCTGTACATATGTGAATAGGGGTGAAATCATTGCAGAAGAAATGCAGCCGCTGCGGTAGTGACATGGAGATCGTGCTGCGCAACGTCGTGTACCGTAACCGCGTTAAAATTATGAATGTACCCGTACACGTTTGCGTAGATGACTCATGCGCTTATTCCCAAGTGGTGGATGTAATCAAGGACGATTTAAAGTCACTCATGGAGGAACTGGGCCAACATCCGCAGCGACAGGCCATTGAATTCGAAGAGATGTCAGAGTTATCCAACTTATTGGTATTGATTGCTAATGAGGGGGAAGACTCCACAGTACGTGAAGTACTGAGTGAACGGGTCAACGAGCTTTTGGATCTGTTTTTGTTGGCGCAGTCCCTTGGCGACGAGAAGTGGATGGTCGAGCTACGTGAACGCTTAACGAAAATCATGGTATAAAATGCGAGGCGCCCAAAAGTAGAGGGCGTCTTTCTTTTGGATCTCCCTTGCGATTGCCTGAACGAATAGCCACAAAGCTGTGCACGGCGAACGTAGACTTTAAGGCATCGCTTTTTGTATACTGGAACTCACATGGTAACTGATGATAAGGAGAGATGAATTGTGACACAAAAACAACTTCATTCAACAGAAGAGCTGGATCAGTTTGTGGCTGAAGACGGCAAAAGACTCCTGTTTAAGCATAGTACAATCTGCCCGATCAGCACGGCTGCTTACGACGAGTTCCAAGCATATGTGCAGGATCATGCTGTGCCATCTGCGGTCATTCTTGTACGTGAAGACCGCCCCGTATCCAATGCTGCGGCTGAGCGTTTTGACATCAAACACGAGTCCCCGCAAATCTTTTTGCTTGAAAATGGTGAAGTGAAATGGCACACATCCCATTGGAAAATTACCAAGGATGCGATTGCCCAAGCTGTTCAGGCGTAAAAAAAAGAGCTACCAACTCAGGCTGAGTTTGGCAGCTCTTTTTTACACTTATTCCCAAAATAACTCGAGCTTGTCTCCACTTTTCAGCTCCGTCTGGAAAGAAGCCAGCTCGCCATTTACCAGCATGACAAAGCCCGAGATGCTTTCCCGATCCGGCTTTTCCAAGGAAACATCGACGAAACGGAAGACGTCGCTAAAAACCGGAGTCGCAGAGGGGGACGATTTCACAGTGATGACGGCCCCATCGGCTACAGGATCTGCTGGATTCGCAGTCCGACCGTCCATTGTAATCGCCACTTGGGCTACGGGTAGATCAACCCGTTCCCCATTGAATAGAACCGTTATAGTTTCCTGTACCCACTCATCCAAGGGAATGACATCACGGATGGTTGGCGATGAAATTTGGTTGATCCGATAAACGAGCTCATCTCCTTGACGAACGACGTCAGAGAGTGTGGCTGGCTTTCCATTTCGTTCAACCACTTCGACCCGCGACGGGATGGAATAGCTGTGTCCATTTACACTAAATTGCAGGTGTGGCGCAGGTTCTTCATCACTTGAAGCAGCCAGCTCCGCAGAGCGCAGGACTTCTTCGATGGTACGAGGTAAGCGAATCTCCACCTCGGAACGGTCTGCGAGAGCGGCATCCAAAGGCTGAGGTTCACCGTTAACCAAAATGACCGGACCCAAGGAAAGGGGACGGTCGTTGCACATGATCTCCAGTGTATCGAGCCGGTCGAGTAAATCTTTTACTTCGGCATGAGCATCTTCCCCATGAGTACCTGCGATGATGACAATGCTGTCTCCATCGGCGATTGGCGAATCGAGGCCAGCGGCTTCCCCATTTTTTTCAATCACTGGCGGTGTTCCGTGGTCGCCTGGGATCATTTTGATCCGTCCATTGATTGTAATCGTCATCGCCAGCCCGGGGCGTCCATAGAGACGTCGAATGTCCAGACCGGCTCCGATCAAAGCATCACCCAATGTCATTTTCCGCAGGTCAAAGATGCGTATAGGATTATCATTCACTGTGACCGTAACATAACGTAGTGGATGGCGGCGCGCTGCTACAGCAATTCCTACAGGAGTGACAAACTCAGGTCCGGACAAGAGTGGCTGGTCGCCCACAAATTGTTTGATCGCATCGCCGCCTCTGACGGCTACCCGAGCGGCAGGAATTTGCAGCACCTGGGCTACTTTATCGGTCAATCCAGGCGTCAGGCTGCCTCCGCCAATGAGCATAACGGCTTGAGGGGCTTTCCCATTCAATTCGATGATTTTAAAGGCAATTTTTTCTGCAAGCTGCTGGATGTCATTCTCTATGGCGGCGGTTACCTCAGCGGCACTCAGCGTTTGCTCCAAGCCCAAAATATCGGTGAAGGTTACGGATTCATGGGTGGCTAATACCCGTTTTGCCTCTTCGGCCATCGGAAAATCCAAAAGGAATGCATTCATCAAAGCATCGGTAATCTCGTCTCCTGCCACAGGAACCATGCCATATGCAGTGATGGCGCCCTCCTCTGTCAAGGCGACGTCAGATGTACCTGCACCAATATCAACGAGTGCAATATTGAGTCGGCGCATGGTGACCGGGATCAGTACATTGATCGCAGCAATCGGCTCCAAGGTCAGCGCCTGCATCTCCAGGTCGCAGCGCTTCAAGGCAGCGATCAGCGAGTCTACAACGACCCGTGGCAAAAAGGTAGCGATGACGTCCGTGCTGGCGGTATCTCCGCGTTGATCGATCAGACTGCCGATCAATTCGCCGTCCAGGTGGTAGTTTACGACACTGTAGCCTACACAGTAATAGCGGGTCACATCTTGTTCCTTCAGTTCTTTGGCAAGCTGTGTCTGGGCTTCCTGCACAGCAGCAAATTCCAGGGTCACCACATCTTCCCGAGAGATAAAAGCGTGACGGGAGAGGGGCATGTCGATGCGGACTCGGCGCGTGCGAAGCGAGCGTCCAGCCGCAGCTACAGCAACCTGATGGAGTTTTCCGTATTTTTGTTCCAATTCTTCCTTTATTTGTTGAATCACTTTGGCAACGGCGACGATGTCATGGATTTGTCCGTCGAGCATTGAGCGCTCATCGTGTTCCCGGATGGCGCAGTCCAAGACGCGGTATTTTTCGCCATCGGCCTCTACAATCAGCCCAACAACACTTCTCGTTCCGATATCCAAAGAAAAAATCAGCTCAGTGGAAGCTGTTTCTGTATGTTCAGACAAAGGTAGGTCACTCCTCGTTCCAGATCAGTTTCAGTAAATCGAACATGGAAAACATATCAAGTAATGATTCGACTCGAATCAAAAAGAATCCTGTCGAAACAAGGAATCTTCTTCATGTTTGGCGAAGTTTATGCAACAATAGAAAAATATTCACAATTTACTTTCGCGCTTTTTGGCGCTAAACTGCTGACAAGGGACTTTGAATCAATTATAATAACCCTAATTTATCGAGATGTATTATGGGCAACTATAAAAAGAGGAGAGTGGAGAGAGAGATGGCACACGATCAAATTGAAATCATGCGCAAACAGATAGACGAGGTCAATCTGGAAATTCTCGAGTTGATTAACAAGCGCGCAGCCTTGGTTCAAGAACTGGGAAAAGAAAAAGAAAAGCAGGGAAGCAACCGCTTTGATCCAGAGCGTGAGCGCCAAATGCTCAACCTGCTGGTAGAAAACAACAAAGGCCCATTCAATGACAGCGCAGTCCGTCATTTGTTCAAACAAATTTTCCAAGTATCTCTCGATCTGCAAAACGACGACAAGAAAAAGGTGCTCTTGGTCAGCCGCAAGAAAAAGGCTGAAGATACAGTTATCACTGTAAAAGGGGTGGAATTCGGCGCTGGTAATCCGATCCTGATTGCAGGTCCATGCTCGGTTGAAAGCTACGAGCAAGTAAAAGCAGTCGCACAAAACCATGTGCAACGCGGTCTGCGTACGCTGCGCGGCGGAGCTTACAAGCCTCGTACCTCTCCATACGATTTCCAAGGTTTGGGCGAGGAAGGCTTGCAAATTCTCAAGCGCATCGGGGATGAGTTCAACCTCGTGACGATCAGTGAGATTGTGACGCCAGGAGATCTCGAGATGGCTACCAAGTACATTGATGTCATCCAGATCGGTGCACGCAACATGCAAAACTTCGAGCTGTTGAAGGCTGCCGGTCGTGTGAACAAACCGATTTTGCTGAAACGTGGCTTGTCTGCCACCATCGAAGAATTCATCTACGCTGCAGAGTACATTCTCTCTGAAGGCAACAACCAGGTCATGCTGTGTGAGCGCGGTATCCGCACGTACGAAAAGGCTACACGCAACACACTGGACATTTCTGCTGTGCCGCTCCTCAAGCAAGAGACTCACTTGCCTGTATTCGTAGACGTGACACACTCCACTGGTCGTCGTGATCTGCTTCTTCCATGCGCGAAGGCTGGGATTGCTGTCGGCTCCGACGGTATCATGGTTGAGGTTCACCCTGATCCAGATGTTGCTCTGTCCGATGCGAAGCAGCAGTTGAACATCCCGCAGTTCAACGAATTTGTAGATGAATTGATTGCTTCTGGCTTGTACAAAGGAGAAGTAGTCGCATCCAGAGGATAAATCGATCGGCAAAGAAAGGTCCTTCCAGCATTAGGAAGGGCCTTTCTCATTTGACGAAAAACAAGTGACCAAGTAAGCTAGGGATACGTGCTGATATCGGCAAAGGAGGATATGCCAGATGAATGACCACGACCAATGCTGCTCGTCTGATCGAGCCACTCTCCGTACAGATAAAATAAAGTCCAACCTTGTTTCCCGCCTCAATCGGGTGGAAGGTCAAATACGCGGAATTCGTGGAATGGTGGAAAAGGATGTTTACTGTGATGACATTCTCAATCAGATCGCTGCTGTACAATCCGCACTGAATGCAGTAGGCAAAATACTCCTGGAAGGACACATGAAAAGCTGTGTAATGGAGCGCATTCAGCAAGGGGATAGCGAAGTGATTGACGAGCTCTTGAAAACCATGAACAAACTTATGAAATGAGAGACTGTGCGAGCTGGTAAAAACGATTGCAACCACTTACAGCTTGTCGTATCATAAGTGCATATATTTATGAAAATAATTATGAAAACCATTTTATAGGGGAAAGTGAGGGTGTGTGATGCCGGTTACTATCTACGACGTGGCAAGAGAAGCGGGGGTTTCGATGGCAACGGTCTCCCGGGTTGTAAATGGGAATCCAAACGTAAAACCGTTGACCCGAAAAAAAGTGTTGGCTGCAATTGAACGCTTGGGATATCGACCCAATGCAGTCGCACGCGGACTCGCCAGCAAAAAAACAACAACAGTCGGTGTCATTATCCCGGATATCTCCAGTTTGTTTTTTTCTGAGTTGGCCCGAGGGATTGAAGATATTGCCACCATGTACAAGTACAACATCATTTTGTGTAACTCTGACCAACGGATGGAAAAGGAGTTGCAGCTGATCAATACGCTGCTGGAGAAGCAGGTGGACGGGCTTTTGTTTATGGGAGCGGAGATCAAGGAAGATCATTTGCAAGCGCTCACCAGCACGTCTGTGCCGACCGTTCTAGCTGCTACACGCGATGCAGATAACGTACTGCCTTCTGTCAGCATTGATCATTTCCAGGCAGCCTACGATGCAACCAAGGCGCTGATTGATCGCGGTCACAAGCGGATTGCAATGATTACCGGTCCGTTGAATGACCCGTTGGGTGGATTGATGTGCTTTGAAGGGTACAAAAAAGCATTGATGGATGCGGGAATCGGTCTGAACGATGAGCTGGTTGGCACCGGAAACTACTTCTACGAGTCAGGTCTATCGGTGACAAAAGGATTCCTCAAACTGGCACAGCCACCTACAGCGATTTTCGCGGCCAATGATGAGATGGCTATTGGTGCCATTCATGGAATCCAAGATTCCGGAATGCATGTGCCGGGTGATATCGAAGTAATTGGTCACGACAATATTCGTCTGGTTGAAATGGTACGACCTCGCCTGACTTCCGTAGTACAGCCGATGTACGATATCGGAGCAGTGGCGATGCGTCTGTTGACGAAATACATGAATAACGAAAACGTTGAAGAACATGTTGTACTCCTTCCGCATCGAATTGAGTACCGGGAAAGTACAAGACCCGAGCAAGCTTAATTCACGGATGACAAAATGATAGCAGCACGAGGGGGATGGATGATGCGGATCGGAATTATCGGTGCGATGGACGAGGAAATCGCGCTGTATTTGGAAGCGATGGGGCAGACGACCCAAACGGTGAAGGCTGGCATCACGTACTATGTCGGTATCATGGAAGGTAGGGAAGTCGTTCTGTGTAAATCGGGTGTCGGCAAAGTGAACTCTGCGGTGACGACCCAGATTTTAATCGATCAGTTCCAGGTAGAACGTGTTATTTTTACAGGGGTAGCAGGAGCTGTCCACCCCGATTTAAATATTGGCGATATTGTCGTCTCAACGGATTGTATTCAGCACGATATTGATGTATCTCCGCTAGGCTTTGCTCCAGGGCAAATTCCTTTTACAGAGAAATGGATTTGGAGCGCAGATCAAGAGTTGATGCAGCAAGCAATCGAAGCGGGTAAAGAACTGGAAGCAGGCGTGCAGGTAGTGAGTGGACGAATTTTGTCTGGTGACCAGTTTGTTGCGAGCCGTGAAAAAGTAAAGTGGCTGTATGAGCAGTTCCAAGCACACTGCACAGAGATGGAAGGAGCTTCTGTAGGGCAGGTGTGCGCTATGAACAGCGTACCATTCGTCGTTGTTCGTTCGATGTCGGACAAGGCTGACGGCTCTGCCCATGTCAATTTCGTCGAGTTCACCAAGCTTGCTTCTGAGCGCTCGTATGCAATTGTTCGCAATATGCTCAAAGCGACCGCCGGGGCACCTGACGCCATCGTTTATTCGACGAAAAACTGTGTCGATTGCAACCTGGTGAAGGAATGGCTGACAGCAAAAGGCGTTTCTTTTGAAGTGCGTGATGTCATGACGAGCCGCACCTATCAGGAAGAAGTAGAACGCTTTGGCTTCATGGGCGTACCTGTCACCGTCGTGGGGGATAAAGCAGTGAAAGGCTTTGCTCCGTCTGAACTGGAACAGCTCGTGGGCAACAAATAAAGAAGCATCAGCCATAGAAAAAACGGCTTCTCTTCAGAGGGGCCGTTTTTTTATAAGGGCTTGGGTGGGATAGATCTTTGGGGCACCAACCGAGGCGCAATGGAAAAAGTGAAACACGCTCTTAAGCGTCCACCTCTGAAAAGGCCTCCTGAAACGGCTACTTTGGACGCTGTTTCGCTTTTTTTTGGAGCTGGGCAGGGATGCCCCCCAAGCTGGTGACCCAAGAATCTGGAGCGTTTTCTCCTTTTTCCTCTCCTCCTCTACGGCCTCGCGAACCACTCGTATTACTCTCCCTGATTTGGCCCAGTAGGCGCATACATCATCACACGCTCTAGCGTCAGCCGATTTTTTTCGGTAATTTCCGTGCGACGGGGGATCGCCGGGAACTCCTGATCAAACAGACGTGCCGGCAAAGGCAGCTCAGACTGTGGCTGCCAGCGTTCAAGCCATTGTTTGGGCAGGGCTTCATCTGCCAAGAGCTGATCGCTCATTTCGCTCCACAATAGCGTCCAGGCACGCGGAACGACACGCCATATATCGTAACCGCCACCGCCGACTGCAATCCAGCGTCCATTGCAATGCTCGTGCGCTAGGCGGTGCGCAAGCCGGGGAATCTCCTGGTAAATTTTCATTGAACACGAAAGATGCGTCAATGGATCATAAGCATGTGCGTCACAGCCATTCTGGGTCAAAATGACGTCTGGTTTAAACCCTTTGGCAAGCTTGGACACGAGCTCTTGATAAATGGTCAAAAACGAATCATCCTCGGTAAAAGCATCCAGTGGGACATTAATCGAGTACCCATAACCGGCTCCATCTCCACGTTCTGTTAAGCTGCCAGTTCCGGGAAACAGGTATTTTCCCGTTTCATGCATGGAGACTGTCAATACATTCGGATCATCGTAAAAGGACCACTGCACACCGTCACCGTGGTGGGCGTCTGTGTCGATGTACAAGACACGGGCATTCCAGTGCTTGCGCAAATAAGCAATCGCGACGGAGCAGTCATTGTAAATGCAAAATCCGGAAGCACGGCCGGAAAAGGCGTGATGCAATCCACCAGCAGGATTAAAAGCGTGCTCAGCCTGACCGTTCATGACAGCATCTACTGCATTTAGCGTACCACCTACGATGAGAGCGGCTGATTCATGCATATTGGCAAAGCAAGGCACGTCTTCCGTTCCCAGACCATAGCTCGCAGCTTGAGGTAGTTCTTTTTCGTTGTGCCCTTGATCGCGGACGAACTGTATGTAGCGCGGGTCATGTACGAGTGCGAGTTCTTCATCCGTTGCAAGCCTTGGAGCAAGGATGTCTGATTCCGAGAGAATTCCGTAACTGCTCATCAGATCGTGGGTGAGGAGCAAACGACGCTGGTTAAAAGGATGATCATCATGAAAATAATATTGCGTGTAGTCCGGAGAGTAGATCAGACGAGCATTGCGGCTCACAGGAGAATCTCTCCTTCCGTTGGCCCGATGACGGTAAACCCTCTGTCAGCAAGCAGCCTGGTGACAAGACGAGGGTCGATCGTCTGCACGCGGAAGACGAGATTCTTTTTGTGTGGTTTTTTTCCGGGATAAACAATGACGCTGGATACATTTACTTGAGCTTCTCGGAAGATTTGGCTTACCTTTGCAAGCATACCGACCCGATCATCGACTTCCACCTCGATATGGGAGCTGGGTCTGTTGACGCCAAACAACTCGATCAAGCTAGAAAATAAATCGGATTCCGTAATCATGCCGACGAGACGATCCCCTTCTACAATGGGGAGAGAGCCAATTTTATGCTCATAGATCTGGAGGGCTGCGTCTTCGATAAAATCAAGCGGGTGAGCGGTAATTACCTGTTTATTCATGATGTCCGCCACTGGTTTGTGCAGCACCGTACCGTCGTCATCGTGCGTGATGAGTCGGGATGGTAGGGCATCTCGCAGGTCCCGGTCCGAGACGATGCCCACGAGAATGTCTCTCTCGATTACTGGCAGGTGCCGGATCCGATTGGCTCGAAGCAGGAGTAAAGCTTCCCCGATCTCGGTTGTCGGGTTTACTGTGATCACCGTTTTTCGCATGATATCCTCGATGCGCATGTGAGAGACCTCCTTTTCATCTTTGGAGAGGGGGCGAAAATTAGTAGAGAAAACGATTTTGAAAGCGCATGGCGTCAAATGCCAGGACTGTTTCCGGCGGGACACGCTTGCCGATTTTCGCCATCAAACAGTTGGCGGGGTGGGAGCATATTTCTGGATCGTCAGTAGCAACCCAGCTCATACCCACACTGCCCATCACTTTTTCCATGACTTTTCGGTATTGCCATACGTCCAGTCCCGTTCCTTTCAAATCCCAATGCCAATAATACTCAGTAGTAATAATGACGTAATCTTCCATGGCGTCATCAGCGAAAGATACTTCAAGCAGTTTTTTAGCCACTCCACCAGCTCTGACGGATTGGCTGATTTCAATTGCCCCCAGTTCGAGCAAATCTGGCAGCTTTGCCTGTGACCAACGTTCAAGCGGGTCAGGATGCAGGAAGGTAACGTAACCGAGTACGAGATCATCCTCTCGGGCAACGATAATCCGTCCCTCAGGCAAATCTGCAATTTCAATGAGAGCTTGGTGTTGTTGTTCTGGAATACGGAAAGCCTTTAGACCCTCGTCGAACCGTAAAGAGGCCAGTTGGCTTCCAGTAATGGGACCTTCGATGAACAGTTCTTTTCCATTCACAGTCATGCTAAACGAATGATAGCGCTTGACGTGGTCCATTCGTTCCTCCCCTTTGCGTTTGTAGAAAAACAGAGATGGCGTGATAACCATCTCTGCAAGTTCTTCTTGTAGTCTATTCTCAGTTGCCGGCGGATACGTTGCCCGATTGTGACGATTCACCGTAACTATTGACTGCGGTGATGTAATAGCTGCCGTTCGTTACGTTAGTAGTGTGGGTATAGCTTGTAGCGGATACCGTATCGAGGAGAAAATAGCCGCTTGCGGTGTCTGGACTAAAGTAAATGTTGTAGGCAATGACCCCGTCAGCAGCTTTGTTTTCCTTCCATTGCAGCTTCCAGCCGCTGCCCGTTGAATGAATGGACAACGATTTGGGAGTAGATGGTGGCACCGCGTTGGGTGACCCTGAACTATTGTTATTCTGTCCATCCGTTGAGGTGGTATCGGATGGAGATGTTTGCCCGTTGTTCGTGCCAGGGCTTGTAACATCAATGATTGGATCTTCCATCCCGGCATTCGGATCTGGCAGTTCCCATGTTTGTGAGCCAGAGCCAACGGATGCGATGGCAGACGGCTGAGATTCATGACCTGAAATATCAACCGAGGTTACATAATAACCGGAGTCGCCACTGCCCGCGGTGGCTTCAAAGGTCAACACGGACGGATCTTTTACTGTTGAGATGTGGACAAAGCCATTTTGGGCGTCTGCACGGTAGATGCGATAGCCCAACAAGTCAGCTTCTTTGGCAGATTGCCAGGAGAGCAAGACCTGTTTGCCGGAACTGTTCGCCGTAAGCCCGCTAGGGGCAGATGGTGCGCCAGCTACTTCCGTCCGTGGATCTTCGCGATCAGGGAGACGCTGTTCCCAGTCTGGCGGCTGCACGGCCACCCTAGAGTTCTTCGCTTGAATCTGCTCTTTTGTAGGGAGCGGATCAGGAGAGCGGAAGAAGACTCCTTCGGTGACAAAATCATCAGGGGTTCCTGCTTTGGCCAAATACCGTTCGCCATTGTACGTGATCAAACGTGCTTTTTGATGCGAGTCGTCTACTTTTTTAGGGACAAAACGGCGGTTGAAAATGTCTGTGATCAAATGGCCTGCTTCTTTGGACAGCTCACTTGGGAGCATGCCGGATTTAGAGTCTACGGTCGCAGTCACGATTCCATCTGGTTTTTTAAAGGTAGCATCAGGAGGAGAAAGCTTTGGTTGTTTCTCGATGATTTCCTTCATGACCTTACCCCAAACGACCATCGGTACATACTTGTCCGCATCCGGCATTGGATACGGTTCGTCAAACCCGACCCAGACACCCATTGACAGCTCCGGTGTGTAACCGACAAACCAGAGGTCGTTACTGTTATTTGTCGTACCTGTTTTTCCTGCAACATCAACCTTGCGAGGCACAAATTTGCGTATGTGTGTACCCGTACCCGCATTGACTACAGAACGCATCATATCTGTGATCAGATAGGCGGTTTGCTCACTGTAAACCTGTACCGGCTGCGATTCATGACGGTATATGATTTTTCCTTGGCTGTCTTCGATGCGATCAATGAGGTACGCATCTAAGAACGATCCATTATTCGCAAAGGTTGCATACGCATTGGTGATTTCCTCAGCAGTCGTACCGTATGTAAGCCCGCCGATAACGCCTGTTGCTGCGTAATTATCCTCGTCCACGAGGGTGGTGATCCCCATTTTTTTCACGTATTCCAGTGCTGTTGGAATGCCGACCTTGAGATAAGTCTTGATGGCCGGGATATTCCATGACATCCGCAGCGCTTCACGGGCACTCATGATTCCTTGCCACTTGTTGTTCCAGTTCTTCGGCAAATGGGAGCCGTTTTGACCGTCAGCGAGCAGCACGGGTGAGTCATCTATCGGCGAGGCAGGCTGCAGTATTCCGAGTTCAAACGCCGGGGCGTAGGCAGCAAGCGGCTTCATTGCTGAACCTGGCTGACGTGGAGCGGTAGCGTGGTTCGTCTGTTCCACTTTGAAGTCACGTCCGCCAATCATTCCCAGAATGGCGCCGGTTTTGTTGTGGATCAGCATAGCGCCGACTTCTTCCAGTGCATTTTCGATTTTTTCTGTTTTGCCGTTTGAGCGGCGAATCGTATAAGAGCGGTTTTTTCCGAAGTTTTTCGGATCATTTGCGACTGCTTGCATGATGTCGTACACACTCTTGTCAATCGTAGTGTGAACCTTGTAGCCTTTACGCAGGAGGTCACGTCGTTTTTCTTCAACTAATTGACGGTACTCATTTCGCCCAATCGTTGATTTGTCCCGTCCCTTTTCCTTGAGGTCGGCGTCAACCAACTGACGTGCTGCGCGTTCTTCAATCTCCATCATCAAAAACGGCACTTCACGGTAAGCTTGCTGGCTTGGTTTTGCCAGTTGTGCTTTCAAATCTGTTTTGCTGGCACCATCGTATTGGGTTTGGGTGATATACCCATTTTCCAGCATGCGGTCCAGTACCATTTTTTGGCGTTCACGGCCTCTCTGATAGCTTTCATTGCCAAACGGAGAGTAGGCGCCCGGATTTTGAATCATGCCCGCTAGATAGGAGCCTTCGCTGAGACTGAGCTCCTTTACATCTTTTCCAAATATCCCTTTTGCTGCTGCCTGCACGCCGTAAACGTTGGAACCGTTGGCGTTCTTCCCGAAGTAGATTTCGTTCATGTAGGCTTCTAGAATCTGATCTTTGGAAAACATGCGCTCGATCCGCATCGCACTGAAGATTTCCCGGACTTTACGGGTATGGCTTACTTCAGCGGAGAGAATCGTATTTTTTACAAGCTGCTGTGTGATCGTACTACCACCGGTTACGACAGGCTGGTTGGTAAATTCCTGGATGGCCCCGCGCATCGTGGATTGAAAGGCTATCCCGTTGTGGTGGTAGAAGTTTTTGTCCTCGGTGGCGATGATCGCATTAATTAAATAGGGAGAAACATCTGCCTTCTTCACCAAACGCCTATCGCCCTCTTCTGCCCGCAATTGGCCGATGAGAGAGCCGTCATTGTAGTAGGCGAATCCGGTCAGGTAGTTTGTGAAAATCTTATTTTCCAATTCTTCTTTGCTGCGCACAGGCTCGTCCTTTACGAGCGAGGCAACATAACCCGTCACGATTCCTCCAGCGACAGCGGCTCCCATAAGCCCTAGCAGGAAAAGCAGCTGAACGATGATCCAGATCGTCTTTCCACGGCTGCGCCTGCGTTTTTTCTTTGTCGGTTCAGAGGAAGAAGTGTGGTTATTCGACATATAATTACGACCCCCTAGCATACCCCCTGATTATACCATACGAGGAACCTGTAGGGATAGAAGCTGAGAAGTTGACAGCCGTTAGTTCGTATGCCTTCATAGCGATTGTATCCTTTGCCTATGAGAGATGGTTGGTGAATGGTAGGAAGTGCGAAATAGGCGAATTTTGGCAAAAGGAGTCGAAAGAGCGGGCTGGAAACAGGATCATGTGCAGGCATAACTGATCAAACAAAAAAAAGAGCAGGCCGCAAGCGGCGCTACTCTTTTTTCGTTATCCAAACGATTAACGGCTGTAGAACTCAACGATCAGAACTTCGTTGATTTCAGCAGGCATTTCTTCACGGTCAGGCAGACGAGTGAAAGTACCTTCAGCTGCAGTATCGTTGAAAGTGATGTAGTTTGGCAAGAAGTTGCGGCTTTCCAGAGAGTCCTTAATCAGTTGCAGACCACGGGACTTTTCACGAATTGTGATCACATCACCCGGTTGTACACGGTAAGATGGGATGTTCACTTTTTTGCCGTTTACCAGGAAGTGGCCATGGTTTACCAATTGACGAGCTGCTGGGCGAGTTGGTGCAAAGCCCATGCGGTATACCACGTTATCCAGACGGGATTCCAGCAATTTCATGAAGTTTTCGCCCACTACGCCAGCCATTTTGTTAGCATGGTCGAAAGTACGACGGAATTGTTTTTCGTTAAGGCCAAACATGTGGCGCAGCTTTTGTTTTTCTTGCAACTGGAGTCCATACTCGCTCAGTTTACGACGGTTGTTTTGACCGTGTTGACCAGGAGGGAAGTTGCGCTTGATGTCTTTTCCTGTACCATCGAGAGAGATACCCAGACGACGGGCCAGTTTGTGACGAGGTCCTGTGTAACGTGACATGTTTTCATTCTCCTTTAATATGGATTCGCAGGTGTTTACTTCCGGTAGGTTAGTTCCTACTTTATCTACACGAACTTCAGACGGTAGCGTTTCCGCATCGTGCTCCTCACAGGTAGTACAGCCGCTGCCTGAAAGGGAGGGAACTAAGAGGATGAATCCTTCCGTTTTTACCTACAATCAATGCTACCCTGTACACATACAATCAATAATACTCGGGATTGCATCTATAAGTCAAGAAAAAGAAGAGCGCCATCCAGCGCCAGAAGTGGTGTGGATGGCGTTTTTTGCTCTGTGTTTTATTCGCGGTAAAGGATTGGTTGTGTATCCTGTTCGCCGCGTTTTTCGAGGAAGCGGGTAAAGGTGATCGCGGCATCAGCGCGGGACACGATTGCTTGTGGTTGGAATTTTTGTTTGTCTGTCGGTACAATTCCGAGAGTTGTCGCGATGACGATAGACCCGCGGTGCTTCGTATTGGCAATATCAGTTAGCTGTGATTGGAACATGCCGGAATAATCGGCGAGCTTGTTGTAGCCAAGGGCGCGAACGATCATATCAGCCAGTTCTTCCCGATTGATGGCTTCATCTGGGTTTAGCTTGGATGCATTTTTGTCGAGAAGGCCACGATCCACAGCAGCTTCAACAGCTGAGAAGTAACGAGAGCCATTGGCAACATCACTGTACGTCGCTTTTCGTTCTGCCGCGTACATAGGATAATGGCGTCCCTGATTGAGACTGATCATCAGCATTTCGATCATTTCACCGCGTGTAATCTGCTTTTGTGGCATGATCTTGCCGTCTTCGAGTGAGAGAGCATCATATTCATACATGAGCAGCAGCTCTTTTTCCGCAGGATGTCCTTTTAAATCATCAGGTGCAGGACGATGCAGATTAATCGTCTTGCCAGACGAGAGGGACCGCCAATCCCCGGTAGTAGCATCAAAGAAGTAAGGCTGATCCATTGGGGTAGATGTTACGCGGTATACCAGCTTGGCAGTGCGCTGCGGGATATAGGACGGCTGCTGCTGCAATTTCTTTTTATCCTCTGGGCTAAGAGGCGTCATCATGTAGATGGCTTCGATTTCGGATTCTTTCCACCATGCCTCCACTGCTTCTTCGGCAGAGAGGTGTTTCGGTAGCTCGGCCGGATAGGTTTCGTTACCAAAATCTGTACTGTAGGATAGAATCTCGCCAGATTGTGCGTCAAAAGTAAAGTAAGCCGAACCGCTGGCAGCAGCAATTCCATTGACATAACGAGCAAAGCTGATGCTGTAGCGATCTGAATCGGGAAGCTCTCCTTCCTCAGTGGAGCGGTCAGTCAAAAATAACTGATTTGCAGTGGTAGGAGTCCATTTGCGGATTGTCTCCATTGCTTTTTCCTTGAGATTCTCGGGGTTTTGTTTCTTGGCTGACTTCTCATTTTCTTTAACAATCGGCTGATCCTTGTTATACGAATAAACATCACCGGTTACTGCGTCGATGGATACATAGGCATAACGTGTGTTCGAGTTGCTCTTTTCTACGTATTCCAGATTCCAGACGGAGCGATTGCCTTGATAATCTTTTTCGCTGTAGTTGGCAGACCTTAGCTCATATTTAGAGAGATCAAAGAGTTGGGATGCGATTTTGGCCGCTTCATCCTGAGAGAGCGCTTTTCCCGAGTGGCGAGCGGGAAGCTGCTTTTTGCTGACAGCGACAGGCTCATTGAGATCGCCGCGCGGGGCAAGTGATTGGTTTAAAGCTTTGCCGTCAGTTGCATCTAGGTAAAAAGTAAAGGGATTCATATAGCCTAAGATCGGCTTATTGCGATCGGCGCCTGCTCTCTCCCAAGGAAGCAGATAATAAAGGCTGGCCCCAGATAGCTCCAATAGTTTATCTCCAGCTTCTTCCTTTGAGATTGGATCAGAACTCTTTTCGAATTTCACATCATTCCAGGAAAGAGAGTAGTTCGTAACAGTACCGGCACTGTTGACCGTGATGTCCGCGCCGTTGTCCGGGAATAATACGCCATCGACGCTGCGAACAAAGCGGAATGTGTAGGAAATGTCATTATTCAATGGTGTCTTAGGCGCTGGCATATCGCGCAAGTACAAGCGCGTCTGGGCTGCTTTGTCAGCGTTGTTCTTTTCCAAGAAACGTTCGGCCTGAGTTTTTGCATCCTCATAAGAAATGCGTTTTGCATACGGCAGGTTGCTTGCACCTGGTTCATAGCGGGAATAGTTGGTCAGCTCACCTGTATTGCCATGGATGTTGACGCTGTACGATAGCTTGATTTCTTCGGTGTTAGCGTCCTTCTTTGACCAGCTGAAGGACCACTCGGGAAATGTGCGCCAGGAGTCTGAAGAACGAAGTGATACATTAGTGAGCTCAAGTCCGCTCGTAGGCACCAGCTTACTGGCGATAGCAAGTGCTGCTTCTTTGGAAAGCTTAGCAGTGCTGGCAACAGCGAGTACCGTAGTGCTCCCTTGTGCGCTTCCTGAGACTGCTTTGCTTACGCTAGCAGATGGCATTTGGGCGTGTGCATGGGCGACAGGCAATAACAGACTTGCCGTCAAAAGAACCGAGCTAGAGCGTACAAACCAAGGTTTCATGTGGACCCCTCCAACGATGTCAATGTCAGTAATTTCACTTATCACCTCTGACGAGTATAAGAAGCCGATCGTTTCATCCCATTCAAGAAAAAAGAGTCCAGGTATTGCCAGAAGGAATGAAAATATAGGAATTTTGTACCAAATGTTTTTTTATCAATCTAGAATTGTGAACAAGCTTCTTATATAATAAGGAGTACTATTCATAGTTTGTTGTCAAAGGAGATTAGTCGTCTTGGAAACCATCATGTATCTCGTTCGCCACGGAGAAACGGACTGGAATCAAGTCCGGCGCATACAAGGACACAGCGATACAGACTTAAACGAACTGGGATTGCGCCAGGCAGAGCAGGTAGCCGGTCGGTTTCGAGGCGAATTGATCCACGCAGTCTATTCGAGTGACCTGAGCCGTGCACGTGAGACAGCAATGCGAATCGCCCAAAATTTTGATTCCACTGTTTCCACGCTGATCACCTTGCGTGAGCGCTGCTATGGCCAGTGGGAAGGACTCACCTATGAAGAAATTCGTGCTCGTTTCGAGAACCAGGATGAAGCAGCATGCGGAATTGAAACATTCGAAGGGATGCAAAGGCGTGCTGTAACAGCTTTGACCGAACTGGCAAAAGCTCATCGCGGCGAGACCATTGTCGTAGTATCTCACGGCGGGCTCATTAATAGTTTCTTGCACTATGTTACGTCAGGAGAGCAAGGGACAGGTATAACACGCATAGACAATACCGGAATCACGAAATTTTGCTATACAGATCATTGGAATGTCTTGCATGTGAATGTTACAGATCATTTGGAAGCTTAAAAAAACCTCTATCGAGGCCTGTTCGCGAAAGGTGCGATCGCGTTTTAGTGGAAAGTTTGTATGCGTTCCAGAAAGTTTAAGTAAGATTGCTTTCACACAGTGAAGTAATTAAACTTTCTTACACGTTGAGAAAATGCTGAGAGAGGGAGTTTCTCGTGTCAAGTAAAATGTTGGGGAAGTTAGAGACAGTCTTTTCCTACACGGCCCATTTTATTTTGCAATCTTGGCCGGAAAAGCGCCCAGGCATCCTTTTCTTGACAGATTCCGGGGGCCGTGTCATCAACTACATGAAAATGCAGGTCGGCCACTCCTGGAACCCTCAAGGACTTGATCTGCTGACAGACCCTGTTCGAAATGGAGAATGGTGCGATTACGTCATGGACGCTATTCGTACAGGCGAGATCGTAGTGAAGACGAGCGAAGAGGATTCCCTCGTCTGTGGGGCATTTCCACTGCGTGAGCAAGACGGTCAGGTACGTGCAGTGATCGGAATGGTAACTCCTCAAGCGGAGATTGATTTCGACCTTTCTTCCTATATGCGTGGACTGGAGCCGTTGATTCGCATGGGGTATGACGCCTATATTCAGCATGTGACTAGTCAAATTGTGATGGATTTGACACTCCATGACACCACGCGCGAATTGCTGGAAAGTCTGACAAGTCAGATTAGTGATATTATCCAAAAGGGCTATTGCTCAGCTGTAAAGCTTTCTGAGAACGGCTTGCTCATTCCGCAAGAATTTGTAACGACACAGGATGTAGATTATGGGCTTATCGAAATTACTCATCTGGTGGCCCGCTTTGGCATAGCTCCGATCACACCTTTCGTTCTTGATAACAACCGGATTGTTGTGGTACCGATCAGTCTGAATAATAGTCCGCTGTACGCGTTGTTTTTACATCTTTCACCAGACGAGACCGATTACAAGTACGATGAACGGGATATCGCCTTTTTGCAGGAAGTGAGCGGAAAAGCAAGTTGTGCGCTGTGGCGGGCAATAATGTCAGATGATTTGCGCCGTGAAGCTAGTAAAAAGGACTTGTTGTATCAGCTCATGTCCAAAATCCAGGCATCGATTGATGTAAATGATGTGCTTCATGAAATTGTAACGAGCATTCCTGTCCTGTATCCGTACTTATCGGTGGAGCTGTTCCTGACGGTTGAACCGAATGCAACTACACCCGTCAAGCAGCTGTCTTTCCAAGAAGAGAAGCCGTCGACCAGTACCAAAGCTTATTTGGAAGGGCGTCTCGTTGTCGATCAGATCGAGGACGGCGACCAGCAAGTGACGGTAATTGCTGCGCCGCTACTTGGAAAGCAGGGAATCTACGGTGTCTTGCAGGTGACATCGGATCAGTTGGTTTCCTTGAGTCAGCATGAAACAAACTACATCGCGATTTTGGCTGATACCGCTGGAACGGCATTTGAAAACGCCCAACTTTACCAGCAATCACGCAATTTGATTCGTGAACTTAGGTTGATCAACGAAATGGCGAGGCAGTTGAACCGAAGTCTCAATTTAAAGGAGATTTTGGATTTTGTAACTACCATGATGCGGGCGACCTTCGATGCGGAATTTTGTGCAATTTTAAGCAAAACGCCTGGAGAGGAGAGCTTTCAAGTCCTTTCGACTTCTATTCCTGCGTATAATGGCGCAGTGATTCAGGCATCTGAAAAACCATTTCAGGAAATACTGCAAAACAAACAAGCGCTGCTATTGGCCCAACCCGGTGCTGGACCACTTCCGTTTTCACTGATGCCGTGTTCTTCACTGATGGGCGTACCGCTGGTTGTAGAGGGAGAAATTAGTGGAGTCCTTTTAGTCGCTGATTCACGCTATCATTTTTTTAGTTTTGACGACTACAAGCTCCTCGAAATTTTTGGACAACACGCCAGCCTGGCGATGACTAATGCTGTACTCCATAATGAGATGGAGCGTATGGTGATAACGGACAACCTGACAGGCTTGTTCACACGTCGTTATTTGAATGAGCGAGTCAGGGCATCGCTAGAAAAGGACAGTTACGGATCGCTCATCTTGATTGATATAGATTACTTTAAAACAGTGAATGACACGTACGGACATCAGGTTGGGGATGAAGTGTTGATTCAGGTTTCCAACCTCATTCGCCACAGTATCCGCGATAGTGATATTGCAGCCCGTTGGGGAGGCGAAGAGCTTGCTGTTTATCTGCCCAGGGTGGACAAGATGATGGCTCATACAGTTGCTGAACGAATCCGTGAGTGTGTGGAACAGGAGACGTCTCCGCGCGTTACGATTTCATGCGGTCTAGCCAAATGGAACAAGGAAATGGATGTAAATCTCAGCGTAGAGGCTTTGTTTCATCAGGCAGATGTGGCTTTGTACGAAGCGAAAAATTCGGGTAGAAACCAAGTTGTGTTAGCATAGAGCCAAAAATGGCTCTTTTCTCTTTTCGGAAGAAAGGAGGATAAATTTGTGTGGGGAAGATGAGGGGAAAACAAGATGAAAGCACATGAACGACATGAAATCGCTACAGAAATGGCACCGGGGGTATTTCGACTGGAAATACCAACTCCATTTAATGTGGGTCCAGTGAATGTGTACCTGTTGCAAGGGGAGAAGCGGACGCTAGTAGACGTCGGCCCATTGACAGAGGATGCATGGAAGGCGCTCACAACAGGTCTACATTCAATCGGATACAAGGTAGAGGATATTGAACAGGTCGTATTAACGCATCATCACGTTGATCATTGCGGCTTGCTGGAAAAAGTCAGGCAAGCCTCAGGGGCAACGACCCTGGCCCATCCCCTGGCGGCCCCTTATGTCGAGCTGGACGAAGACTTCATGGTTTTTCACGACTGTTTTTTTACAGAACTGTATAAAGAAGCAGGCGTCCCTAAAGAGAAGATGATCATCATTATGAAATTCCATCAACTGATGAAAACCTTTTCTGCTCCTGCCCGAATTGACGGGCTGCTAAGGCATGAGCAGGTGGCTCCCCATTTGTCCGAGTGGCAGGTTCTCTACACGCCAGGTCACAGTCAAAGCCATCTCTCTTTGTACCGGGCGCAAGATCGTGTAATGATTGGTGGAGACCATATAATTAAACACATCTCCTCCAATGCGTTTATCGAACCGCCGAGGGATCGTTCCAGACAGCGTCCGTTGACCTTGGTACAGTACCGGACAGCGTTGCAGATGTGTGCGGATATGAACATTGAGCTGGTACTGTCTGGTCATGGAGAACCTGTCACCAACCATCGGGAATTGGTGTTGTCCCGGTTACAAAAAAACTGGGAACGTACAGATACCCTGCGTCGCCTGCTGGAGCGTGGAGAAAAGACGGCGTACGAACTGACTGCCCTGCTTTTCCCAACGCTCTATGAGAAGGAACTGCCATTGACCCTCTCAGAAACGCTTGGCCATCTAGACTTGCTCACCATTCTTCACCAAGTGGAAATTCGCGAGCAGGATGGGGTTCTCTACTACTATCTGTAACGGAATTGACGAAGTGTGCCAACCGGCAGAATAAGCCCTTTCCTCCCCGGAAACGATAAAGGGGACGAGACCGCCTGTAGGTACCCCATGGGGTTACCAAGAGTAGCGGAAGGAGGGGCAAGTATGCGCAAGTGTTGGACCCTTTGTATGATGATGACAGTGTTATGCACAGCACTGGTTGGCTGTAATCAGATGGGAGTCAAGCAAAATCCGGGTTCCACCTACGAGCAAGTACGTGATCATTTTTCTGCACAACCGTCGTATGCGTTTTACGGCCGAACCAAGCTGTTGACAGCGAATAGCTCCAATGCCAACATGGTCAATTTTTCTGGCCGCAAAGATGGTGATGCCGTGTATATGAAAGTAAAGCTATCGGTTCCTGATGAAAAGCGGGTAGACACATTGGCTCTTTTGAACCAGGGAGACAAGCTGTATGCCAAGGAAGGCAATGACCAGAACTGGAAAAATGTCGCCAGCAAAGATGCGGCACTGCAGCAGGAGATGAACAACTGGAGTCCGATCTTTTCGTTTCAACAGATGGATGAAATGAAAAAAAACGTGCGGCAATTGCCTGATGAAAATCCAAATGATGACTTGGAGGCCATCCGGGTTACGCTTGACTCTGCCAAACTGAAAACCTGGCTGGCGACGCAGATGCGAGAGCAGACTGGCACCGGCAGTGGAACCAGCATTCAATCCACGTCCGACTTCAAACATAAACCTAAATTAAAGCTTGCGATGGCACTCTCCGACGGGAATTGGAAGAAAACCCATGCCAAGCAAGCTGGGCCTTCCATCCAGTCTCGAATGAGTCCCGATGTGAATGACATCGTAGATCAAATGGATGTAGAAGCAGAGTATACGATCTACTACAATAAAACCAGTATGCTTCCAACCAGCTTGAGTATGTCGATACGCTCCGTATACGATCTGAACAATCAGCGTGTTCATGAGCATTCTCAGGTGGAAACGTATCTACAAAATTACGGTCGTGTACAACCGCTTCCATCCCCTGCTGACCATACGATAGAAGGTTAACGAGAAAAGACGCTTCCTTTCCTTTCATTCAGCGGAAAGCCAGCGTCTTTTTTGGAGAGAGCGATCGCCGCATCCTTTCCATCCGCACTGGGTAATGATCAGATGGACCAACAGGCGGAGCGGTTGCCTGAATAAATTGTAGGGGTGTTATACGTAACGACAACGAGTCGGTCTACGTAATAACTGTCGATAGCAGGAAGGGAAGAAACCAACTATTTGCTTTTTTTTATCATAGCGTTTCACGAGACGGGAGGAATACTGGAAAAGTTTGTCGAACATACATCAGGACTATCTTTTTGCGTCGAACAATCTGTACAATGGGAAAGATGCCTGACTAGCCTTGGAGGGAAAGAAAGGCAATGGATCAAACCAAACTACGCATTCTGTCTGCAGCCGCGAAGCTGTTTGACATACATGGATACAAAGGTACATCTGTTCGACATATTGCCGAGGAGGCCCGGGTTAACTCCGCTTTGATTTCCTATCACTTTCAGGGGAAACAGGGTGTGTTGGAAACCTTGATAGCCTCCTATTTCGAGACTTTATTTAGACACGTAGAAGAACTGGCGGAAGAACACAAACATGCTACACCGTATGAGCGATTAAAGAGTATCGTTCATCTCTACGTAAGCTTTCAAACGGAGCATGCCTCCATCACGAGACTCATACAAAGAGAGCTGAGTGTCGAGTCGATGCTTGCTCGTGAAGTGATGACCCTGTATATCAGCAGGTGGAAACATAGGCTCTCAGAGTCAATCGAGTCTGGAATCGCTTCTGGCGATTTTTTGCCTGTGTCAGTAGATCGTGTTGTATTGGCATTGAGCAGCTTGATGATCTATCCATTTTTGCAGCCGCAAATGGTTCGTCAAGTATATGATCTAGAACCTTCCGAAGAGGAGTTCGCTCTGTGGCTGGAGGCTTCAATCTTGCACTATCTGCAAGCCTGCTTGCTTCCTTCTCCAATAGGGAATACCCTCCCATGAATTAATACGTTAAGGGGTTGTATGATAAGTGAAACGAAAACTATTCATGCTCTGTCTGGCAGGCATGTTGCTATATACGAATCCGGCCTATGCCACTCCATTTCCCGATAAAACCGACCAAGTCGTTCAGGATGCTGACAAATATCTGAAAAAAGAAGACATAACCAAGTTCGAAAACTCGATGAAGAATGAACCGGGCAGCTACAAGGTTGTCGTTGTAGAAAGTACTTCTCCAGAAGCGGAGTCTCCTGATCAGTACGCTCAAAGGCTCTTCGATAACTACAATTTGGTCGATGATGCGATCATGGTCGTTCTCGATATGAACACGGAGCAGTTAGGTGTGTACGCTGGACCAAGCCTGCAAACAAAAGGAGCCAATCGGGAGATGCTCCAGGAGAAGGTCACCTCCTACTATGAACCTTTCCGGACGCAAAAGCAGTATTTGACTGGGATTCAAACCCTGATTACAGAAGTGCATGCAGAGATAGGGCGAATCGAAAATAACTCAGGACAAGCAGCAGCCACTCCTAATCAGGCCGACGCTGCAAAAGAGGACACAGAGCAGTCCGGGCTTGAGCTCGGCGGCATTCCTTGGTGGATTTATTTGATCGGTGCCGTTTTTGCAGGACTTTCTATCGGCTTGATTTACGCGATGATCCGTAGACGCGCTATTTTTGCCCAGGTAGACGATGTGGAGGATTGGAAGGAAGAGCTGGCAGAGAAAATCAATGTCATCGAAGTAGAAAAGCCGATGCGCCGTTCCAGCGGAGTGACTGAGGTGCGATACCATCACTTGGCTGATCAAAAAGAAAATCTTTTACGCAACCGTATTCCTGACGTCGAGATGATGATTCTCGATGCCGAGGAAGCCTGTGATCGATTCCGTTTTTCTCTTGCATTAGGCATGCTGGACGAAGCCAGAGAGACTTTGACTTTGATCGAGCAGGAATTGAGTGAGCTGAAAACCGATACGAGCCAAGTGGCTGTCACCAAACAAGAGAACAAGGTCGTCATTCCGGAAATCGGGAAAGTCGTCGAGCAGATCGAACGCCGCTTGTCTGATTTGCGTTTGGAATACGGTTTGTCCTTTCATGACCTGAAATCCTCACTGGATGAAGTAGAAACCATGCGAAGCCTGATCAAAACATCGCGATCTGCAGGTGATGACCTGCAAGCCTATAATACAACGCTGAAAGCTCAACAACTGTTGGATCGGATCAGCACTACAATGGAGCAGATTCCGACGCTAGTACATCGCGTGAAAAAAGAGATGCCGGATGAATTCAGGCAACTGGAAGAAGGCATCGATAAAGCGATCAAGGATGGTTACGTTGTCCACCAGGACGTATGGGAAAATGCACTGTTACAGGCAAAGCAGCTTCTGTCTGCTGCCAAAAGCGCACTGGAAGAAGGCAGCCTGGAAATGGTGACACAGCATCAAAAGGCTTTTGAAGTTCTCCTGGACACGACGTACCAATCAATCGAAGAAGGTGTACTTGCCCAGCGTGAAATAGCTGTTTCTGCTTCGAATGAGCAAATCCCAATTATCGAAGAGATTTCCAATCCTTTTGGAGAGCAAAAAGAATCGTACGTAGAAGAGAAAGCAGAACGGTATGAAGAACCGATCCTTTTATCGGATAAGCCAGAAAAAGAGCTTTCTTCCGGGCAAGAAACAAGTCGCGTAGAACAAAGGCATTCCGAGCCAGCCCAGGATATTATGCCGCCACGTACCGCTGAATTGAGTGAGGCCGAAAGACTTGTCTTGCTGCAAGCTGTGAAACAGCCTAAACAAGAAAAAGCGTCGCCACCAGTCCCGACACCTAAAGTGGAAGAAACAAAACCAATCATAGAAAAGCAACCAGTGCAGGATGAAGAAGAATACGAACTCGTCATCCCCAAACTGCCCGTACAACAAGAAGAAACCATACAAGAGGCAGGGCCGGTACAAATAGTGATTGAGTCGGAAGACGACGCGTTAGATGAGCTGGAGCGCATCTCGAATACACTCGTTCGGATTCGACAACAAATTAAACGGAGCTATCTCCCAGGTATCCCAGACCAGTTGAAATATATGTTTGAAGAAATTATTCAGACGCTGGCACGGGTTCAGGCCATTATGGATGAATACCGTTACGATTTGGAAGAAGTGGCGATTCTGATTCAAGATGCGAATGAATTGGTGGAAGAAACGGAGAAGTTGGCAGAGCGAATCATCTCAACTTGCCAAATGGCGGAGGGAGCTATTCAATACACCAACCGCTATCGTCGTCAAAACCGTCAAGTGAACGAGCTGTTGACCAAGGCAGAACAGTCTTTTAGACAACTGGCATTTGCGGAGGCGTATCAGTTAGCCGAGGAGGCGCGTCTTGTCGTCGAAGGAGCACCGGCTGTGGAAGACACAGGCTGGCTGCTCAGACGTAAGAAAAAGGGGTGACCTGAGTATCCATGTCCTTTCCCATTTTTCTCATCGTCATTGGAATTATTGTGATGCTTCAACCGCGTACTAACCGCTGGAAAGCTCGTATGAATTCTTTTTTTCAAGGGAATGAAAAACGTGTAAAACAGCGGGCGAATACGTTTTTTATATTGGGGTTCGCATTTATTTTGGCAGGCTTTGCGTACCTATTCCGATTTGTTGGGTAAACGAAAGAAAAAAGAAAAAAGAAAAAGAAAACACCCGAGCGAGTAGGAGGGCCAAACTTCACGGAACCTTCCAGCCGCAACGGGTGTTTTTTCGTACAAATCGTATATCAATCATTCCTAAGAGCAATCGAATAGGCTCTACCTGTCAGTGGCGAAAACACTTTTAGCTTCTGTAAGAAATGCTTTGACGGCAGGGGACGCATCAGATATTGATGGGCATGCAAGTGCGACCGTACGCCAATTGGATAGATTCAGGTTTGCGATTTGAATATTTTGCTGTGTTTTGAGAAACAATTTAGGACCAATAGTGACTCCGAGCCCTTCTTGGACCATATTGGCAATCGTGTTGCAATCATGTACTTCAAAGCGTATAGTCGGTTTGATCTGAGCTTGTTGAAAAATCTCCTCTACATGCGATTGATACATTCCTTTTGGCATAATGAAAGGTTCATCTTTTACATCTTGAATAGATATGATTTTCTCTTTGTGAAACTTGTGTTGAACAGGAAAAGCTATAACCATTTTATCTTTTATGAGCGGAATCGTGGAAAATTTTGTATGCGCGTCCTGTTGTACGACAAATCCTATCTCTATTGCTCCTGTATCTAACCATTCCATTATTTCTTCATAAGTGCCTTCGTAAAATCTAAACTCAATTTTGGGATATTTCTTCTGAAACTTCGAGAGTATTTTAGGCAACAGACAGGCAGAAGCGCTGGCAAAAGTACCGATGCGTATGGTACCTACTTCTAATTTTGACGCTAAAGCAAGCTCCTGGTTAATTTTTTCTGTTCTATTTAAAATTTCTCTTATATGAATCAGTATTTTTTGTCCTACCTCTGTAAGAAGAATTCCTTTCTTACGATCACGAATGAATAACGTTGTGCCCCATTCCGATTCCAGACTGGAGATAGCATGACTTACCGCTGATTGTGTCATATTAAGATTTTCAGATGCTTTTGTGAAATTCCCAAGTTCGACAATTTTGGTGAATACTTCAAAACGAGCAATTGTCATGAGTAATCACTCAACTCCTCTATTAAATGTATTAATTTTACTCATGTTATCATCTGCTTTAAAATAAAAGCAAGTTGTATTGGTCAAAGGAGATGAAATCATGAATCGCTTTGCAATCTATTTATTAACTCTTGGTGCGTTTGTAACAGGTACAGCCGAATTCGTCGTTTCTGGTGTTTTAGAGATTATTTCACGTGACTTACGTGTGTCGATTTCAATGGCTGGACAATTAGTATCGATATATTCCTTTTCGTATGCACTTGGCGCACTTGTATTGGTCATGCTGACAGCAAAGTTTGAAAGAAAAAAAGTGTTGTTGAATTCAATGGTTATCTTTATCGCGGGAAATATGATTGCCTTTTTCAGTTTTCATTTTGGTATGCTTATGCTCTCTCGTATTATATTGGCAATGAGTGGAGGTTTGTACATCGTTGTTGCCATTAACTACGCAGCTCAGCTTGCTCAACCTGCAAAACGTGGCAGTGCAATGGCAACGGTAATTACAGGATTTACGGTTTCTTTGGCATTGGGTGTACCTATTGGAACGTTGATTGCCGCATATATGGATTGGCGTTATATCTATCTGATTATCGCTGTAGTTTCGATTATCAATCTCATGCTACTAAACAAATTTATTCCGATGCTAAAAGCGAATAAACAGATACCTTTGAAGCAGCAATTACTTGTGTGGAGAGATAAGCGTTTAATAAGTGGATTATTGACTACAGTATTTTGGATTCTCGGATACACAATGGTATTTGCTTACATCGCTCCTCTTTTACGTACATTAGCCGGGTTTTCTATAGAAATGATCAGTGCAGCTCTCTTAGTATTAGGTGTCTTTGCTTTTATTGGGTCACGTTTTGGGGGGTATGCAGTCGATAGATGGGGACCTGTTCGAACCATTTCCATCAGCTTAGTGATTCATGCAATGGCTTTAATCGTATTAACAGTAACGGCAACTTCAACGCTAGGTGCGCTTTTGACCATTATGGTTTGGGGAACTGCTGCATGGATGACAACACCTGCGAACCAATTTTATTTGGTTTCCTTAAAATCGAAATCTTCAGAGATTGTGTTGAGCTTCAATACTGCACTAATGAATATTGGAATGACAGTAGGTGCGGGTTTAGGTGGGGGGGTGATTGAGTATACATCTGTTCTGAATTTGGGCTGGATTGGTGGAGTAATGGTGTTAGTAGCATTAATTACGGCTTCATATTCATTTGTAGGCAATAAAAAATAAAATGAAAATTTGCTTGGTAGTAAGAACGGATGCAATCTCTTTTTTCCGAAATCCAAAAAAAGAAGCGCCGCTCACGAATGCGACACTCCATCTAGGGAAGATAAAAGGGAGTAAAGGTTGTCATAACCAGCACCTTACAACTAGGGGGGAGTAAGGTGCTGGTTAACTCTTGTGGAAAAAGAGTACCTTACCTACTAGTTTCCCTTATCTCCACGTGTTTAAACCTGTTTATTTTAAAAAATTCCCAATGCTTCTTTGGCACTATATGTACCCGCTACATAACCAGAAGAAAAAGCGATGGTAATATTGTAACCTCCTGTATGCGCATGTACATCCATCACTTCACCCGCAAAGTACAATCCCGCCTTAAGCTTGGATTCCATGGTTCGCGGGTCAATCTCTTTGACGCTTACTCCTCCGCCAGTAATGAAGGCTTCCTGAAGGGAGAGCGTGCCTGTAATCGTCAGGGGAAAAGCTTTGATCGTTTTGGCAAGAAGGGACCATTCCTGTTTTTTCATATGGCTGAGAGTGGTCTCTTCGGAAATCGCAGATAAAGACAGTAGCAGTGGAATCATCCGTTCAGGCAGGTAACCCTTGAGGACATTTTTCACTGCTTTCTTCGGTTGCTCCTCCAACAATCTCCAGCTTTCGGATGCGATCTCGTCAGCTGTTTTGCCTGGCATCAGATCGAGAGTGAGTGAGAGCGGGATAGCACCATGCTTACGCCTCGTGATGGATACATAGTGTCCCATCCGTAGAGAAGCAGGACCAGACAGGCCAAAATGGGTAAAAATCATATCCCCTTCCTGGGTGTTTACCTTTTTCCCATTCGGGGCGTACAAGGTCATCTCGACATCGCGAAGGGACAGGCCTTGCAATGACTTGTCGCGGATGTAGGCATCACTGGCAGTAAGCGGCACTTCTGTTGGATACAGATCGGTGATGGTGTGTCCCGCTTCTTTTGCCCAGGCATAGCCATCGCCCGTTGATCCGGTCTGCGGTACAGAGCAGCCGCCAACAGCGATAATGACGCAGCGGGAAGTAATTTGCTCCCCTGAATGCAGCGATATGCCGACGGCGCGCTCTTCGTCATAGAGAACGTGGCTTACGGAACAATTTAATTGAATGGTAGCGCCTTGCCTTTTCAAAAGGTCAATCAGGGCCTGCGCAACGGTCACAGCTTTATCCGTGACAGGAAACATGCGACCGCGATCTTCTTCTTTCAAAGCTACTCCCAGCTCTTCAAAAAAGCGCATAATCTCACGGTTGCCAAATTGCGCTAAAGCGCTATACATAAAGCGGCCATTGCCAGGCATTTGCTTGATCAGTTCATCCTGTTCCTTGGCATTGGTCACATTGCACCGACCACCTCCGGAGATGATCAGCTTGCGCCCAAGCTTGGAGCCTTTTTCCACTAGACAGACTCGTGCTCCCTGACTGGAAGCAGCAATAGCAGACATGAGTCCCGAGGGACCGCCACCGATGATAATGACATCGTAATCGTAATCAGTTCGATTCATTCTGTTCTCGTCCTTTTTTCATATAGGGTAGGGCAACCCCCATTGTAACACATCGACGCACTTCGACCGAATGCGCGGACACGACGATTATGAATCAGGAGAGAATATCGTCAAGCGGTTGCTTTTCCAGAACGTAACGTACGACTGATTGGTCGCGGAGGATGTTGGTCACCACGTAGCCTTGGGCAAAATAGTTTTCAAATAAACGACGAGTCGATTCACGCCAGCGACGAGCAATTTCCATATCTGCACGTTTGACTTCTTGAAAGTGAGCAGGTACTGGTAGCAGGAGCACAGGTTCTTCGTGACTTAGCGAAATGTCAGTCGGCTGCGGGATGGTGCCCGCGATTTCATAGCTGAGAATTTCAGGTGCATGCTCCGTTGACGGGTGCATAGCTTGTCCGACCCGATGGCGAGCTACACGATCGCTGTCTACAAACCACTCCACGAGAAACCGGTCTGTTGGCAGTCCACGATTAAAATCGTCATCCAATTCGCCGTAGCAATCAGGGTAGTATGTGCGGACCACGCCACCTAACTTGGCGATGTTGAGAAAACCATTGACGGTTTCGAGTGGATCGTAGGTCCAGGTGATTTTTGGAAACCCTTGTTCTTTTGCTGCATCTAGCTGCATCCATTTCATTTGTACGCCTAATCCTTGTTTACGGTAGTCGGGCAAAAAGCCGAGCATATGTGAGCAAAGATGGGATTCACCGTTCGTGTATCCAGGGAAACTGTACAAAAACCCAATCATCTTCTCCTCATCGTATGCTCCCAAAAACAGACCGCCGAATTTGGCCATTGTCAGTGTCATGTGATAGGGAATAACCGAATTAGGGTCCCAGATCAGCCCTTCCAGCTTTTCCACCTGCTCTATTTCACTTCGTTCTGTTAACTTTCGGAATGTAATTGCCATCTCGTTCTACCTCCCCAATTTTTCTCTTTTGTCATTTAGACTGTAATTGCATTCGGGAAAAGAGTGCACATTCCTGCTACCGGCGGTTGCATCCCATTCATTCTACGCAGATAATAGATACGATGATAAACATCCGTTGTGGATGGAGGAGGCTTGACCGATATGGGAAATAAATTTCAGCAAGAGGTATGGAATCGGTTGACACAAGCGCCTGGAGCGCCAGGTTTTGAAGGACCGGTTCGTGATATCATGCGGGAATACATAAGCCAATATACGAATGAGCTCGTTTATGACAATCTGGGCAGTATCTTTGGTGTGATGCGTGGAGATGAGAACGGCCCTAAAATTATGGTTGCCGGTCACATGGATGAAGTGGGCTTCATGGTAACACGAATTTCTGAAAAAGGATTCATTTCCTTCCAGACGCTTGGTGGATGGTGGGGACAGGTTTTACTGGCACAACGCGTACAAATCGTTACAGACAAAGGTGTGATTGAAGGCGTCATCAGCTCTATTCCCCCACATGTCCTAAGTGATGATCAACGGAATCGTCCGATGGACATTCGTAACATGTACATTGATATCGGAGTGGATACCCGTGCGGAAGCAGAGCGTCTAGGCATCCGCCCAGGTCAACAAATCGTTCCGGTGTGTCCTCTTCAGGTAATGGCGAATCCGAATCGGATCATGGCGAAAGCATGGGATAACCGCTACGGATGCAGCCTGGCTGTGGAGCTGGCAAACGAGCTTCATGAGCGTCCGGGACATCCGAATGTCGTGTATGTAGGTGCTACTGTCCAGGAAGAGCTGTCGGGAGCGCGTGGGGCAAAAACAGCGGCTGCCAGCATCGAGCCGGATCTTTTCCTCGCCCTGGATGCCAGTCCAGCCAGTGATATTCCAGGAGTGAGGGAGGAAGGCGCCAAGTTGGGCGGCGGCCTCTTGATGCGTATCTACGACCCGATGTATGTAATGCCGCTCGGACTGCGTGAGCTGTTGATTTCCACCTGTGAGGAAGAAAAGATTCCGTATCAAATTTATGTGGCCAAAGGCGGCACAGACTCCGGTGTGGTTCAGTACCATGGCAAGGGTGTGCCGTCCGCAGTGATTGGCATCCCTTCTCGCTATATTCACAGCCACGCTTCGATCATTGACAGAAAAGACTATGAGGCTGCAAAACGTTTGCTGTTCTCGCTCATTCGCAAGCTGGACCGTTCTACTTGGGATTCCATTCTGCCACGCTAAGGAAAAGGAGGTGGCGCTTTTGAACGCAATCATTTTGTACACACGATACCTAGGCGATGCCACGTCATTTGAGTTTAACGTCTTCGACAACCAATTCGCCACCGAAAATCTGGCCGTACGCAAGGTGCTTATGGCCATGCTTGAATCCGTTCACCACTCTTTGACTGATGTGGAGATTGAATACAATGACAGCATCCTGATCGAAAAGGTCGGAGCAAGACGTGCAGGGGAGCTTCTCCGCTTTCTGGGGGCAACCAAAGAGAACAGTCGGGAAAATCGCAGCAATGATGTCGTGGTTAGCCGTTCTTTTCGGGCACCGCTTACAGAAGAGAGGTACGATTATTTTTACAACCTCACGGATATTGCTCAGCTTTCACACTATCGGCTGAAAGAAGGAGAAGAAGACCGCATCGTCTTTTATTTCACCCGTTACTTGCAGCTGCTCGCACCTGATCAAAAGGCACACGATGCATTCTTGAACAGACTCGAATCGTTTTCACTACCGTATAAGCTGGTATCGATCACGTAGTCGTGATTTTTACAAAAAAAGCCATTTTCTCTCCTCTAGCGGGAGCAAATGGCTTTTCTATTTCCTAAGTAGATGGTCGATTCGGTCCTTCCAATTTTTTGTCTCCGTAGCCAGGAGCATCGTTCTGCACATTTTTTGGCTGGTGATTACGATTTTTCACTCTGTTTTTCGCGGGTGAGTTGTGGATATCTTGTTCTTTCATCATGGTCATCCCCTCTTTCTGGTAACAGTTTACGTCGCGCCTTCTTTTCTGCCTGACCCTGCTTTTGCTTGGGTCATTGCGGGGTTTTTATGACGAGCGATCGCGTAGATGGCAAACAGACCGAGAATCGCTGCTAAAAATAGAGTGACTGCACCATAAGCAATCCAAGGATAGGGACTGCCTACACCTCCTAATCTTTCCACCATCGCACCGCCAATACTGGTCCCAATGGCCGTGCCAATTCCCGATACAAAGTTGGAGAAGCCAAAGTAGGCGCCAAGCCACTCTTCTTTGGCAAAATGAGTAACGAGGCTGTCTTGTACAGGCATGAACAGCATTTCACCCAAAATAAACAAAATGGCCGCTGCACTGAGTGTGACAAATTGTTCAGCCCAGCCCATTGCAGTCAGCCCCGCACCGAGAAGAGTAGTACCGATGGCAAGTGAAATATAAGGATTGATGCGTTGAAGCACAAACCGGGAGACAAAGCCTTGGATCAAGACGACACTCATGGAGTTGATCGTCCAGATCAGACCAATCAAGGTGGCCGAATGCAGCACGTGTTCTCCGCGGAGCGGCAAGATAAGCGCAAACTGAGCGTAGAGCGCCCAAATGAGCAAGGTGATGACGGAAAACAATAGAAAGCTGCGATGGGTCAGGATGTTTTTGTACTCGGAGAGCGGGGTTCGTTTGCAATCGGGTCCCACGCAGCGATCATCGGGCAGACTGAACCAGGTGAGGGCTGCCAACATGGCAAATACAAGCGCAGCTATTAAAAAAGGCTGTTGTCCCAAAGCGGTCATCCACGTAATGACTAAGCCCGCTACGATGATCCCCGAGTGAGCGAGAATTCCGCGCCACGAAAAGGCAGCCGTTCGCTGTGTGGAGGCAACCTCGTCGGCAATCATTGCTTTGATGGTAGGAGCCAACAAGCCGAGTCCGAGGCCGTTCACCGAGGAAAACAAGAGAAATACGCCAAACGACAGGCTATAGTGATAGCCAAGCATCGCACTGCCTTGCAGCATAGAGCCTAGTACGATAATGGCGCGTCTGCCCAGACGATCAGACAAAGGACCTCCCAACAAGCTGCCGACTTGATAAGCAATACTGCCTGCTCCAAGCACGAGTCCGACTTGGGAAAGATGAAGAGAACGGACCTTTTGCAAGAAAACAGGAAACACAGGAATGACCAGATAAGAGGCCAGATGCATGAAGAAAACAAGCAACAATAGCAGCAAATAAGGTTTGTTACGCCAAAGTGAACGCGTGCTTACTTCCATAATCGACTCCTATGTTCTGTGAAAAACGTCTCGACGATTTTCATGAAATGGGATGTGACCGCTCGCGGTCTATTTCACGATTAGTATTAGTGGAAAGGGATGGGCTCTATGCAGACAATTTAGGTGAACAAAAAAATCCCTCCAGCCAGAATATTTCCAGCACGAAGGGATTGCTTCAACTTCTTATTTAAACAAATTAATCGTCGTAATAATGATCGGCATGGCAAACACGTCAATCAGGAAAGCACCTACAATGGGGACGACCAGATACGCTTTACGCGAAGGACCAAAACGCTCTGTCACTGCAGCCATATTCGCCATTGCATTCGGTGTAGCACCCAGACCATGTCCGGTAAAGCCTGCCACCATCACAGCGGCATCGTAGTTTTTGCCCAGCAAGCGGAACAAAACGAATGCTCCGAACAGAACGATAAACACCACCTGTACAAACACAATCACTAACATTGGAAGTGCCAGGTCGGCTACTTCCCATAATTTAATGCTCATGAGTGCCATGGACAGGAAAATGCCAAGTGTTACGTCACTGATGAGGTTGATGCTTTTCATATCAATCGCTTTTGGATTGAATTTATCTACGACGTTGCGAACGATTACTGCTACAAACATGGCGCCTACATAACCAGGGAGGACAAAGCCTGTTGCATCCGAGAACAGCCCGCCTAAAAACGTCCCTATCGCCATGCAGAACGTAATGAGCAGTACTTGGATGAAGAAGGTATTCGTCGTAATCGGTTGTACTTTTTCTTCCACATTTTGTACGGTTTCTTCTGTTTCAGTCGGCTTTAGATCGTATTTGGAGATCAAGTATTTTACCGTCGGACCGCCAACCAAGCCACCGGCAACGAGGCCAAAGGTGGCTGCCGCGATCCCAACAGACAATGCTGAATTGATGCCCATGTCTTCGAGTGTTTGTCCAAAGGCGCCTGCCGCTCCATGTCCGCCTTCCATGGAAACTGCACCTGCCATCATGCCGATCAGCGGATGAATATTGAATAGCGAGGCCATGGAAACACCGATTACGTTTTGTGCCAAAGCCAAGAATCCGCAAGCGATCCAGTAAATGACGAGCAGCTTTCCGCCCAGCTTGATGAGCTTAAAGCTAGCACCCAATCCTACGGTGGTGAAGAATGTGAGCATGAACAGACTTTGGAGCGAGGTATCCAGTGTAATTTCCAAAACACCCGTCGCTTTCAGGATCGTGGCAACGATCGCAAACAGCAGTCCGCCAACTACGGGAGCAGGAATACAAAATTTTTGCAGAAATCCCGCTTTTTTCACGAGATAGGTTCCCAATACGAGCAGTGCAACCGCTAGAAAAATCGTATTTACTTGATTAAGTGCTAATGTCATAGTTGTCTCCTCCTAAAAATGCCACGATGGCTTCATTCGTCAAGTAAGCACCTAATTTTACGGTTCTTCCGTTTTCGTCTACAGCCGGATTCACTTCACAAATATCAAAAGAAAGCGTTTTCTTATGAGAGGCAACTGTGCGGATGATGGTCCGGACAATCATTGGTGTTAACCCAAATGGAGACGGGGCACTCACTCCTGGTGCAAAAGCTGCATTTAAGACATCTGTGCAAAGGGTGAGCATGACATGGTCATGTTTTTCTATGAATTCGTTCATTGTAGAAGTGATTGCATCCATCCGTCCATCCGTCATCTCTTCTTCGTAAATGTAACGGGCCCCAAGCTCGTCCGCTGTATCAAAGAGCTCCTGCGTATTTCCGAAGCGTTGAATGCCAAGCACCAAATAATGACTATTTTTATCCTGATCCAAAATTTGCTTGAACATGGTGCCTGATGAAGGCTGATTTTCGTAGGAGCGTAAATCGAAATGAGCGTCGATGTTGATGATTCCAAGAGAAGCATTCTTTCCGATATGATTGCGGACACCCAGGTAATGACCATACAGGGTTTCGTGTCCTCCGCCTAAAATGATGGGGGTCACCGATTTTGAAAAGAGGAGGGAGACAGCATGACCCAATGCCTCCTGGGCTTGTTCGAGCTCTTCGTTTTGACAGGAGATATTCCCCACATCGACGACGCTCTTGCCTCTCGCCAGCTTCCAGGGGAGGCTTGCAAGCGCTTGCCGAATTGCGTTTGGAGCTTTTGCAGCACCTAATCGGCCTTGATTCCGCCTAACCCCTTCTTCACATTCAAACCCGATAATGGCACAAGTTTGGTCAGACGGAGCCGTCCATGTATCCAGGTCAACCAAGTCCACAATTTGATGGTAACGAAAGCTGCTTCTTCTTTCCGTATGATCAGTCCGGCCGGTCCATAAATCAACTGAAACATTTGTCGGCAATTTATTCATCCTTTCTAAAAGTTTTGAAGTATAATTTATTTTTCGATTATATAATGGCAAACTTATTATTTCTAATATATAATTTAAATAATTTAATAGCTTGAAGCTATAAATGGTGAGGGAGGATTTATGTGGACATCAAACAACTGCACTATTTTGTGACGGTTTGTGATCAGTTAAGCTACTCCAAAGCCGCGCAAAAACTGCATATCTCACAGCCTTCATTAAGCAACGCGATTAAAAATTTGGAGCGTGAGGTGGGCTCCCCTCTGCTTGAGCGAAATACACGGAAGATTGAACTGACGGACGCTGGTAAAATTTTGTATGAGAAATCCATCCTGCTTTTATCGAATATGAACATGCTGAAAAAAGAGATGGATGAAGTGAGGCTGACTGGCAACGGTGAGCTTATTATCGGAATCATCGAGTCTGTCAAGTATTGGATTCCCAAAGTGATTCGGGAGTACCAAGGGCGCTTTCCCTCTATAAACTTTAAGCTGATAGAAGTGCTAGGCGGCAGGGCTGTGAAAGAATCATTGCGGAAATATCATACGCACATGCTCATAACCAACCAGTACATTTGCGAGGAAGACATTGAGCTGCTCTCTTTGTATGATGAAAGGCTTGTACTTGTCCTGCACAAGGACCACCCCTTGGCTCAGAAGGAAACGGTTGCTTTAAAAGAGTTGGAGAGTGAACCTTTTATTATTAGTACGGAAGGTTTTCAGACAAGAGAAGATATTTTACGGGCGTTTTCCCTAGAGCAAGTGTCGCCGAATATTAAATTTGAAATTGAGCGGTTTGAAACAGCTTTAACCTTAGTAAGAGAAAATCTGGGAATTACCATCATCCCCGAAAATTACTTATCTGAACCCAATGATGCATCACTCGTGTGGAAAACGATGGATTCACCAGCGTTGAAGAGGACCGTTTATTTAGCGTTCATGAAAAATCGCTATCTGGCTCCCGCGGTCCAAGCTTTCCTGGAAGATATTCGAAGAAGCTTTGCTACAAAAAGTCGATTTCCCCTGGTGTGAGGAATCGACTTTTTCGTACGGCTCCGCAAAAAGCATGACGCAGCCAGGTTTTCTAATATTTTTTCTCATTAATCTAGTGCTCACCTAATTGTTCGCTTGTCATAATATAACAATAGATGAGGCTAGAGTAGTGGTCAGGACCGGATGGGTGATAGGTAAAAGCTTGTTACTTCCTACTGATAACGGTAAAGAATGGGCGGTATGCCTGGGGTAAGGCTCGATGCTGGGGGAAGGGGGGGATCAGACATGAAAGGTTTTGGTTTTTTTAACCAAGATGGCTTTGAAGTGGTGATCTGGATCATCGTGATCATCTTTCTCCTCTCCATATTCTTTGACGAAGGGATAGATTGAGATGAGTGCATATCGACCTGTTCGCCGCTTGAACAACTATTACAAGTCAAACGATGGGTTTAAAGCATGGATTAGGGCAAACGAGCAATGGTTTAGGGAAAATCCCGAAGTATTCAACCAGATGTTGCGCAATCCAAACATGGTTAATTTATTCATGGATCTCATGGTAATGAATTCACCCCGGATTCAGAAACGGCTGCGAAAAATGGGACGGAAAAGTAAGTAGCGCGAAGCGGCATGCGAGGTAAAAGCATGCCGCTTTATTTGCCATCATAAAATCCAGACAAGCAGCGTAGGGATAAGCATATGTTGCTTGGTCGGGAGGATGGATTCCAACATGGCACAAATCATTCTGACGTTCTTTGTCGCTTATGGCATCGTAGTTGGGGGGGCTCTCAGTGGCGGAATAGGTGCTTTTTTGACCAATAAACCACCGCTTTTTTCCATGGAACTGCTCGCAGATCAGCTTAAAATCTTTGGAATCGTCGGAGCGTTGGGTGGGTCGTTTGATTCGTTCTTGCAAATTGAGAAAATTTTGCTCGGGAATTTCTCGCCGGTAGTTAAGCAATTGGCGATGATCGTCGTTGCCTTTATGGGTGCACATATCGGAACGATTTGTGTGCAGTGGCTGGTGCAGGTGCGTTCATGATCGTGATCCTGTGGAAAAGATACGTTGCTCTTTTGCTTATCGGGATTTTGTTGGGCGCGACGACGATCCTCTTTTTATACGGACGGGAAAAGGAAGAGTTGATATTGGTCAATAAAAGTCTGGAGCTGCAAAATAGACAACTGCATGAAGAGCTTCAGTCCATGAAAGAAAATCAGCGGGTATCCCGCAGGAACCAAGATCTGGTGATAAAGGAAGTGCGTGCATCGGTATTGGTTGGAGAGCAAAAGCTGCATCCGACCATCGAAGTGCAGGTAGTCGATCACTTGGAGAAGGATCTGGCTTCCTTGAAGGGCAAAAAAGTGGAGCAGGTCGCTTATGTCCATCAGGTTTTGCATGAGATGCTTCGCCGTCGTGAATACGTGCTCTCGGATGGTACAATGGTTGAAGTCCGAATCAAGACAGTAGTAATCAGCCAAACCTTGCATGTGTTTGTTACGGCCGAGGTAAAAAAAGAAGACGTTTTGAAAAAGGTTGCGCGAAACTTTCTTTTTATCGAGTCGTATATTCCTACATAAGACTTGAAGCAAGACTGCTAGCGACAACATTTGAGGAGAAAGCGGGAGATGTCGATGTTCAAAAAATTGCTGGCCAGCCTTGGGATTGGATCGTCGCAGGTAGACGCGCGACTGGAACAAGAATCCCTCATTCCCGGAGATGTGGTAAGAGGAGAAGTACACATCACCGGTGGAGACGTGGCCCAGGAGATCGACGAAATTTACATGTATGTAGTCACTCATTACGAGCGGGAAGTGAACGATAAAAAGGTCAAGGAAGAGTGTACGCTAGTCAAGTATCGTCTGACAGAGCGTTTTCATTTACAGCCAAAAGAAAATAAGGTGCTGCCGTTTTCTTTCCAGCTGCCATATGAGACTCCACTAACAATGGGGCGTCAGCCCGTTTATCTTCGTACAGGATTGGATATTAAAAATGCGATTGACCCGGGTGATTCCGATTTCATCGAGGTGCGTCCTCATCCGCTAATGGCTAAGGTGCTCGACGCCATTCAATCAATCGGGTTCCAATTATACAAGGTGGATTGTGAATATAATCGTTATCTGGGACGAACGTATCCATTTGTCCAAGAATTTGAATTCCGTCCAACAGGTCCGCTTCGCAAACGCTTGGAAGAGCTGGAAGCCGTTTTTTACTTGCGCGATGGAGAAGTCGAGGTGCTTCTGGAGCTGGATAAGCGTGCGCGTGGTTTCATGGGGGCGTTTGAAGAGGCCTTTAATTTGGATGAACGATTTGTACGTTTCCGTCTATCTACAGAAGATCTGAATAAGCCGCTGAGTGTTATTGCGAATTCAATCGAGAGTCTCATTCAACAACAGATTCGGTAATTTCGTCAAAAGGCTGCCTGAGTTGAGTACTCAGACAGCCTTTCAACATGCCATTTTATAGAATATGGGGAATGCTATTTTCTAGTCGTCAGATACACCGACAATGGATAGCAGAACAAACAACACCAGAATAAGGGCAATCCCGCTGAAGCCCCCACCGTTAAACAATCCCATGTGATCTCCTCCTAACTCGTGACATGCACTGCAGCTCCCTACATGATAGTCGCCAACCACCGATTAGGTGTGCAGGCTCCCACCCATTTAATTGGCAGAGCCTTTCCTCTCCATGAGGTGTCTTTCTAATTTTTTGATTTGCATGTATGGGACTGGATTTTTCTGACAATACTGTGAGCATAAGAATCCAAGGAGGAAATCATTATGAATTTGTTAGAAAAAACGAGAAAAATTAACATGATGCTGCAAAAAACAATGGGAGGAAGCGGTGTCGGCTACCAGGATCTGGCCAAGCTCTTGTCAGAAGTGATTTCAGCAAACGTATACATCATCACAGCAGACGGATCGATTCTCGGTAGCGGTATGAACCAGGAGATCGCACTCAATGACGAAGGACGCCCGTCGAGTCAGCTTCAAACAGGGGTACATCAAAAATTGCTGGAGGTTACACAGACGATTGCGAATGAACCGATTCAAAGTCCATACAGCCTCGTGCCAAAAGAGCTTAGCTCACTCTTCCCGCAGATGATGACAACGGTTGTACCAATCCATGCAGGGGGAAGCCGCTTAGGAACACTCGTACTATTGCGCGCCTACGGTCAGTTTGAAACGGAAGATCTGATTTTGGGAGAGATCGGTGCCACTGTGATCGGCATGAAAATTGTCCGTCAACGTACGGAACAGATTGAAAACGAAGTACGTGACAAAACCTTTGCTAAAATTGCACTCTCTTCATTGTCTTACAGCGAGCAGATTGCCATTGAAAAAATTATGGAAGAGCTCGATGCCCGCGAAGGCTTGCTGGTAGCGAGTCAATTGGCAGACCAAGCTGGACTTACCCGTTCTGTGATTGTGAATGCTCTGCGAAAGCTGGCGAGTGCTGGTGTTCTGGAGTCCCGTTCATTGGGGATGAAAGGTACATATATTAAGGTCCTCAACGACAAATTCCCATCTGAATTGGCAAAATGGAAATCCTCATAAAGAGCGATAGCAAAAAACAAGCCCTTCCTTTCTAAAGGAAGGGCTTTGGTTAGTGAATCAAGAAGTATAGCTTTATGAAAAAAAGTTCACGATTTAGCGATTGATCATCTGTTATCTAGCCTATATAATGTCCACAAAGGTTGAAACTTCATAAAATTCAAAAAATAAAGTGTATACTTCAGATGAATATGGAGGATATAGAGATGAAAATCATGATAGGTGGTGTGGTTCATGAAACCAACACCTTTTCCAATGTGCCTTCTACCCTTGATTTGTTTCAGAGATGGGAGTGGGATCACAAGGAAACCATTCTGGATCGTAACAGGCGAGTCAGAAACTATCTCGGCGGGATGATTGATCGTGCGGAAGAGACGGGAATCGAGCTTTTGCCCACTTTTTCCACCTTTGCGTACCCGGCAGGAACGATTACAAAAGAAACATATCTGCGGATGAAGAATGAGCTTCTGGATGCGATTCGTGACGCAGGACCTGCGGATGCCATCTGCCTGTCTCTTCACGGAGCGGGAGTCGCAGAAGAGGTCGACGATTTGGAGGGAGATCTGTTAGCAGCCGTTCGGGCACTGGTCGGTTACGAGATTCCCCTCGTTGTCACACTTGATCTACATGCTAACATGACTGACCAAATGGTAAAAGAGGCAGATGCATTGCTAGGCGTCCATCTCTACCCGCACGTCGACTGTTATGAGCGGGGAATGGAAGCGATCGACGTCGCGCGTAAAATGGTGGAGGAAAATTGCAAGCCTACCATGCATCTGACAAGACTGCCACTCATCATCCCTACATCGGCAACCCATCATTCTCCCACAAAAGAGATTAACGAAGCTTGCTGGGCATGGGAAAAGAAAGAAGGAGTCATTGATTGCGCTCTGTTCCATGGCTTTCCATATACGGACATTCCAGAGCTGGGAGTAGCCATTCTTGCTGTTACCGACAATGATAGCGAGCTGGCCAAAAAAGTCAGTGAAGACGTTGCCAGGCAGGTTTGGGAGAAACGGGATGATTTCGCGCTAATCATGCCGACACCAGCAGAAGGAATCGAGCTGGCTTTGCAAACGGAAGGGATGCCGGTTGTCATCAATGAGACCTCCGACAATCCAGGGGGCGGAACACCCGGAGATGGTACCTATTTGCTCCGGGCAATGCTGGATGCCAAACTAAAAGACGCGTGCTTCGGGTTTATTTACGATCCGGAAGTAGTACAGCTCGCTCACCAAGCGGGAGTAGGAGCCACCATCGAGGTACAACTTGGCGGAAAGACCGATCATTTGCACGGCGAGCCGATTTCTGCAACCGCTTACGTAAAATGCTTGACGGATGGCAAATTTATCGCTACAACCCCAATGGGGCAGGGTGGACGAGTAGACTATGGGAATTCTGTCCGCTTACAAATAGATGGCGTGGACGTTGTCGTTTGCTCCGTGAAGTCGCAGGTGCTGGATGAGCAAATCTTCCAGATCCACGGAATTGATGTAACCCAATACAAGATCGTCGCATTAAAATCCAGCACACATTTCCGCGCTGCCTTTGAACCAATCAGTGCGAAGGTGATCACCGTAGACTCCCCTGGATTGACCACACTGAACTTTCGCTTTTTCCAATACGAACGAGCGAATCGACCCATTTATCCGATAGATCAAGTAAGTGACCCATTCAAAGAAATTCTGACAAGGAAGTAGAGCCCAGATGGAAACCGTACAAGAACGCATTCGCAAGCATTTTCCCGAACTGACGAACCAGCAGAAGCTGGCCGCCAAATACATTCTCGCCGAACCAAAGGAGGTAGCTCTCCATCCCGCCAAAGTGGTAGGGGTCCTGAGTGGAACGAGCGAAACCACGATCATTCGGCTTTCATACGCCCTATCTTATTCCGGGTATAGCGAATTGCAGAATGAAATCCGCAGCTCCCTCTTAGAAAGAGTTCCGAAAGATAATGCCATCACCAGTTTTCTAACCGCCGCGGAAGAAATACGAGGGCGCAATGACCTGATTACTTTTAGCATGGAGCAGGATGTGGCCTACATCAGGCAGACACTGGAGGAACTGCGTGATGAACAGCTTCAGCAAGCAGTGGCTAGCATTTTAGCCGCCAAGCAAATAGTAGTCGTTGGGTTTCGAAGCTCATACGCTTCAGCCCATTGGCTCGCTTTTAATCTGAATATCATTAAAGGAAATGCACACCTCTACAACGGTCCCGTAGATGATGCCAATTACCTGATCACACAAGTCAACCGGGACTGGCTGGTCATTGCCTTGTCTTTCCCTCGCTATATTAGTGAAACGATCCTGTTTGCCAAGGCAGCCAAGGATAAGGGAGCAAAGATATTGGCCATTACCGATGATGAGCTTTCACCGCTTGGACCGATCGCCGATCAGGTGTTAAAGGTATACGCACCTTCACCGATAGCAATAAAAGGCATGGCCTCGATTTTTTCCATGCTGAATGTTTTAGTCAGCGGTGTCATTTCGGCAAATGGGGAAAAGGTGCAAGAGCGAATCAAGGAGTATGAGGAGACAAGCCGACAGATCTATCCGTTTGTAGATACGTCAGATAAATAAGCTATACCCAAGATAAAAGGGGGAGAAAGGAAATGAAAAAGAACGGGTGGAAAAAAGGGGCGCTGAGCGTGCTACTGGCAGGAGCCGTCGTAGCAGCCGGATGCACTTCGCAAAACTCAAACAATCCTGGGCAATCAGGTAGTGATACAGCAAAGGGCGGAAATACTTTGGTGATTTCCGCTCTGGTTGATCCCGATACATTGGATTTACATAAATCCACCTGGCTGAGCCCCGCGAACACCCTGCTGTATGAGCCACTGTTGACACGTGACATGACAGGGAAAATCATTCCTGGTCTGGCTGAGAAATACGAGGTTTCGGAAGACGGCAAGGTTTGGACGTTTACGCTGCGCAAGGACATTCGTTTCCACTCGGGAGAAGCAGTAACAGCAGCAGCGGTCAAGGACTCATTCGACCGCATGTTAGAAGTCTCGCCGGTAAAAGGGATCGTCGGTCCAATTGAAAAAGTCGAGGCGACAGACGAGCAGACCTTCAAAGTTTACTTCAGTACTCCGTTTGCTCCTTTTATCAATGTGGTGATCAGCGGCATGATTTCTCCAATCGACCCGAAGAAAGCGAAAGAACTAGGGGACGGTTTCGGCGACAATCCATCTGGAACAGGCTCCGTCATGTTTGAAAAGCGAGAGCGGGGAGCTTCCCTGACCTACAAGAAAAATCCCGATTACAACTGGGGACCAGAATACGTAACCAACAAAGGACCGTTGCAGGTAGACCATGTGATGTTCCGTTTCTTGAAAGATGACGACACCCGAATGATGGAGTTCAAGAAAGGTACGATTCATGTCTTGAACGACGTACCGGCAAATGCAGTAGCAGAATTACAAGGGCTGCCGGGAGTAGAGATTAAAAAAACGATGGATTTGGGGATTAAATATATTGCTTTTAATAACCTGCACCCTCTCTTCTCTGATGTTCGTCTGCGCAAGGCGGTTGCGCTCTCTGTCGATCGTGATCCATTGGTAAAAGTGGCTCTTAACGGTTTTGGGAAACCAGTCTATGGCCCACTCGCTCCAACGATTTTTGGCTACAGCGACAAAATTGAGGCTAAGGCGAAGCAGATGTATTCCCGGGATTTGGATCAAGCCCGTAAGCTGTTGGCAGATGCAGGCTGGACAGACACCAATGGCGACGGCATCGTGGACAAAGACGGCAAAGCATTATCTGTAGAAATACTTGTTTCCCCTGAACCTTCCTTCCAACGTGCTGTACAGATTTTACAGAGTCAGTTGAAAGAAGCGGGGATTGATTTGAAGATTACAGTTCAGGAAATAACAACGATCAAGGATCGTATCAGCAAAAAGTCCTATGATATGGCCCTGATGTATTACGGTTGGTACGACGCCGATATTTTCTATCTGCTCTTTGAAAAAAGTAATTACTCAAGTCGGATGTACTTCACGCGACCAGACCTGGATGATCTCTTGAATAAAGGGCGTGCAGAGATGAATGATGAGGAGCGCATCAAAATTTATGAAGAAGCCCAGGAGATTATGCTGAATGAATCACCGTGGGTACCATTATGGGCTAATGAAACGGTAACAGCTATACAAGGTGTGAAAGGCTTTGTTATCAACCCGTACACCCAAAACATGGTCCTAAATGACGTCAAACTCGATAAATAAACAACAAAGAGGTGGGTGGCATGCGTCGATACGTACTAAAGAGGCTGCTTTCCCTAGTAGGTACACTACTAGGGGTATCCGTCCTCATCTTCCTCATGGTGCATCTAATCCCAGGTGATCCCGTTACAGTGATTCTTGGACAGTTTGCTACCCCGGAGGCAGTCAGCCAAATGCGTGCAACACTTGGGCTTGATCAGCCGCTTTGGCAGCAATACGTGCACTTTTTAGGAAGACTAATGGTCGGTGATTTAGGGACTTCCCTTTTTACAGGAGAAACGGTGTGGGAGCAAATTACGTCACGTTTTCCAATAACACTGCAGCTCGCTGTTTTAAGCGTAATCATTGCGGCAATATTCGGGATTATTCTCGGAACCATCGCCGCAATTAAGCAAAATACGATAGTTGACAGGCTGGTTGTTCTCTCATCCTTGGTGGGGATCTCGGCACCAGGCTTCTGGATTGCACTGTTCCTGATTTGGGTCTTTGCTTATAAGCTGGCGCTATTCCCGATCTCTGGGTATGAAGGTGTTCATTCTTTGTTACTTCCCGCAATCACGTTAGGATTGGCGGAAGCGGGGATGATCGCTCGGATGACCCGCTCCAGTATGCTGGAAGTCATCAGGCAGGATTACATGCGCACAGCGGAAGCCAAGGGAGCGGCGTTGATCCGTATGGTTTTCAGCCATGGACTGCCGAATGCGATCATCCCGGTCATCACTATGATTGGTTTGCAATTTGGCTCGCTCATGGCAGGAGCAGTGGTAGTAGAAACCGTCTTTTCCTTGCAGGGGATCGGTAGTTTGGCGATCGAAGCCATAGGCAAGCGAGATATGCCAACGGTACAAGGAATGGTGTTCTTCATGGCATTGATTTTTGCAACAACGAATTTGATCGTGGATTTAATTTACAGTGTGGTTGATCCGCGTATCCACTACGACTAGGGAGAGGAGCAGAACGATCGTGAACAATAATCGACCTGAGTCGTATTGGAAAGTCATCGGAATGCGATTGAGCCGCAATAAAACAGCGATGGGTGGGGCCATCATTCTTCTCCTGTTTATTGTCGGATCACTGCTTGCTCCGCTGATTGCACCGCACCCTGTGGATCAGATGAATTTTGATAATCGTCTGGCCTCCCCAAGCCTCACGAACCTTTTGGGAACGGATGATTTTGGGAGAGATATTTTTTCAAGATTGCTGCACGGCGGACGAATCTCCTTGTTGATGGGGCTGATTACAGTCGTACTCTCTACTGTCATTGGCGTTACACTGGGGATTATTGCTGGATACTACCGCCGGGTTGACCTGTTTATCATGCAAGGAATGGATATTCTCATGTCGTTGCCAGCTCTCTTGCTAGCGATTGCGGTCATTGCCGTCCTGGGACCGGGGCTGACGAATGCCATGATCGCAGTTGTGATTGCTGTCATTCCTTCCTATGTTAGGATCGTACGTTCGGCTGTCCTGTCTATACGTGAAAAGGAATTCATTGAGGCTGTCAGAGCTTTGGGAATACGGGACTGGCAAATCATGATGAAGCATGTTTTGCCCAATATTTTGTCGCCGATTATCGTGCTGTCTACCATCCAGTTTGGCGTCAGCATATTGGCAGCAGCAGCGTTGAGCTTTCTTGGACTGGGTGCGCAGCCGCCTATGCCGGAGTGGGGAGCAATGGTTTTTGTAGGAAAATCGTTTTTGAGTCAAGCTTGGTGGATGTCGATCTTTCCAGGAATGGCCATTATGCTGGTGGTCCTTGGCTTTAATCTGTTAGGGGACGGATTGCGCGATGCGCTAGATCCAAAAACAAGGTAATGGGAGGAAAGGGGGGCAACCACCTGATGCAGGATGTTTTGCTTGCGGTAAAAGATCTACGTGTTCAATTTCAGACGGAAAAAGGAACGCTTCCTGCGCTGCAGAGTATTTCCTTTCACATTCGACAGGGAGAAACGGTCGCATTGGTAGGGGAGTCGGGCTGCGGCAAGAGTGTTACATCGCTCGCGATCATGGGCCTCTTGTCCGAGACGTTTACGCGGATGGAAGGAAGCATCCACTTCAGGGATAGAATTCTGAATCAATTAGATAAGAAAGCCATGCGTTCGATACGTGGAAATGAGATCGCCATGATTTTCCAGGAACCGATGACGTCGCTCAACCCCGTTCACACAATTGGCAAGCAATTGGAGGAAGTGTACCTGCTCCACAGTGATTTATCCAAAAAAGAACGTCAGGCCAAAGCGATCGAGATGCTCAAAAAAGTCGGAGTGCCTCGTCCGGAAAGCATCATGCGGGAGTATCCCCACCAACTGTCCGGTGGGATGAAGCAGCGGGTCATGATCGCCATGGCGATGGCATGCAATCCTGACTTGTTGATTGCCGATGAGCCGACTACCGCTTTAGACGTTACGATCCAAGCGCAAATATTGGAACTAATGAATGAGCTGAAAGAAAACAGTAATACTTCAGTGCTTTTGATTACCCATGACTTGGGTGTTGTGGCAGAGATGGCTGACCGTGTACTGGTGATGTATTACGGTGAGATTGTAGAAGAAGCAGATGTTGCCAGTTTGTTCGTAAATCCGTTGCATCCGTATACTACAGGGCTATTGCGCAGTATACCGGATATGGATGAACAAGACCGGCTCAGGCTGGAACCGATTGAAGGGAGTGTACCTCTTCTGGGAGAAGTTACGCAGGGATGTGCATTTCGGTTCCGCTGTCCCCATGCCCATGAGCGTTGTCACAATGAAAAACCGCCACTGCTGGCAACTGGATCACAAGCGGTACGCTGCTGGCTGTACGAGAATAAGGAGATGGCGGTATGAGAGAGGAACTGTTAGCAGTCAACGATCTGAAAACGTACTTTTCCATCAACAAAGGGCTCTTTAAGAAAAATGAAGAAGTGGTCAAGGCCGTTGATGGGGTGACCTTCCATGTAAAAAAGGGCGAAACGCTTGGCTTGGTTGGGGAAAGCGGCTGCGGGAAATCGACTACTGGCCGAAGCATCATGCGACTCATCGAACCAACAGGCGGAACCATTCATTTTGAAGGACAAGAGATTTCAAAATTATCCGCTTCTCGTTTTCGTCCTTTGCGAAAACGGATGCAAATCGTGTTTCAAGACCCGTATGCATCGCTGAACCCAAGAATGACGGTGCAAAAAGCATTGGAAGAAGCGATTGGAGTTCGTCTGCCGCATCTATCTGCTAATGAACGCGTTGATCAGGTGAAGGAGTTGCTTCAACTGGTGGGGCTCAATGCGTCGTTCGCTAGTCGGTATCCACATGAATTCAGTGGTGGACAGCGTCAGCGAATCGGGATTGCCCGCGCTTTGGCTGTTCAGCCTTCGCTGATTGTTGCCGACGAACCTGTATCAGCACTGGATGTCTCCATTCAAGCTCAAATCGTCAATCTTTTACAGGATTTACAGCAACGCCTCGGATTAGGCTATCTGTTCATCTCGCATGACCTGGGTATCGTTCGTCACATCAGTGACCGCATCGCTGTGATGTATTTGGGGCGAATCGTTGAAATCGCAGATAAAAAAGATCTGTTTGCAAGACCGATGCATCCGTACACACAAGCGCTGATGTCTGCTGTGCCCAAAGCCAATCCGTTGCGAAAAAAAGAGAGAATCGTACTTACAGGTGACGTCCCTAATCCGGCAAGACCACCATCAGGCTGCACGTTCCATACGCGTTGCCCGCACAGTGTGGAGCTGTGTCGAACCGTCAGACCAGTTGCTATCCAGGAAAATCCAGGACATTTTGTAGCGTGCCACCTTTACGGCGAAGAAGGGATGAAAATCATTGAAAATAGAGCGAATTGAATTACAGCAGCTACACATGCCACTTCGTTTCCGCTTTGAAACCAGTTTTGGGAGCACGGTTATGAAAGATTTACTCCTGGTCAGCGTCTATGGAGAAGGAGGGGTTGGGCACGCGGAATGCGTAGCGATGCCGGATCCTTACTATAATGAAGAAACAACTGAGACCGCTTGGCACATGATGGAACGGTTCCTCGTTCCGAAGCTTTTTGCCAATCCGATCGAGACACCGGAAGATGTAGATCGCCTGTTTGCTCCCGTACGGCGTAACAACATGGCAAAAGCAGTTTTGGAAGGCGCTATTTGGGATCTCTACAGCAAACAAAAAGGGATCTCACTTGCCAAGGCACTAGGTGGAGAGAAATCGGTCATCGATGTGGGCATCAGCATTGGGATTGAACCAACGGTAGGCCAGGTACTCGACAAAGTAGAGCGGCATCTGGGCGAAGGGTATAAAAAGATCAAGGTAAAAATCAAGCCGGGCTTTGACGTTGAGGTAATCCGTTCGATCAGGGAGCGCTTCGGAGATGATGTGCCGCTGATGGCCGATGCCAACTCTGCGTATACGATGGAGCATCTGGACGTGATGAAGGAGCTGGATCAATACGGACTGATCATGATTGAACAGCCGCTGGCACATGATGACATCATCGATCATGCCAAGCTGCAAAAAGAGCTGCGCACGCCGATTTGTTTGGATGAGAGCATCCACAGTGTAGAAGATGCGCGCAAAGCGATCGAATTGGGCAGCTGCAAGATCATTAATATTAAAGTGGGCCGCGTAGGGGGACTGACCGAGTCCAAGCGGATTCACGATTTTTGTCAGGCTCATGACATTCCCGTCTGGTGCGGCGGCATGATTGAATCAGGAGTAGGTCGTGCGCACAATATCGCTATAACTACATTGCCTAATTTTACAATCCCGGGAGATACGGCTGCTTCCAGTCGCTATTGGGAGGAAGACATCGTGGAGCCTGGTGTTGAACTTGTCGCTCCTGGACAAATGGCAGTTCCAGACCGCCATGGAATCGGCTTCACGGTAAATCCACGGGCTGTCGGCAAGTATGTGATTCGTTCAGTAAACTTTCGGCCGTAGCAGCAAGAGGCAATGTAAGTGCCCTCCTAATCATATAGAAAGAAAATAAAGGGGAGAAGGAAAGTGGCAAAGTGGATCCAATCGTTTGAAGAGTATGCGCAAAAGCTGCTTGAAAAGGCGAAGATCACGGGGGCAACTGTGGGACTGGCAGAGAATGGTGAAATGAGCTATTTTCAAGGGTTCGGTCTCACGGATAACACGGATGATGCTCAGCCTGTGACTGCGGATACGGTATTTGGGATCGGATCGGTTACCAAAATGTTTACATGTGTCGCAATCATGCAGCTTCAAGAAGCGGGAAAGCTCTCTGTTCACGATCCAGTGATCAAGTATATTCCGGAGCTGCGTACCCCCAATGAAGCATTTACCCGGGAAATAACGATTCATCATCTGATGACGCACACTGCCGGCTTCCCTGCATTTGACACGTTAATGGGCGCAATGAAAAGAAGTATGGAAAACGATCCAGAAAGCGGTAGCTTCAGCTCTGGTTTAGAGTTTGATTTAGAAAAGATGGAAGCGATTGATACAAAAGACCAGTTTGTCACCTACATTTCTGGACTTGATTACGAGCTGCTTGGTCCTCCAGGCACGCAGTTCAGCTATTCTAACGACAGCTACGCACTGCTTGGAGTCATCATCGAGCGAGTGAGCGAAATTTTGTATGAGCAGTTCGTGAAAGAGAATATTTTGGACCCTGCCGGGATGACACGGAGTGCTTTTCTCCTCGAGGACCTGCCTCAAGACACTCAAGTCGCGACACTGTTTACCCGCAAAAGTGCGGCGGATGGTGGTGAGGTTTACCGATCTCCAGCTTGGTGGGATGCACCGTCTATGCGTGCAGGAGGTAAGTTGAAATCAACCATCCATGATTTGCTACGCTTTACTGAGATTTTCCGCACAGGTGGGTTGGTTGGCGAGAAACGGATTTTGTCTGAAGAGAGCGTGAGTCAGATGACACTCTCTCACACTCCGATGAATCCTCATCAAGGATATGGGTACGGGTTTATGATTGCGAGTGACTGCCATGGTGGAACGCTGATTGAGCATGGGGGAGCTGTAAAAGGTGTCAGTGCCCAATTGTTTTTCATCCCAGAGCGCAATTTGACGGGAGCCGTTCTCATGAATGTCGATGGTGGGCCTGCGGCAGACATCATGCACGGCATCTTGAATGAGACCAACGGAAAGCCTGCTAATACCGCCCCGTTCGTTTATCCTGATTATGAAGTGTCAACAGAGTTGCTTACATCCTTAGTCGGTGCTTATCGCTCCGCGGAAGGGGCGAAAGTAACCGTTGAGATTCAGGAAAATGGTTTGGTTGTGAAAATTATGGGAACAAGCATACCGTTAAGACCTGTCGGAGAAGACAGCTTTGTTTTTAAAAGGGGAGAGAATGATTCGTTTATTCGATTCGTTCGAGATGAGACGGGAGTCAGTATCAGGTTGTTCATTGGAGGACGTCAATTGCTCAAGTCTTCAGTCGTAAAAGAACAGACGACAGTCTAAACGCGAAAACGCGCACCTGCAAGCATGCAATCAGCTTGTAAGGTGTGCGTTTCTTGTTTTACGAGGAAAGGGACGCGCTTGCTTCGGACGCTTTAACGGATGTACGTTTCCAATCGGGATGCTCTTCCATTTTCCGAAAAGGAGGAATCAACAAGAGGCTGAGTCCGATGCAGGTAAAAATAATTCCCCCGGTAAAGAGTAGAAGTCCGGGCGTTGCTATTTTGGCTTCAAGTAAAAAGGAGCAGAGGGCATAGCTAACCGGACCAAACCCGATGGACATGAGGGAAAGCAAAGACATGACGCGTCCAAGCACGTTTGCAGGCACAATGGTCTGGATATACGTAATTAAGGGAATGTTCGTCATTGTAAGTGTCATTCCGATGAGGGACATCGCTATCAAACCAAAAGGAAGCTGCTGCATGAAGAATAGAGAGCTCATACCGACGCCCATGATGCCTAGAAGAACTGGAAGAATGAGGAACCTTCCGCGAAAACCCTTGCATAAACCTGTCAAAATCCCGCCCACAATGGTACCAATGCCAAGCGAAAGGCTCAATGAGCTATACGAGCTGCCGTCCCAGCCGAGGTCCTTGACATGAAGCGGTATGCCCATGTTGATGGGGCCCGAAAACATCATATTGGTAAAGAGGGAAGTCACTAGAATAATACAAAGGATCGGAATAGAAAAAGTATAGCGGATTCCTCCTGTAATGTCTTTCAAATAGGAGGTTTTGGCAGCGGAAGAGGTATGCTCCCTATCACCTGAATCTTTTACACCTGCACGCGGAGGCAAACGGAGTGAGAGGATAAACAAGGTTCCTGCGAAAAAAGCGATCCCTAGTATGAGGAACATGACAGGATACGTAGTCGTTTTGATCAGCAGCGCTGAAACGACAGGACCGCCAACCATGCTGATTTGTTGGGAGATTTCCATCATGCTGTTGGCTGGCGCCAGTTGTTCACGTGAAACGAGAGAGGGCAGAATTGAGCTGCGGGCAGGCCAAAAAAAGGCGTCTACCGTTCCAAAAAGCACAGCCAATACATAAGCGGAGATAGGCAGTAGGCTATTGCCCTCATTCATCAAAAGCAGGCTGAAACCGACGAGAATCAAGCCTCTGGCCAGGATGGAGACAAACATAATCCATTTGCGGTTCCATCTATCCGCGGCAACTCCCCCTGCGAGCATAAAGAGCAGGCGGGGGATGGACATGCAGATCAAGGTCGTGCCCAGCATCGCTTCTGAGCCTGTCACATCCACAATAAACCACGATAGCAGGATAAAAAAAGCTCCATCTGCCATCGCAGAGAGAATCGTTCCACACCAGAGCCTGACAAAGGAACTGTTCCTCCAGAGCGCTTTATTCGCTGCTTGACTTGTCATCTCGACCTGCTCCTTTCTTCTTTTTGACGACCAGCTTACCAGACAGATGTTTGAAATCTGAGGAAATATACTCATAGTTGTCAGGCAGAGATTCATCATTTGCAACATAGTAGCGCTCATTGGTCATAAACCCAACTGTCACCATGTAAAAGTTTTCTTCGGTATCTTCGACTTCCCCAGCAGCAATACGCTTTAAATAGCGTTCTTCCATGTCTCCCAGCTCATCTATAAGCGCCTGATATTTAGCCAGCCATTCGGCGATTTCGTGGCGGGGAGCCTTCACTTCTGAATTCAACGCTATAGCTGGAGGACGGTTCCCAGGCTCAGCAAATTGCATAAACGACTCATCCGGGGCGTTGTATAAACGGCTGATGCTCGAGCGCAAATGATTCAACATCGACTCTTGTAAAAGCATCGTATCTTCGTGCAACGAGGGGAGTAGGTCGTCACTTACTTTAAAATCATAAGCAACGGCTCGATAAAACTTTTGCACGATACCGTTCTTTTCTTCTGTACGGACGACCTCGATGAAGCCGTGGTTTTCCAATTCCTTGAGATGATAATGAACTTTGGACGCGGAGAGGGAGAGGAGCGTGGATAGCTGCTTTCCTGTGTATGCGTCTTTTACCAGTATCGTAATCATTTGCATCCGCAAAGAATCGCTGACTGCTTTTAGTTGATCCAGTGATTCGACAACTAGGTAGCGCTTCAAGTAATCACCCTCATTTCGATTAAGATGAACGTTTTTTTAATTTTAGACGTTCAGTTTTATTTGAACGTATTGTAACAGTAAAACAGTCTGTTTCGCAAGAACAATTTGCCACTATTTTTTGACAAGTGTTACAATACGAGAAAACGGTGAAAGGATGCTTTTCTCATGTCTTTGCTGCAACATCCCGTCTTTCGCCGTTTGTATACGGCTCATATCATTCACATCATCGGGAATGAATTTACGTTTATCGCTGTTGTTGGCCTACTTAATGATTTAAGCGGGTCGGGTTTATCATTTGCGGCGGGCACTGTTTTTCGGATGCTGCCTTATGTTTTAACCAGCTTTTTCTCAGGTGCGCTCGTAGAAAACTGGGATAAACGTCGTGTGATGATTATCGTAAACTTGCTTCGCGGGGTTCTTGTCAGTCTCTTTTTCTTCATTACCTCTGTTACCTACTTATGGGTAGCTTTTTTATTGCTGATTCTGGTCAATATATGCAGTGCGTTTTTTCAGCCCGCGATGCAGGTTGCCATTGTCAGCTCGGTAGAGGAAAAAGATCGTTTAGCTGCCAATTCGCTTTTACAGGGAACAACATCCTTTTTAATTATTGTCTGCCAAGGGGTCGCTGCTATCCTGGTTTATTTGTTCTCCTATCGCTACAATTTTTTACTCGATGCAGCTTGTTATTTAGTCTCCCTATTGATTTTGCTGCGTCTACCCGAGATCGCCAGTGCATCTGTGTCACAGGCAAAAACAAGCTTTACGGAAAGGCTGCAGGAAGGCTTTCGCTATATCAGCAAGCAAAAAGAGATTGGCCGTGTCATCATGTATCAGATGGCAGAGCGGGTATGCGGGGCTTATTACATCATGCTCATGTTTCATGTGCTTTCCGAGCGCAAAGAAGGCTTGTACGTGTTCGGTTTGCTGGATATTCCGCTCGGGCTGGGCGGTGTTTTGGCAGGGCTTGTCGTCAACCGAATTTCCTATCGGCTAGGTGAAAAAGGGGTGTCAGCCGTACAAGGGTGGGCATTGGTGGCAATGGGGTGTTCGATCGTTGCCGTATTCCATATTAAGCCGCTGCTCGGTCTGGCTGTGGCGATTCTTTTTTGCTCGTTTGCTTCATTTGGCTCAACTATTTTGTCCGTTACCAAACTGCAGCGATTGGCGGACCCGGCTTACCTGGCACGAGTTTTTTCCATCAGAGAAATGGCGACCATGGGCAGCTTTTCGGTAAGCTGTCTCATCCTGGGCTATGGAGCAGAGAAGGTAGGAAGTGCTGTTGTTTCCGTATGGCTCGGCGTTTTTGGGGTGATAGCGGGATTCATTTGGTTATGGAGTCGTCGGCAACTGGAAAAAACGGAAGCGAAAGCCTATTAAAGGGAACGAAGAACCTTTTGCTTAATGAGCAAAGGGTTTTTCCTTGTACAGATAGGAATTTATTAAATTCCTATCCAGTATAAGGGCAACCGCGGCTGGCCAAAAGGCATGGCGCAGCCAGGTTTTCTAATTTCCAAAGAAGTTTTTTCATTTAATAAATATAATTATTGAAAAAGTATGGTTGAAAAGTTACAATTAGGGCAAACAAAGGAAAGAAAAGGAAGATAGATGATGAAAGAATTATGGCGCCAGCACTCTTTTCGCTGGTATTGGCTAGGCATGTTCTTATCCGGGCTAGGGGATCAGTTTGGCTGGATGGGCTTGACTTGGTTTATCATGAAAAAAACAGGCTCATCCGTCGCAATGGGAGGAGTCATACTTGCCTACATGCTTCCTGCTGTATTTGCAGGGCTGGTGGCGGGAGTGTTGTTGGATCGGTATGATCGACGAAAACTGATTATGGTGGACAATGTGGCGCGGGGATTTATCTTTATCGCTTTAGTCATCTTGCTCCAGGTAGATCAAGTACCGCTTTTCCTGGTGTATGTGTTGATTGTGATAGCGGGGGTTCTTTCACCGCTTAGTTCAGCGGGTGCCCAGACGCTATTGCCGAGATTGGTGACAGATAAAAAGCACCTCGTCAAGGCAAATGGCGTCATGGAAAGCCAGTGGCAAATTGTTTACATGTTTGGCCCAGCTTTGGCTGGTGTACTCATTAGTTTTATTGGAGAAGCGTACGTTCTCTTGATTGATGCCTTTAGCTTCTTTGTTTGCGCGTTCTGTTTTTCGCGACTGCCCAAAAAATTGACACAAAGTGCAAATCCGGCAGCGGCTATAAGCGGTCACATTGGACCATTTTTGCGCTCGCTGCTCACTGATATGAAGACGGGTTATCGTTATGTATTCGGTCAAAAACAAATGATTGCGCTCATTTTGTTTACCTTCTTGTTTAACATGTCGTATGGGCCGATTGAAGTCGCACTTCCTTTGTATGCGAATCAGGATTTGCAGGGCGGCTCAGTAGCTTTGGGAATGCTCTGGTCGTCTTTGGCAATCGGGGCACTGCTTGGTTCTTTATTCTTTTCAACGATTACCTGGAAAATGCCACTTGGAATAACACTGGCAGGAATCATCGTGGCTTGGGGCGTAACGACATTGCCACTCGCTCTATTTTCACGCCTAGAGGTTGCGATGCTGGCAATGGCGTTGGCAGGCTTTAGCTACTCTCCGTACAACATCTTGTACAAGAGCTATCTGCAAAAGCAGGTGCCTGATGCCCTGCTGGGGCGAGTAATGACAAGCATTCGAACGATTACGGGGACAGGAATGCCTGCAGGTGCCGTCATCTCAGGATTGTTGATTCCTGCATTAGGGGTGCAGGGCCTGTTTGGAGCTGGAGCAGTCGTCTGTATCATTTGCGGGGTCATCGCATTTGGGGTGCTAAGGCAAGTGGAGGATCAGTCTTCACTTGCGGTTGAGGAGCGGGGCGACTAGTGTTTTCAGCCGATACGGCAAAAAGCTGTATAGGCGGGAAAGGGCATGCAGGCGAAAAGGCATGGCTATTTCAGGCCGTTTGTTTTCTACTGCTTTGCAAATGAGAGCAGCTGTCCGCTCGGGGGACAGCAGGTAGCGGCTTACTTTGCTGCGGTACGCTCCTGTTTTGTCAGCCCGATCTAAAAATGGCGTATCAATCGGGCCGGGCAAGGCACAGGTGATGTGAATGCCACTATCGGCTAGCTCATGTCGAAGCCCCTCGCTAAAACGGATAACGGCTGCTTTACTCGCAGCATAAACAGCGGCTTTGGCTGTGGCAACCTGCCCAGCGAGCGATGCGATATTGATAATATGTCCAGTGCCCTCTTGCAGCATCATCGGCAAAAAAGCACGTGTCGTGTACATGACACCGGCGATGTTGGTGAGGAGAGTTTCTTCCAGCTCTTCTAATCGCATATTCACAAGCGATTCAAAAACCGCCATTCCGGCATTGTTATAGAGAAGGTCGCATTTGCCAAAACGTACGTGCACCCATGCAGCAAATTGGCGTACAGCGTCATTGCTCCCTACGTCCAAGGGATGGATATACAGTTTTTCATGCCTGGAAAGCTGGTCAGTCAATGCTTCCAGGGAACTTGGGGTGCGGCTTGTGGCAATGACCAAGTCTCCTTTTTTTAGATGGAGCTCGGTAAGTGCTCGCCCGAGTCCGCCGGAAGCACCAGTGATGACGACGATGCGTGAGGATGACATGGTAGAAACCAACCTCTTTCTAGTGGGATGAAATGACAAATCGAAAGCTGACATGGTCAATTTCCTCGCTGAATTTAAGTATAAGCGTAAGGCTAGTTGTGAAGGATAGCCCCTAGGGGGTGAAATGACATGCCACAAGTAAAGTGCAGTGTTGCAAACTGTGGATACTGGGGAGAAGGTAACAACTGTAACGCTGATATGATCATGGTGGAAATTGACGCGCACGCGAATGCGAAATTCAAGGAAGAGTTTGCCGGTGAATTCGAATACGCAAGTCAGCACCAAGATCAAGCGAATTCCTCATCCCAGACCTGTTGTCACACATTCAAACCGAAAAAATAGGAAAAGAAGTGCCGCCAATAGGCTCAAAAAGACGTATCTGCTAACGATACGTCTTTTTGCAATGACTTGCCCTAAAGGCTTGTCTTTGTGAGGATAAGCTCACTCACTTTTTCTTGGACATCATCCCAAGAAGTTACCCGATGCACGAGTTTTGGAAGTGTACCCTGATTGTAGGGGGTATCGAAGAGAAGGACTGGAATTTGCAGGGCTTCAGATAACTGCAAAGCGTTCTCCAGTCGGTCCTCCATAAACAAGTCTACTTGCCATTTTCGTGCCGCTGCCAGCTTATCGTGACTCCCCACCAGATCGATCTCATGAAAAGGAATGTCAAACCGTGAAAACCAGTTAAGTGTCACATCGCGATGACGCGCATCCCGCGCGCTAATATAGACGAGTCGAAATTGGGAATGCCACTTGCGGAGAATCTGATCGGCATTTCCGTGTACAGGGGATTCATCATACAGGCGGCCACCGTTTTGATCGAGCCAATCGTCAAATTCAGCGTCCGTGATGTTGTACACGTTAGCCAGATTATACTCGTAACAGTCTTCATATCGTAAATCTTTTCCAAAGCTTTCGTTCATCAAAGGGACAATACTGCTTGGTGAAGTCACTGTCCCGTCAATATCAATACCAATGGTTAGGACTTTCTCTGGTTTCATTCTTTCGCCTCCCGATTAAATTGTACACCTTAGGCAGACAATAAGGCTACTTCCTTCATCACAAATCCTTTGGACAAGAAGGGGCTGAGCATACCATGGCGGACCACAAAGAACGTATGAATGCGAAGCGGAAGGAAGATACCGGCTTTTCCGAGACCGTCGATATGCACGATACGGAGTTTGCTGCCGATACGTGGACCCAAGCTGAGTTCGATCGACACGAAGCCCGGACCAAAAAACGTATTGAGTATGACCCGTATACCCAGACAGAGCGCTACCTAGGCGATTCAGAAAGGGAGAGAACCGACTTTTCGGAGCGTCTGGACGGAGTGGTCCTAACAAGGGAGGAGCATGGTGATCCTCCTGCTGTTAGAGATAACGATGTTGAGGCGTCGGCGGAGATCGCCGAACCGATACCAGCACGTCGTTCTTCTCGTGCAGTTGATAATGAGGATGGTCGGGAAAATGGGGCGAGTGGCATCGGAATGACAGGCTTGGGATTATCCATCCTTTCCCTGTTTCTCATGCCGTATCTGGTTGCTCCCATAGGGATGGTGCTTGGTTACCTGGCGTATCGACGAAATTCGCGAGCGCTGGGGACTTGGGCGATGATTATAGGTGCAATCGCCATCTTGGGCGCATTGGTCATCTACCCGTACTACAGAGCCCGGTAAGCGCGAACCCGCAAAAACCTCTCCGGTCGTTGTACCTGGAGAGGTTTTTGCCCTTTTTACGGATTCATTTTCGGTAATAGGGAGAGACAAATGGAGTAATCGCGGCAATCACTGCGTCACGAAAAACATCCGCGCGCCGGACTCGATCATCCGTCAATAGAGCATAGGCGCCACCTCGGTGGTTGCTATGTGTCGTTTGGCTCCATTCGTCAATGATCGTACTTAGCTCTATTTTTTCTTGCTGGATACGCTGTACCGCCAAATTCGGGATCGGAAAGGACAAGCCTTTTCCAAAAAAAAGCTGCTGGCCGTTCCAGGCGGCACAGACGGATATGAGATACCATTGGCGAGTGAAGTGCTCATCGTACATCAGGCCACCTTCCAAGCCAAGACCAATTTGTGCTTCAGGTAGAGCTTCCAGTACGGTTTTTGCTCGATTGATGGCACCGGTAATTGTCTCGTCTTCACTCATAGGCTGATCGGAAATGCCTGATGGAACCGACAGACAGAGGGGATCCACTCCGGTAGCCATTTGAACAGCTGATCGCTTTGCATCATTCATGGTTCCTAGACAAAACCGCAACGAAGAAAAATCCATGCGCCAATCCTCCTTTTCCAACATTAAGACGTAGTATACCACTTTCCCACAAAAGGGTGTGTTGTGATAAGATAGACCTTATACGTAAAGTCAGATATCACAAAGAAAAAGAGGAGTGGACGATGAAATTTACGAAATTGCATGGATTGGGCAACGATTACGTATATGTCAACTGCTTTGAAGAAGACTTGGCTGGCGTAGATCTGCCTGAACTGGCAAGACGAGTAAGCGACCGTCATTTTGGAATTGGCGGAGATGGATTGATCTTGATTTTGCCATCCGAGCGAGCTGATTTTCGCATGCGCGTCTTCAACAACGATGGCAGCGAAGCAAAAAACTGTGGCAACGGTTTGCGCTGTGTGAGCAAATACGTATATGACCATGGGTTGACGGGGAAATCTACCTTCACTGTAGAGACACTGGGAGGGATCATGACACCTGTCGTTTCTCTCGGAGAGAACGGAAAGGTAGAACAGGTGACGATCGACATGGGTGAGCCACACTTCGAACGTGCGGCTATTCCGATGACAGGGATTCCTGAAGAACAGGCCCGGGAAGAAATAATTGAGGTTGATGGCAAAGTTTTTACGATGACAGCCGTTTCCATGGGCAATCCGCACGCGATTATTTTCGTTGACGAAGTACGTGACGAGGACGTAGTCTCGTTCGGACCGAAAATCGAATTTCATGAATGGTTCCCAGAACGCACTAATGTCGAATTTATCCAAATATTAAATCGTAAGGAAATTCTCTTCCGTGTATGGGAGCGCGGATCCGGAGTAACACTTGCATGTGGCACGGGAGCATGTGCTGCAGCGGTTGCTGCTTGCCTCAGCGGCAAGACGGACCGGGAAGTAACCGTCCATCTAGCTGGAGGAGACTTGATCATCCATTGGGCGGAAAACGACAATCGGGTCTTCATGACTGGTCCGGCCACAGAGGTGTTCTCAGGCAATTACCAGGGACCGATTCCTTATAAATAAAAAGAAAAAACCGTTTCGGTCAATTGCGACTGGAACGGTTTTTTAAGATTTTATTCAGCGATTATTTTTTGCCTGCAGCGATTTTAATTGCTTCCTGATGGTCTGGGTCAAACAGGTTATCTTTGTGGCGCAAGCTATTTGCGAAATGGATGTCAAAGTGTCCATTGAAATTGTTATCAGTAACGTACTCGATACTATGGGGCATCGAGGTCATCGACGCGGCTATTCGTCTGCCATCTACTTCAACGATAACCGGTCGTACGCTCCAGGAAAAAGTACCTCCCCAAATGCTTTTAATGATCGCGGTATCTGCCGAGGTTAGCGGTTCCGTATCGGAATGGGAAGCACCAATTGTCCGCTTTACAAGAAAGCTTTTTTTCGTTTGGAAGTCAGTAACCTTGGCGACGGCGTTTATCGGAAACAAATACTGACCTGCTTTAAACCAATCGAGGTATTCGCCGAATTGAGGGCCTGCTACTGCTGTCTTAGGGATGTGATGTACAGGAATCTGTACGGCTTGTCCAATTTGTAGGGTAGCCGTTTCGGATAGTCCGTTTACTTGCAGGAACTCTGACATGGGAATGCCATGGGCAAGGGAAATTGTCCAGGGAGTATCTCCTTTAGCGATTTGGTAGCGAACGTTTTCCACCCAAGGCTTGTCCGTTCCAGAGGACTGCTTTGCTAGTTCGGCTTGCTCTGTTGCTGCTGTTGTCGGGATGAGCAGCTTTTGACCAATGAAGAGGTCGGTTGTCTGTAGATTATTGGCATTCACAATAGTCTGAATGGTTACTTCGTGGTTGTCTGCGATCCTCCACAAGACATCGCCAGATTTCACTGTGTAAGTATCTGAGCGGGGAGGTATGTATAAAGTTTGCCCTACTAGAATCATGTCAGATGTCAGGTGATTAGCGAGCTTTAGCTGTTCAACAGTAATTTGATTCCGATAAGCGATATTCCCCAATGTGTCCCCCGGCGCTACCGAAACAGATTGTGCCCAGACAGATGTGGCAGGGAGCAAGGTAGCGATCAGTGTAGCTTGTGCAGCTAGACGTTTCCATCGTGTTGTTTTGAACATGAAAGCCTCCTCGATGCCGTAGCGAGATGTTTTTGACTGTTACAGTATCATTGTAAGCAGTCAAAGCACTGGCTTTCATTGGGTAAATCCTCCCTCTATTGGGCGGTATTTCCATACTGTGAGGATAGACTCGCAGTGGGAGAGCTCGGTTTATAACTATAGTAGGAGAATGGGTAGTGGAAAAAGGGTGTATAGACATAAAAATAGCGTGGTCGCGGCAAATTATTTCTTGCCACTACCCACGCTATCGAAAAGAAAATAAGCGAAAAGTCACCCGTTGTACACCTCATTTAGATATGCGACGTCCGTGCGGTCCGTGCTTTTGTTCATTTTGGCCAATTCGTCCTGCAGGCGTTTCAATTCTGCTTCCATCTTTCTGATTTTTTCTTGCATAGCTTGTGTTGTCATCGTTGTTCTCTCCTCGTTGTTTTTATCTAAATTTATTGACTATTCTAACGAATGGAATCAAGGAAGTAAATAGCCTATATGTGGTTGTAAGCGTTTTAGCTGTGAATACTCTGTGAACGATCGTTCGGATTTGGTCAAATTTGGCTGTTGCCTCCTGTAAAGTCGGGAAAAATAAGCTTGTGGAGTGCTTTGCACTGTATGAATAGGGAATAGTCATGTTATGATGTGAAGCGTAGACTTAGGGCAGCTTGCCCCAAGGAAGGTGTGGACTGGTGATTTACTTGGATAACAGTGCTACAACCCGACCGCATCCTCAAGTGATTGAGACAGTGAGACGGGCAATGGAAAACTACTATGGCAATCCATCCTCTTTGCATCATAAAGGCGTCGAAGCGGAAAATGTGCTGAAGCAGGCTCGAAAGATTGCCGCCGAGTATCTGGGATGCAAAGAGGGGGAAGTTATTTTTACCTCGGGTGGTACGGAGAGCAATAATACAGCGATTAAAGGTATTGCCTTTCAATATCAGAACAGAGGGAAGCATATTATTACGACCCAAGTGGAGCATCCGGCGGTGTACGATGTCTGTAAGCAACTGGAGAGCTTGGGATTTATGGTGACATATCTTCCTGTAGATCGCGATGGTCGAGTATCTGTAGAGGACGTCAAGTGTGCGATGCGCCCTGATACGATTCTAGTTTCTGTCATGCATGTGAACAATGAACTGGGGACCATTCAACCGATTGTAGAAATTGGCCAGTGGTTGAAACAATATCCCAAGGTTCTTTTTCATGTTGACGCGGTACAGGCGATCGGCAAAGTACCAATTCGGATCAAAGATTCAGGTATCGATTTGTTAAGCGTTTCCGCCCACAAATTTTACGGTCCTCGTGGAATCGGCATTTTGTATAAACGAGAGGGTTTGATCATTCATCCGCTGCTGATGGGTGGCGGACAAGAAGGCGGCGTGCGATCCGGCACAGAAAACCTCCCGTCGATTGCAGGAATGGCAAAGGCTTTTCGGATTTTAGAGGAGTTGGGCAGTGTAGAGGGCATCCGGCTGCAAGGCTTGAAACAGCAATTGCGTGACGGGATTGCACGCATCGACGGTTGTCTGGTGAACACTCCAGAAACAGGAGCCGCCCCCCATATAATGAATTTGTCTGTACCGGGAGTGAAGGCGGAGGTTCTGCTGCATGCTTTGGAGGAGAGAGGCTTTTTGATCTCTACCAAATCTGCTTGTTCGTCCAAAGCAAATGAGCCTAGTCGCGTACTTACTGCCATAGGCATTCAAAGGGATTGTGCATTGTCGTCCCTGCGTATCAGCTTGGGGAGAGAAAATACTGCGGAAGATATTAAGCAGTTTCTAGCGGCGCTACAGGATTGCGTCATCCAGTTACGTTCTTATATGAAGTAATGTCAAAGTGCCTTTTCAAAAAAGCATTTCTATATAAAGGAGATAAGCATGAACTACGATGTTATATTAATTCGCTACGGAGAACTTGCCTTAAAAGGAAAGAACCGTGATCAGTTTGAAGATGCTCTGGTGAGAAGTGTAAAAAGCGTGCTGCGTTCCTTTTTCAAAGTCAAGGTACGCCGCAATTATGGCAGAATGTATGTAGAGCTTCACGGTGAAGATGCCTACGCGGTCATGGAGCGTTTGAAGCGCGTTTTTGGCATATCATCTTTTAGCCCGACGATCCAGGTGGATCCAGATATTGAAACGATCAAGGAAAAAGCGCTTGAAATGATTCGTCAGCTGAGTCCGCAGCCGCGCACATTCCGTGTGGTATCACGTCGTGCTGACAAGCGCTACCCGATTGGTTCCATGGAAGTCAACCGCATGGTCGGTACCCATATTTTGCGCGCGCTTCCAGCCATCAGTGTAGATGTGCATGAGCCAGAAGCGATCGTGAACATCGAAATCCGGACAGAAGGAACTTACATTAGTTGCGAAACCATTCCTGGTCCTGGTGGCTTGCCTGTAGGTGTAAGTGGCAAAGTGCTGCTGTTGTTGTCCGGGGGAATCGACAGTCCGGTCGCTGGATGGATGATGTTGAAACGGGGCGTAACGCTCGAAGCGATTCACTTCCATAGCTATCCATTTACAAGTGAACGGGCTCTGCAAAAAGTACGTGATCTCGCGCAAAAGCTGACGAAGTGGGGCGGCACCGTTCGTCTTCACGTCGTACCTTTTACGGAGATCCAGACAGCTATTCGTGAAAAGTGCCCAGAAGATTATCTCATTACGATCATGCGTCGATTTATGATGCGTGTGTCGGAGAGAGTAGCGGCAAATACCAAAGCAAAAGCACTCGCTACCGGCGAAAGTCTGGGGCAAGTAGCCTCTCAGACGCTGGAGAGCATGGATACCATTAATAAAGTCATTTCAATCCCGATCTTGCGTCCTCTCGTCGGTATGGACAAGATTGATATCACAGATCTCTCCCGCAAAATTGATACGTATGAGCTGTCTATTTTGCCGTATGAAGACTGCTGCACCGTATTTACACCTAAGAATCCGGTTACGCGGCCAAAGCCATACCTTGCTGCCCGCTTTGAGGAGGCTTTGGATGTCGAATCTCTCGTTGAAGATGCGGTTGCTCGTACAGTAATAGAAGAAATTACAACCAAGCCAAAGGAAACAACAACGGATCTATTCTAATTAAGAAGCTGCTGGAAAAAGAGGAGTACGGGGGAGAGGACGTCATGATAATCCGTTATGAGCGCAACGGTAAGGTGAAGCATGGATGGATGGTGGAAGCGGATCACAAGGTGCGTGTGATTGAAGGGGACATTTATAAGATTCAAACGGCAAAACCAATCATGACTGGACTCGAGCTGTCATTGGATGAGATCACGTTAAAAGCCCCGAGCGAACCTGGCAAAGTGGTTTGCATCGGTGTAAACTATCGAGATCATGCTTCTGAGATGACGATAGAATTGCCGCAAGAACCACTGATGTTTTTGAAGCCATCCACAACTGTCGTAGGTCCGGGTGAACCGATTGTCTACCCGAAACTGACGGAGAACCTTCATTATGAAGGGGAACTGGCGGTTGTGATTAAAAAAGAGGCGAAAAAGATTAAAGCACAAGAGGCGGATGATTACATCCTTGGATTTACGTGCGCAATAGATGTGACTGCACGGGATTTGCAAATGAAGGACGGGCAATGGACACGTGCCAAAGGATTCGACACATTTTGCCCGCTTGGCCCTGCGATCGCTGCCAAACTGGATTATCAAAACTTGCGTATCGTGACGCGCGTGAATGGGGAAGTGCGTCAGGATTCAAATACGAGCCAAATGGTTTTCTCGATTCCGCAATTACTTGAGTCTGTTTCTGCCGTAATGACCTTGCGACCGGGGGACGTCATCCTTACGGGGACTCCATCCGGTGTTGGAGAGCTCAAACCAGGCGATGAGATCTCAGTAAGCATTGAAGGTATTGGAACACTGAGCACGCATGTGGTTGCTGAAGAATAGTCTTCGCTTGCTTGCTGGCATAAGCCAAGCCCCCTCTGGATAGTTGTAGAGGGGGCTTGGTACGTTATGATCCGATTATTCTTCTTCGTTTGGATCGTCGTGAACCGGATGAGCGGAAGGATCTTGACGGGGCAAATCTTGATGCATGAGTCGGGTTTCGTATGTGAAGCGGGTTGTTGTGGAGTGTTGACCAGGTTCCCAGCCTGTGGCCTTACCCAGCTTGACCTCATTCGTTGAAGCTCCATAGGGGCCTTCAGGAAATTCTTCTTGCAGAATTTCGTTTCGCTGTGATTCTACAGTGGATAGTTCACTGTAATGGTCATTTTCATACTCTTCATAGGTTGGTTTGGGATCCACCTGGACACCGCCTTTACTGTTGATCAGTTGAAGGAATACAGTTTCAGGGATAGTTTGAAATAAATAGACCGCTCCTATTCGTTTTTGTATTGACTTATCTCATTTATTTTATTAAATTTAAATTCTGCCTTGATTATTCATTTCTATTGAAAAAAACTTATTCAAGAATGCTAAAAAACATCTTGACTCTTCAGGCTGGTTTTTGTTATATTAGATCTTGTCGCCGCTGAGCGATAATAATTAGTCAAAAAAACCTCTTGCAAAACAAAATGCAATATGCTAAGATAAAGAGGTCGCCTTTTGGGCGAATTGGAAAAATGTTCTTTGAAAACTGA
>NZ_JBITPN010000050.1:0-57033 GCF_050467985.1 Brevibacillus sp. NRS-1366 | reverse complement strand
GAGGGAGTTTAAGTGCTTCACCGTGTTACAGCATTCTTGCTTAAACTTTCTGGAGCGCATAACAAAGTGCCTCAGCGTCCGCATCCAGCATTACTTCGGTAAAACCTTCCACTAAAACGTGGTCGCTCGTCCTTGAAAAGTCCTCGATAGAGGTTTTTTTTTTAATTGTCCATTTTAGAGCGAATCAGCCAACCAGCCCCGTATACGCCAGCATCATTTCCCAGCATGGCCGGAAGGATTTCCGTGGATTCTACGACATAGGAAAAAGGGATAAAGCGGGCAAAGGAGGCGCGTATGCGTGAAAACAGAATCTCCCCCGCTGCTGCGACTCCGCCGCCAATGACGAATTTGGCAGGATTGAGGACAATCGCTAAATGGGAGATCGCGAGCCCCAAATAAAAGCCGACTTGATCGACGATGGCGAGTGCTGCCTGGTCACCAGCATTGGCTGCATACAGCACATCCTTGGCCTTGATATTACCAGTGACAGCAAGAACTTTAGCCAACATCGGGCTGGTTCCGTTGGCAACTGCCAGCCGCCCCTCGCGAATGATTGCGGTGGCGGACGTATACGTCTCGAGGCACCCGGTTTTTCCACAGTTGCAGTCAGGGCCACTGCCTGGCGTCATGGTGATGTGGCCGATCTCCCCGCCGACACCGTTGATCCCGGAAATGACGTTTCCATGGAGAATGACGCCGCCCCCCACACCCGTTCCGACAGTAATCAGAACCAGATCCTGTGCGCCCTGCCCAGCGCCGCGCCACATTTCACCGAGTGCTGCTATATTCGCATCATTGTCTACGGCGACAGGCAGTCCTGTCAGTTCGCTTAGTTTTTCTATTAATGGGACGGGTTTTTTCCAATGCAGATTTACTGCTTGCAAGACGACTCCGCTTTTCGCATCAATGGGACCTGGAACACCTACGCCGATGCCCAGGACTTGTTCACGGGTGTAGTCATGCTTTTGGAGCAGCTGGTTCATCATAGAGGTGATTTTTTGCAAAATGCCGTCTTCACCCAAGGCGACAGGCGTAGGTTCCTGTGTTTTGGCCATCATCTCGCCACCCGGGGTAATCAGCGCCATCTTGATCGCTGTTCCCCCAACGTCAACACCTACGATGATTTGATCCACAACCGTCCCTCCGATCGTCTTCATTCCCATCTTTTTCTATCTTATCACGCTACCTACAGCATAGCGATTCCCAAAAATGGCTATAAAGGATATGATGGAAGAGAGTACACCCGTGAGCGAGGGAAGGAAGAAGGGATCTGCCTTGAAACGAGCCAGATTAATCTACAATCCAAGCTCCGGCCGGGAGATTGTGCGTCGGAGATTGCCGGATATTCTTGAGTTGATGGAATCGGCCGGATATGAGACGTCTTGCTATGCAACCAGAGGGGAAGATGACGCTACCGAGGAAGCAGCGCGCGCTGTTGCCCGCGGGTTTGATGTCATCGTGGCGGCAGGTGGAGATGGAACGATTTATGAAGTGGTGAACGGGATGGCGGAGCTAAAAGCGCGCCCGTCTCTAGGAATAATCCCCTGCGGAACAAGCAATGATTTTGCCCGTGCTGTCGGTATACCCAAGTCAATCAGTCGTGCTACCGAGATTATTACAAACGGGAAGAAGCGTCGTGTAGACTTGGGGCGGATCAACAACAGGTATTTCATCAATATAGCCGGGGGCGGCTCATTGACTAATCTTACTTATGAGGTCCCGAGTAAGCTGAAAACGCTGATCGGACAAATGGCGTATTACGTCAAAGGATTGGAAAAATTGCCTTCGCTGCATCCGATCCGTGTCCGTCTGGAAAACCGCAAAGAGGTGCTTTTAGACGAAGAAATCATGATCTTTTTGATTGCCAACAGCCACTCGGTAGGCGGCTTCGACAAGCTGGCCCCGGATGCCAACCTGTCCGACGGCAAGCTGGACGTGATCGTAGTGAAAAAGACCAACATCGCGGAGTTTATTCGCTTGGCGACGCAGGCGGTGCGTGGGGAGCATTTGAAAGACCCGAATATCTTGTATTTCCAAGCGGACTACATCAAGGCCACCTCACCTGGAGGCGAGACTGTTCAGCTCAATCTGGACGGTGAGCTGGGCGGACAGTTGCCTTGTGTAGTAGAAGCGCTGCCCGGGCATATCGAGTTGTTCGTGCCGTAGGAAGGTAGTAAAATGAATAGAAGTAGCCGTGGGGATGCTGATGGGCATCCCTTACGTTCATGTTGTACGGAAGTAAAGTTGCAGGATAAAAGGAGCAAAGAATGGTGGCAAAAACAACAAAGAAGCGGCGCGGACCGCACCCGGCAGCAAAAGCGGAGCTGAATGTACCAGTACGTGTCGGACAAACCGTGGAAGTGGAGATTACCGGACTGAATCACGAGGGAGCTGGTGTTGGCCGGGTTGAAGGATATACGCTCTTCGTGAATGGAGCACTCGCAGGTGAGCGGGTTCTTGCTCGAGTCGACCATGTGAAAAAGAACTTCGGCTTTGCTAAGCTGTCCGAGGTAGTTGAGGAGAGCGCGCATCGCTTTTTGCCACCCTGTCCACTGTACGACCGGTGCGGCGGTTGTTCCTTGCAGCATCTCGCCTATGAAGAGCAGCTGCGGCACAAGCAGCAGATCGTACGGGATAACCTGAGGCGTATCGGCGGCTTTTTGGTGGAGGGAGAAGGGGCGATTACAGTCCACCCGACACTCGGGATGAGCGAGCCATGGCGGTATCGCAACAAGGCGCAGGTGCCGATCGGTGAGGAAAACGGAGCCTTGGTCGGCGGCTTCTACGCGGAGAAATCGCACTCCATCATTGATATGGCAGAGTGCCTGATACAGCATCAGGCGAGTGACGAGGCTGTAGCGGTTGTGAAGCAGGCGGCGACCAAGCTGAACATCGCGGCGTATGATGAAGAGCGTGGCACTGGGCTGCTGCGTCATGTCGTTGTCAAGGTAGGCGTGAAAACAGGCGAGGTCATGGTCGTGCTCGTGACGACCGAAGAGATGATTCCACAGCGCGATCAGCTCGTGGAAGCAATCCGTTCCCGGGTAGCGGGTGTGACCAGCATCGTGCAGAACATCAACCCGGACAAGACCAACGTCATTTTCGGGAAAAAGACGGTAACGCTATGGGGCAGCGATGTCATTTACGATTATATCGGACCGATTAAATTCGCGATTTCGGCACGTTCGTTCTATCAGGTGAATCCTGCTCAGACGGAAGTGCTGTATAACAAGACGCTGGAGTATGTAGGGGCGACCGGCACGGAAACGGTCATCGATGCGTACTGCGGAATCGGGACGATCTCGCTCTTTTTGGCGCAAAAGTCCAAGCATGTGTACGGGGTGGAGATTGTGCCTGAGGCGATTGCCGATGCGAATCGTAATGCCGAGTTGAACGGAGTAAAGAACGCAACGTTTGAGACGGGGCCTGCCGAGGTGGTCATTCCGGCGTGGAAAGAGCAAGGAATTCGCCCGGATGTAATCGTGGTCGATCCGCCGCGCAAGGGCTGCGATGAGGCGTTGTTGACGACGATTTTGGAGATGAAGCCGGAGCGGGTGGTTTATGTGTCCTGTAATCCATCGACGCTGGCGAGGGATTTGAAGGTGTTGGCGGGGATGTATGAGGTGAAGGAAGTGCAGCCGGTGGATATGTTCCCGCATACGGGGCATGTGGAGTGTGTGGCGTTGATGGTGAGGAATTGTAGCCAAGGAATAAACCTTTGATATTCATAATAAACACCTGACAAAATCAATATAAACATTTGATTTCAGCCCGGGGAAAAGATCGAGGTAAAATGGAAAATCCAGCAACCTCAACTCTTTTCCCTGTTTTTGTATCAAGCCTTTATTCTCACGAAAATAATGTTTTGGTTGAAAAAATGGAGTCAAAAATGGAGAAAAAGCGGGAGTCGAACCAGGACTTTATTTTGACGGCCAACGGCAGAATGCGGGGTGAGACGGGGTAAAATGTCAGAGGTTTATTTTGTCTGTACATAGTTAGGACGAAAAAAGAGGAAAAATCATTTCTCTTTTTCTTTTAAGTGGTTAGGATTTTGAGGGTGATAACGAAAAGATATCATATTCATGGACTATCAAGAGGCGGAAGACAAAATACATTCTGATCACCTGTTTTTCACAATGACTGGGTGAATAATTGAGTTTTATCCAACCCCAGTTTTACGTTTCTAAAACAAAAGCATAATTTAAAAGAGAGGGTGGTACGATGAGCAGTAGATTGAATCAAGCCGACCTATGGCTTATTGAGGAGATTACCTTCGAACTACAAAAAGAATTTAATATCTCTATCGAGAAAGCCAAGGATTGCATTCGAAATTCTAATCTAATGCCAATGTTGTATTCGAATCCGGTATTTGTTCATCATGAAGACCCTACCTCTTGGGTTCGAATCATTGCAAATCAAAATAAGTTGAAGAAGCTTATTGTCTAATAAGTTTTGGAATCTGTAGGACCGGGCATTTCGCCCTGGTCTTTTTGTTACTCTGAATTAAGCCTCCGTACAATTGATTGTTCTCTTACTCCTTTTCCCATTCCCTTTAAGCATCTTCAAACACCAAATAGGTAGTGAACCAATTAATTTCTACATAAAATCTATTGCATCGATAATAAGGCAAATAACGCTATTCACGTATACCAAAATCAAGAGCCAATTGCAAAATGTGAAATTGTCCATCCGCAGAACAATTGGACGACAACTTATTCTTTGTATGAATGGCACGGGCACAGAGAATCTTATGAGTCTTGCCATACGAATTCAAATGGAGAAGAGAGCTGTCGGACTGTCACCTATTGTGTAACGGATTGGGACAACGAGTGGGAAGAAACGAAATCTCACTATGAGCGTTACGAAATTAAGAATGTATTCTTCCGAAGCAAACTCACCGATGATACACAAGGTGGATGGGTAGATATACTGAAACAACCAGGTAAAGTGAAGGCTGGATATGGCTTTGAAATAAAATTTGTTGTTCAGTATACAACGAATAGTTACTCAGCTGCTCCGAAACCATGGAGATCTGGATGTAGTGGTAAAACAGTGAGTCCAGGATGGAGTTCAGTAGAAACGCCTCAAAGCATCACAGTGACAATGCCTTACTCTGATCAAAGCGGTAAACCGGTAGTCTATAATTTGACACCAACTTCCACATCGGGAACATGGGATAATAAGACTGAGGTGTATGAAATGCCAATGCGAAATGCGTTCAACATGAAATCCACGAGAGAAATTTTCGTGAATGAATGGGCAAGAGACGCAAAATATAGCATTCGCATAGATACCTTCCCATTCTATGGTTCATATGACAAACCACCGACTGACGATATCCTTTATGATAGTAGGCAAATTGTCCTGCAGATTCTCGGAGCCAATAGCGATGACATAAAAAGTCATGTGACCCAATGATTTATTGATACATGTAATAAAGGGATTAGGCGTAAAATGCTCCTAATCCTTTTTTTATGCTAAGCAGCAAGAACATTTGTATTGTTGCCTTGAAAACTCTATCATCTTATTTCCAACTGTCTGTTTTTCCGTTATCAGAACATCAATACCAAACTATAATATGGCAAACATAAATGAAAAGGCGAATGAAAGATTCAAATTTGTAGCAAGGCAGGGTTTTGTTCAGGAAATAAAAATTAAGAAGGGAATTGATATCATGATCAAGAAGATGGTTTCTTATTTTATAGGTTTGTTGATTCTTTCCTTTTTGTTGGGAGGCGCTATATCTTTTGCTTTGGATTATGTGCCATATTTAATTCTGTTTATTTTGTCGATTTCTCCGATTTATGGAGCGTTTAGAATTCAAAGAAATTGGTCAAAAGGAATGTTTTCTCTTTTTAAGGTCTTCCGTTTACGTAAAGTGTCGCTAACTTTATTATTGATCGGTAGTATCGTAATTTTGATGGTCTACAAGGTCATTCTTATAACTCTTGCAGTTAGTTTGTTGATTAGCTTGGGGGGAGCGTCAGTAATCTATCTGCTATGGGAAAGCAACCGATTTATACTTAAAAGATGGAAATCAATACAGATTGTATCATTCTTTCAGGCATTTAAAAGTGCTTGGTGAAACGAAAAAAGACAGCTGAGAAAGCTGTCTTTTTTGCATGGTTACGATACGTAGTTATCTAATACTTGATCCATTATTTCAATCGAAATCGACCATTTGCGATTCATTATATCCATAATCTCTACTGCAGAAAGTTCAAGTTGATTAGCCTGTTCGACTGGAAGATTAAACTCGTAAGCAAATTTCATTGTTGCTTCTTCCTTGTGCGCTTCGATTTCAAGCCAATTCATGAACTTTGCTCACATGAGAAGAGATTAGCTTCCTCTTTGATACCGTAAATCGTACTTCCAATTAGTTCGCCACCCAAGCTGTAAATTTCAAATTCCATGTCGCACTTATCAAAGTTTACGGGGTGGAGAAAGAAAAAATTGTTATTGTACATTACTAACTTAGCCATAGTTTCAGCCTCCTGAATTTACTTGGTTAAACGACAAGCGTCCACCTTATCTCTACATCTGCTGATATCATAGGCAATTGCCGACGACTACATAACAGATTCTTCTATTTTTATTCAAACACTTGTTCTTATTTTATGGAATTTGAGCATCGGATTCAAGAAATTTGTTCTATTTTGGAAAAAAATTCCAATGTGGTTATTAAGTAAACTCCATTGAATAGATAGAACTAATAAAGCGGCAGTTTTTCCACTGTGTGATAAACAAAAAAAGACTCACGCCACTATCTAACTCATCAATAAGATATGTGATATTCTTGTCTGCGTTTTGGAGTAACTTCTTGAAAAGCTTTTCTACACATACACGGCTGTAAAGCATCGTTATGGTAGATTGACCTTCATTCTGGAAAAGCAAGTTCTACAATTTGTTGTTTTGTTGAATCACAAGTGTTTATTGATCATCGCTGAATGGACTCCAATCTTTTTTTTACAATTTTGTATCCATATTTGGGTCAGCGATTTCCTTACAACCCAGTACCGAATTTTCACCTCTTCGATCCAATTAATGATTCATCTGTTTCAACAATGATGAATCAAACACCGTTTTAATCATAAGTTCCATTTCAGGGTTGAGATTATTAGAGATATCAAACATTTCGAACTCTAAGAGACTATAATACCAAAAAAAGTATTTTTAGTAAATTATTGCATTTGCCAAAATCTTCTATTAAGATTGAATCGTAAAACAAAATCTTGATTGGAGGTTGGATGATGAAAAGGTTGTATGCCCTGTTGTTTAGCATTTGCATGTTGGTAGTTTTCAGTGTTCCTCTTGGCGCTTCCGCAGCAGTCGAAGAAAATACCCCTGTGGTCAACGAAAGAATTGTGAACATCTTGAAGAAGAACAATATTGGTTACACAGTGGAAAAAGGCAATGTGAAGTTAGTGAACACATCACCTGAAGCTATTTCTAAAGTCAATCAGTTACTTGCTTCAGAATTTAATCCAAGCCTTCTGAAAGCCGCTGCTTCGTATCCTACTGCATATGTACACATGAAAGCGCATGATATTCAAAAAAACAAAAAATTTACAGCAGCACTAAAAACAGCCTTAGGAGCAGCCGTTATTGAATGGGCAAAAAATGGTGGACTACCAGACCCACGGAAAATTAGTGTAGCGGCTGTTGGTGGATTCGGTGTCTATTACTTTGTGCAAACTGATACAGAAAACTTGTATTTCTCGATTAAATACTACTACAGAGAATTGTCTGCTGGTAAGTTCGATATGAACGGAAACTTCGTTGGTGACTATGAAATCAAGAAGGAAATCAGAGTGACTAAAAACTCTGATTATACTGGTGGCAATATTGGATTAGATGTGAGAAAATCATCTATATTAGATCCTTTCTTTTAAGGTGAGGTGGGACAATTAGAGTTTTTGGATACTTACTTACTTTCGTGCTTAACTTCATTCTTGCATACTTTATATACGATCAATCCGGCTATGTTAAACCTTTCATTCAGTCTGTTTTCATAGTGGTTTTGATTGTAGTGATGGATTTAATTTCGAAAAACAAAAAGAAAGATCTAAAGTAAAGACACAATAACTAAACAGCCTTAGTCAGTTAAGTAGTTCTGACTAAGGCTGTTTAAGTAAATATGTCCTCTAATAATGTTGTAAATCCGCTTTTTTGCTTCTGGTTTCAATTAGTAAATTATTTTGCCGATCCTCTTAGTGTACGAGATTTTAAGTTTCGTTAAATGCCCCTTAATCAACGTTCCATTTTTTTAATATGCACTGAGGAACGCTAAGGTAAAAATGGCTATCAGTAAATGATTCATATTTACCAGAGTTCAAAAATTGGGGGCGGATAAAGAGCTGCATAGATAATACTATGAAGGTTGTTGGGGGAATGACGGGATGAGGCTTTATTTTCATGAGGGGGATCATTAAAGTGAACAGAGGAATCTCCTTTCTAATCCCCAATGAATATGGAAGATTTATCAGTGATATCTTGGAGTTAATGGACTGTAAATTGTACGATTGGCTGATCGGCAGTGGCCACATATTGAATGTGGTTAATGATCAGTTAGTAGACGAAGAACTTTTTTATGGGAGTGAAGCGATCGTGAGCGGGTCGGAATTGAGTTCCCGAATAAATTGTAACTTGTACTACACAATCTTTGCTGATCTAAAAGGATTTCCAAAAGGTAAAAGGATTTCTATCATTGAGACATATGAGGACTATTTTCAGAGCGATTGTGAAATTGTATTGCTTATAACCGACTCAATTTATGTCTCCGTTTACTCCAAGGACTTATTACTTTTAGATCTCCTTCATTCTAATGCGATAAGCAAAGGATTCCAGTCTGTGAGATATATAACGGATGAAAATGACACACGAACTGAAATGGTTGCATGGTGATATAGTGATAGGAGTGTTTGTGTGCAAATCGATGAATATCTGGACAGCAATTTTTCTAATCTAAAGTTAAGACCACCTCTCTTTTACAACTGGAAGTTTGGAATCCGTTTCGAATTGCGCGACCCGAATGAAGAAGATACGAAAATCTATATGGAACGTGTCTATTTTCGTGCAATAACACTTTTTCAGGAGCTTCATTCAACAAATGATGAGATCATAATAGTGGCAAACGTTCATCACGCTGGTGAAGAAAACATATTTAGAAGACGGAAAGTAAAGATATTTCAGCACTACATTAAAGCGAAAGATGTATTACGTAAGTTGCAACATCAAGTCATTCCCTATATTTTTGAAGATGTTTACGATATTAATGATTTTGAAACGCATAGATATGCCTTGAACTGTAAAGTTTCTGATGTGAAATACATTCACTTGATTAGAGCAATTTGTAATCAAGACATGGGGATCAAGCCTAAAATTATTCATGATGTATTCTTTGTTAACCTATCGAAAAATACAATTTTTCACATTTATGATGATCGTGGTTGTGATGTACTTGCTTCATCTAAAGAATCTATTAGATTTTTGTACGAACGATATAATGATTGGATTTTAGATTATGACAAAGAGGCAATTGACATGGTATTTCAATAGTTTGCTAAAGGAATTGTCCTACCAAAAAATCGAGTGACAATAGCTAATAATCAAGCAGTTTATCCAAGAGCGATTATTTTCTTGAATAATCCTGGAGAAAAAAATCCGTTAGCGGTTTAAACTCCCATCTATTGACTATGCACCTAATCTTTTTCAAGCTCTTCAATTGCTTTCAAAGATTGCATATCGTAATACTCTTCACCGCATTCCATACACTTTGCCCCATCAACCTTGACACTAATGATGAATTGAGATTTTACTGGAATATCCAGTTCGGCAGGAGGAACATTCGTACAGCCGCACATAACATATTGTTTTATATCCATCAAAACAGGCCACTCGCGAGTTTGCTTCAGATTTATCGTTGGTTGAGAGCAAAATAAATTTTGGATTTTCCATAATCACTTCATTTCCAGTGAAAATGGGAGCAGGAGACTTCCAGAGATGACGAAAGAGGCTTATAAGATATTAGATCCTGTCTGTGAAAAGCATGGAGTTGATTTTTCAATCGTGGAATCGCATAAATGCGAGGCTTATTGTGGTGATATTTTGGAAGCAGATGCAGATCTCTTTGTGAATGGGTGGTTTTATTGCTACTCTTGCAAGGAAAATGGTTATTGCATCCGCGATCGCTGTAGCTCGCCAAACAAAAAGGGTAGCAGCTTAAAAAATGGGATCATGAAAATTTTGCAGGTCTGCCCATTTTTACAAAACTTCTGTAGTCCCATAAGATTTACAGTAGCTACCAGGGTATCTCTTTTGCTGGTTGAGGAAAAACGGAATTATGCAAAATGCTCATAATACGAAAACGGATACCCCATGATTGAGGTATCCGTTTTTGTAATCAATCCTTCTTGGCCACGTTGTATAGTCGAAGCATGGTCACAATCGCCTGCTCTGTTGTGTACGGATCGTTAGGGGCAAATTGACCCTCGCCCATACCATTCATGACGCGGCTACCCGTTTTTTCATCCCTCATGGCGGAAATTACGGAGATCGCGGCCTTTCCTTCCGCCATTATTGTGGATATATCGGCAAAATTCAAAACATCGGCATTGGGAGAGATGTTAAGCAATGCCGCCAGCCGTGACAGCATAATTGCAGCTTCCTGCCGGGTAATGTCGGCGAAAGGGTCGAAAATGCCATTGCCACGCCCTTTGATAATGCCCAACTGATAAGCCCTGAGTATTTCTATGCTATTGGTATCCGAAAACGTGTCTCTGTCATCCACAACAGGCGGCGCGTCCGGCCCTCTCATTGCGATGTATAGGTTCAATGCCAGTTCGCAGAATTGCTGACGTGTGATGTTCCAAGTGTAGTTGACAGACATGGAAGACTGCGGCCCCACGACCAACCCGAGTTCAACGGCGCGAGCGGCCTCGGGTCGTGCCCAGACACTGGGACGCAGGCTATTCGTGTCGTAGCAGTCATACGGCAGGGTCTGGCCGCGTACGCCAATGACGCGCCATTGCCAGTTCCCGGCTGCATTTCTGGTAAGCGCCTCGAAACGGCCGTATCCGAGATAATTGATCTGGTCGAACCGGGGTGGGATTACAAACGCCCCTGTGCGGTCGATGACGCCGTATTTCCCGTTGCCGGAAGGGCTTTTCATGTACCGGCTAAAGCTGTCGGTCGCCCTCCAAGTCATGCCCTTCGTCTGCACGACTGCCATATTGTCAAAGAAGGTGATGGATTTTGGCCACAGCGCCTCAACGGAAAAATCCAATATCATCTTCAAGTTACTATCGTAAAGTCCCAATTGGTAAATTGTCATAGACTCCAAGTCCTGATGACCTGGGTGGTAATCCTCGAGTTGCACCGTTTTTTCCCTGACAACAGTAATATATCCCTCTCTGTCAATTCCTGTAATATAGCTACCTTCGGGGAGCAGGCGCGCGTACTTCTTGTTTTCGGACGCGTATGCGTTCTTTACATCTACTTGCACAGACGGCAGGTCGCGCAATTGGTAGCAGTTGAAAAACGCATCTTTCTCGATGCTTACAACACTCTTCGGGATAACGATGTCTTCAAAGCTGGAGTAGGTGAAAGCGTTGTTGCCGATTCGCTTCACACTGTTTGGGATTTCCACACTTTCGATTCCCAGTGGCGTTGCCCGCATCTCCATCCATCCACTGGGATAGAACGCAAAGTCACCGATTTCGATTACTCCATCGGGGATGACAACGTGTAGTCCGGAGCCGCGGTATTCCTCCAATACGCCGTTGCGGATCAAAAAATCGTCCTGATTGGCAAACGATGCCGCAAATGCGCCGCCATACGGGCCCAGCAAGAAGAGCGCCAACAGTAGAGCAAGTAGTTTTTTCATGGTTGTACCCTCTCAATATAGGGGATTGCGACAATTTGAGGCAATCCCCCCTAATTTTATGACAGATGCCGGCCATGATGCGCTTTCCGCCATCCATATCCTACATGTCCGTAATGGCGCAGACGGCGATCTTCGCCTCTTCCATCATGCCTCTTTGTCTGTGAAATGCAGCGGCGGCTTCCTGCAGGGTAATGTTCGTGAAAGGATCGAAATTCCGCAATCCACAGCCTTTTGTTATTGAGGTTGATTTTCCCATTCAGAGTATTTACTTCGAATATGCCGCTCTGCTGTCAATGCTGATTGCTTTTGTGTTGCTGTCATAGCCCACATGGAAATCGAACACCTGCGCCAGCTCACGCAGCTTAAAATAGTTGTTGCCGTCGATGGTATAAGCCGTAAACTCTACTTCCTTACCGTCCATTAGAATCTTGGATTTGTTCAACACAGGTGTTTTATTTCCACTGCCTTTCGTTTTCATTTCCGAACCGTCGGGCGTGTATGCCTTGTTTCTCGTCAGGCTTATCATCTTGATCGTACCGTCCCACGCGGCGTCAAACTGCACACGAGTGCCGTTGAGCACATAGGCCACGTCGCGCAGCTTGAAGTAGTTTTCCTGATTGATCGTGTAAGCATCAAACGAGACACTGGCACCATTGACATAGGCTGTGGATGCGGTGGGCATGGCGACAAGCGGCGGAACCACGGCTACGGTAAATGCACCCGGTTCCCCGGGAACTGAAGTCAGGTTGATCTTTGAAAGGTCTATATAAAGGGCAGGCCTGACGCTTACCGAAAAGAAATCTTCAGGATCGACGAAGTTAATGCTACCATCGTCAGAAAAAGAAAGGCCTTGTGTCTTTGTCGAATCCCGTAGCATGTAACCTGGAAGATTTTGTGTGTTATCTACGCTGTTTTTGGAGAAATATGCGCGCACTTCCTCTTGAGAAAGCAGAAAAATCTTGTCTGCGGTATCTCGGCTAATCTTTGTTCTAACGATTGTTTGTTGAATGACACTCCTTTCTATCTCGGAAAAACCAAATGTCATTAAACTATAGGCTGAGTAGTCTTTCCCACTGGCATTCTCGCTAGGACCATACCCGTTGAGCCAGCTTCTTACAGTACTCTCCGCCCAATCCAACTTGCCTTGTTGTACGGGAAATGAAGCCCGCTGTAAACCCTTTTCAGCAAGAAGAAGTGCCGCCTTATCGCTAACTGATAATACGCGCCACTTTACAGGAGAAAGCCCATAATAATCAGGCCCCGGTCTGCCATCCCGCCTTAAATAATAGGTTTCTCCGACCTTTGCGAATGTAAAAATCTCCTCCGGCGTCCCATATATACCAACGTCCATGTGAACCGCGTCCGTAATCCCAATCGGGTAGGATTTAAATGGCAGGGGCGAAAAAAAGTAATTTCCAAAATACAGGGTGTTACCAGTCGAAAGGCGGACATTTTCTCCGGCGGCGTTACCGACAGCACCGCTGTTTAGGAGAATCAAACATAGGACGAACATCATACCGACTGTTTTTGTAAATGGTCTCATGGCTCTCCCCCCTTTAAAACCAATGTGCGTTATATTTATGTTAAGATGGAAGCGTCTTGATGAAAGCGCCACCACCTTAACATAATTAGTCAGATGATACAATGATGCAACTAGACAAAACTGATTTCGAAATTCCCATGGTTACCGCTCGGCAGAGCCACATCAACCGTAGCTGTAGTGGACGAACCCAAATAGATACCAAAAAATTCTGAGATTGGTTTATAACTATAATCCCAGCTTCCATTATTAAGCCTAAAAACTATGGACGCATGGGTTCGAGTACCAGCGGGGACTGGAACCGGTGTAATTCGCATTGTTTTACCGTTAGCACCTGAGATCTTGAATGTAAATGTAGGGGCAAATCTTATGTAACATTTCATAATTATCTCAGAATGATATTTAAGGAATTTTTAAGCCGTAAAAGCGTATTCACAATTTGAAGTACGGTAACTAAGCGTTAGAAGATTAATAAATTTCGTGGAGGTGTAGGTATGCAGTTTAAATTTAAAAAAATAGTTTCTGGTCTTGTCTGTGCGGTTTTATCGTTATCAGTTACATGTGTGCAAGCTCAAACCTCTTCTTATACGCAGATAGTAAACTTCTCGTATGATAGAATCAGGGAGGTTTCTACAAATGCTTTTGTTGGAGAAATTCACGGAAAATACGGAGTTACATCTTTTGATACGAAAATCATTATACCTTACAATTTCGTAGAAATACACGTCTCCTACGATAAGAAAAACAATACATACTGGTATGTCGTAAGAGATGACAACAATAAAGTCGGCGTCTATTCATCAGAGGGTAATGTGGTGCTGCCTTGCAAATATGACGGAATAACGGTAACGGGCAGCATGGCCCGTGTTGGTTTATATGAAAACAAAGCAGGGAAAACGGTTATGTTAGCGGGCGTGTATGATTTAAACAAAAAAGCATTGATAGTTCCCATACAATACGATTCCGAAATTCAGTACGATGAAGATGCAAATATAATAATCGCCTCACACATGGATGCCCATGATGATTTCCAGATAAGCGCTTTTAAAGAAGATGGCACACTTCTGATGGATACTGCCGCCATAAAAGCTGGGGCGATCCCTGTTCGATATGTCGGAAAGGGTTTATTCATTGCGCAGGATAAAAAGAAAAATACCTATGGGGTACTAGATATAAAATTAAAACCGATCATTCCTCCTGTTTACACGGAAATTGTTTCGCTAGCTAATGGAAGTTTTGCCGTACGCAAAAATAATCTTTGGGGACTTTATGCAAGTAATGGTACTTTGAAATTGCCGATTGAATTTAATTCTTTTGAAGCCCACGGTACATATGGCAAGGCTGGAATTCAGAACAAAAATGTATTCGTGAAATTGCATGGTACAGACAAGGCTTTTTATGATGAAAAGGGAGTGTTCATTGCGTACGCTGACGATTTAATCCTGCATTCGGGCAATATTTCATTGTTGCTGAAAAATGGGAAAATTGGCGGCGTTTCGAATGGCGCTAAAGTGCTACCTTATGAGTACGAATACGTTGTATCCTCTGATCTTTCCGGAAATTTCATCATACTGTACAACGTAAAAGGCAAGTCCTACAAAGATTTTACCGTGTTGAACAACAAGGGAGAAGTTATCATACCTAAAGCCCAATGCGGTTTTGTATCGTTGTTATACTCCGACCTTGATGTCTTGGGGTGCTACAAAGGCGGCAACATTGAGGCGAGAACAACAGTGTCAGGCATACAGCTTACGGACTACTCCGACAGCATAGTGGCGTTATATACACTACAGGGACAAAAAATAAACATACCTAACCCTCTGAAAAGAACTGTCGTATATCCATCGGTCGAAAATGGCTATACCATTTTGTCCCCATTGAAAGAAAAGACTGTGACAGTCATTGCATTAGACGGAAAGACCTTAATCCCTCGGGGCACGATAGACAGCTTGCGACCTCTTGAAAAAATAAGCGAAGTCAATCAACCTCCCGGATACTTTATAGCCGAAAAGAATGGGAAAGAAGGTATTGTCCGGATTGACAAACTTCCAAGTAAACCTTTGCCTGGGCAATAAAAGAAGTGTCGGCTGCCATTGAAAATGAACTTGTTCCAAACGAGCTTAATATCGCTTACAATGCTCCATGTACCTGGGAGGATTTTCAATGGGATTGAGAAAACCCTTATACATCAAGGCTTTATCCCACCTCGACATACAGCAACCAAATAGGCAATGTTCCGCATACGGGGCATGTGGAGTGTGTGGCGTTGTTGGTGATGAATGATACAGTTGCACGATACCCTTAAATATCAAGGACATTTGATTAGGACAGCTCATCGAGGTGATTGGGACAGTTGTCTTATCCATCAAAACAAAAAACCCGAGCGATTGCATATAAGAGAAAAATACACGGCAATTTACTGCCATATATAGAACACCAAATAAACCCTTTGGAAGGCATAATAAACATCTGACAAAATTAAAATAAACATTTGATTTCAGCCAGGGGAAAAAATCGAGGTAAACTGGAAAATCCAGCAGCCTCAACTCTTTTCCCCTATTTGTGTATCAAGCCTTTATTTTAACGGGGAACGGAAAAATGCGGGGGAGTGGCGGAGACGCTGGCAACTCTATTCTTGTTCTCGCGTCTTGTGTTTTAATGAGAGAAGAATTTTTAGTCGAGCATTACGGAAGAGGGATAACATGAAGCGTCTAACGATCGGCTTGTTTGCCCATGTGGATGCGGGCAAGACGACTTTCGCAGAACAGCTGCTATACCATACGAACAGCATCCGGTCGCGAGGCAGGGTGGATCATCAAGATGCCTTTCTGGACAACCACGACATCGAGCGAGCAAGGGGTATTACAGTATTCGCCGATCAGGCGGTTATGCACTATAATGGCGACGTTTATTATTTGATCGACACGCCTGGACACGTCGATTTTTCCTCCGAGATGGAGCGGGCGATTGGGGTAATGGACTACGCTATCGTGATTGTCAGTGCGGTAGAAGGCGTCCAAGGTCATACCGAGACAGTCTGGCAGCTGCTGCGTAAACATCGGATTCCGACGTTCTTCTTCATCAACAAAACGGATCGAACTGGCGCGGATGCAGACAGAACGATGGAGGAGATTCGGCTTCAGTTGACCGGGGATGTCTGTTCCATCAAGGGCAACTTCGCCGATGGTATCGTCGGTGAAGAGTTACGGGAGATGATGGCGGAGCGGGATGAGTCTTTGCTAGAAGCGTTCCTGGAGGAGAAGGATGATCAGATTTTTTGGCTGGGTGCCTTGCAGGAGAATATACGAGAGGGGCGTCTCTTTCCCTGCGCCTATGGCTCGGCGCTGCAGGATGAGGGCGTTGTTGAATTCCTGAATCAACTGCACCTGTTGACGACAGCGTCTTATGACGAAACGGCTCCGTTCGGGGGCCGCATTTATAAAATTCGGTACGCCGCAAACGAGTTGAGGCTAACGTTCGTCAAAGCGCTGAGCGGCACGCTGAAGGTCCGGGAGCTGCTCAGCTATGAGAGCGGCGGAATTCGATACGAAGAGAAGATTACACAGATCTTATTGTTTAACGGCAGCAAAACGCAGTCAGTTGAACAGGTGGCAGCCGGCGATATGTTCGCAGTCGCCGGCTTGTCTGAGGCCGAGGCTGGGCAAGGGGTGGGGCAATACGCAGACAAGTTTGCTTACGAGACCGAGCCGACGCTACAGTCGAAAGTACAATTCGACGGTTCGCTTCACGTGCAGCAAGTGCTCGGCGCATTTCGCATTCTGAATGCGGAGGATCCGTCTCTGAATGTGGTTTGGGAAGAGAATCTGCAGGAGATTCACATTCGCGTCATGGGTCTGATCCAGTTAGAAGTGCTGGAGCAGCTAGTGAAGGAGCGCTTCGGTTTCGTTGTCTCTTTCGGCCAACCGGAAATCTTGTATAAAGAAACGATACAGTCCGCTGTGACGGGATATGGACACTTCGAACCACTCAGGCATTATGCGGAAGTGCACCTCCTACTTGAACCGGGGGAGCGAGGCAGCGGAATCCACTTCGCTAGCTTATGTCATCCTGATGACCTAGGTTTTAACTTTCAGAATCTGATCCGGTCTCATCTCTACGAGCGGGAGCATCATGGGCTATTGACAGGCATGCCGGTCACCGATATGAAGATCACGCTGCTAAAAGGTGGTGCGCATAAAGAACATACCCATGGGGGCGACTTCCGTGAGGCCGCCTTCCGCGCGCTGCGGCAGGGGCTGGAGAAAGCGGATAACATGCTGTTGGAACCCTACTATGACTTCAAAATCAAGGTGGGAATCGAGCAGATCGGGAGGGTGCTGTCTGATATTCAGCGCTTCTCAGGCACATTTGAGCCACCGCAGACGTCGGATACCCATGCGGTCATTACTGGAAGGGTGCCCGTGTCGACATTCATGAACTACAGCACCGAGTTCGCTTCCTTCACACATGGACGAGGCAGCATCCGCTGCGTGTTTGGCGGCTACGACCGCTGCCATAATGCGGAGGAAGTGATCGAAAGGAAAGGTTACATCAAGGAAGCAGATCCTCTCTATACCTCTTCCTCGATCTTTTGTACCAAGGGGGCTGGCTATTCGGTGCCGTGGGACGAGGCGGAAGCCAAGATGCATCTGCTCTGAGCGGAACCAGAGGTGTTTATTTATTACGGAAAGAAAAGCTGACGTCGGTACTCAACTGGCGTCAGCTTCTTCCATTTTCGCTGTGGACGACCTTCGTTGTAAAATTGGATATATTCCTCGATTCGCCTTTGTGCCTCGTCTAGATTTCGGTATCAAAAGGGTAGAGCCCCTCCGTTTTGAGATGGCCGAGTTGGATGCATATGCTAAAGGAACATGTAACAAATTCAAAAAAGCCAATTAAGCTGACGCCCGTGAGAAGCAGAACGCCGTAGTAAGGCAAAGCAAGTCTGGCCATGTCCGGCAGTTTTTATCTGATCGCCTGTGCCATCGTCTCTTCAATCATATACGCCGAAGAGAAATTTATTGATTCACTGTTCAAATAATAAGCGCTGTCGTCTTATATACAAAATAAAATAACCGTCCGTCTGCTATGATGGGAGTAACAACAAAAAGCGGTTCAGACTGTATTGTTCACGGTCTTTGGCCGCTTTTTTTTATTCAACTATCGTATTCCGTAAGTGAATCTTTCAGTTTTGATAAATGTAAGCCTTTGTTATAATAACCTTCCATTATTCCCCTTGGAACCAAGCTTCCGCCCGTTGCCCAAACAATATGTGTACTATTTTCCAACCTTTCATCTAATGCGTTAACGGATAAATACTCCTGACCGACTCTTGTATTATGTAGTTTGACGGTTCCTAGCATTCCAGCTAATGCAGAAGGTTCAAGGTCAATATTTTCGTTGTTACTTAGAGCATGTAGCAAAATATATAATTCATCATCATTAATTGTAAAAATTCCACTCAATAAGCTCTCAATTACTTTACCTACAAATCGAGAAGGTCTCCCTACTGCAAGGCCGTCTGCGTCTGTTTTGTTATCTATCCCAAAATCCTGAACAGATACTTGATCATGTAACTCAGTTAACAACCCAAGCATCATGCATGGAGAGTGGGTTGGTTCGGCAAAGAAGCAGTGTACATGTTCCCTGTAAATCAATTTTAAGCCAAAAGCAACGCCTCCCGGACCACCACCAACACCGCACGGAAGATATACAAATAAAGGGTGGTCTTTATCTACAATAACGCCTGCGTCATCTAATTGAATTTTTAATCGATTAGCTGCTACAGCGTACCCTAAAAATAGGTGCTTTGAATTTTCGTCATCAATAAAGTAACAGTCTGGATCTGTATCTGCTTGTTTTCTTCCCTCCTCAACTGCTTTACTATAGTCAGAACTATGTTCGATTACAGTAACGCCTTTGGTTCTGAGCAAATCCTTTTTCCAATGTTTTGCGTCTGCTGACATATGAACAGTAACTTTAAATCCCATTTTTGCACTCATTACACCAATACTTAGTCCAAGATTACCCGTAGATCCTACAGCGATCGAATATTGCGAAAAAAAATCCTTGAACTGCTTAGAATCTAAAATGGAGTAATCATCCTGAGCTGTTAACAGTTTATGCTTAAACAAAAGATCCTCTGCATGCTTGAGAACTTCATAAATCCCACCTCTTGCTTTAATCGATCCCGATATAGGGAGGTGGCTATCGCATTTCAACCATAGTTTCCCAGAAAGTGCTTGATGATACTTTTTTTCAAGATAACGATGCATGTGGGGAATAGGTACGAAAGGAGATTCGATTATACCGTTCATGCTTTGGGTTTCTTCAAATACCTTAGCAAGATAAGGTGCAAATCGTTTCCATCTTTCCTCAGCATCATTCACATCTTTTTCATCGATGGAAAGCGTATCAATGCTTGATGCCTTATACTTGGCATTTGTCCAAAAAACTTCTTTTAATGACACTACATCTTGTAATATCGGATACTCTAGTTGCCATTGTAAAATTGATTTCCCTGCTACTATATGATCCGTTGACATCGCTAACTTCCTCTCTTCTTTGAATGTGCCCTGGAGTACGCTTACATACAATTCTACAAAAAGATAGTACATTACATGATTTCCTTTATGTTAAAATGTATTTAATAAAAGTCAATACAATTTATTTAAATTGCAACTGAAATGTAACTGGAGGAGCAGCGTATTTATTATGAACGACATTAATGTAGGGCAAAAAATACAAGAATACAGGAAGAAGAAAGGATTAAACATTCGCCAACTAGCAGAGTTGGTAGTAGTGACTCCTTCGTTGCTAAGTCAAATTGAACGAGGGATAGCAAACCCTTCTATTCATACACTAAAGTTAATTGCTAAAGTATTAGAGGTTCCGGTTTTTAATTTTTTTCTGGGGCAGGAAAGCACAAAAAATTTGATTGTGCGATCCAATCATCGAAAGAAAATGACTCTTCCGGAAAGTGGACATATTTCATATGAACTTTTATCCCCTGATCTAAACGGGGCTATCGAGTATGCTTTAATGAAATTGACACCTGGATCTCAATCTTCTGAGGCATTGATGGAACATTCAGGAGAGGAAGCAGCTTTTATTCTAGAAGGGGAAGTAAAGCTGTATCTAAATGATGAAATTCATATTTTGAGTACGGGAGATAGTGTAAGAATACCGCCTCATATGAAACACAAGTGGAAAAATACGTTTGATCAGAACGTAGTTGTTATATTTGCAGTTACACCACCTTCATTCTAACCGATGAGATTACAGCGGATGAAGTTGGGGCAGAGTTGGATATTCCTCATATCACTTTGTCACAGGGAGCATCGTTTCGGAGTACATAAGAGGGCGGAGATTGGAACACAGAGAGTATGACGACGGCGACCTTCTTTATATACATAGGTTGAATAAAGCCGAGGAGTGGTGGGTAGGCCGGTTTCCCCACAGACTAGACTTGTTCGTTCCGGATAGTGACGAGCTTTATTTTTTTGATACGTCTTCCAGAGATGAACAGGGTGAATTCCCCATTATTTGTTATGATCTCATGAATGGATTGATCGACACGTATGCTTCGACGTTTGCGGAGTTTTTAGAACGGTTGATCGACGAGCGTTCTTAAATAAGAATACATCCTTGAATCGTAGCTTGAAAGTAAGCTGAATCGTACCACAAATAGTGGGAAAGCGGAGAATTGAATTGAACGCTGGATGTGACTAGGAGGGAGTGCTAAAGTTAGTTGAGAAAAGTTAAGGTTAGTTTACGGCCCATTGTAAGTAAGATAAATATGCCCACTGTTTTGAAAACAACTGTACTTCCGGGTGATTCAATTGAAAGTTTATTTGTTGCAACCCAGGTAGGAGAGATCTTTTACATACGAGACGGAGTGATAAGAACTTTTTTCGATATTAGCCCGCGAATCATAAAACTAGGTGTCTCTAGTGGTGGATATGATGAACGGGGGTTGCTAGGGCTAGCGTTTCATCCCAATTTTTATTATAACGGTCTTTTCTATCTTCATTTTTCAGTAGCTGGAACACAAGGTCCAGGTGCCCTTCCAGGTGCTTTTGAATCTTTTAAGCCGAATCCGTGCGATCCTAGAACCTTAAACCTAAAGTGGATAAATAGAGAAATTCAATACGATCATATTGATACAGTTGAAGAATGGATTCTACAATCGAATGGTCAACTTCAAAAACGACGGACATTACTTAACGTAAGAAGACCATTTTTAAATCATAATGGTGTCAATAGCTTAAACTTTTCACCTGAAACAGGAAAACTTGTTTTAACAACCGGAGATGGTGGATCAGGCTACGATCCATTTCATTTAAGTCAGGATGATATGGAAATCGCCGGCAAAATTATTGAAATGGATGTCGTTACGAATACATTTATTTATAATCCACCCGTAGTCACACGTTTTGATGAACTTCCCGTACCTATTCAGGAGACGCTTACGGTAATTGCCAAAGGGGTTCGCAATATTCCAGGAATTTCATTTCAATGGTTCAGTAATCAGTATGTCAAATATGTGGGGATTGTTGGACAGGATTTGGTAGAGTCGATTTTTTCATTCGTTCATCATAAACCAATACCGGTTACCCAGCTTGTTCAAGCTTCTGTAATGAATTCCGAACCTGACCAAGAAGGATTCATTAACTTTGGCTGGCGAGGGTGGGAAGGCGCTTTTCCTACTTCGATAATTAAGGGCTGCTCTGCAAATCCAACTTTGGATGAGAAAACAATTGCTTATTACGATGAAGCGGTAAAAACTTCAGTAAGGCGTCTTCTGCCTTTAACGAGTTATTTTCATAAAGATCCAAGGCCCGATAAATTTGGTGGAACTGCACTTACAGGAGTCCAGCCCTATATGGGGAATGAAATCCCCGATTTAACGGGAAGCGTTGTGTTTACCGACCTTGCCAGGGATGAAGGATCTCACCCTCCAGTTAGAGGGGTTTTAGCTTACACCAGGGTACAAGCAGATTGTAAACTAAATGATTTTAGTGTTATTGAAACCGATTATAATTTTGGATCTCGATCAGCTTATTATGTTAGTTTGGGAACGAATCTGGATCAAACCAGACTATATTTAGGAGTTTATGGATCTATGAAGGTGGCTGATTTTAACCAAGGTACCGTTTTTGAAGTTGTTCCATAATTCATAACTAACATGCCATGCAATAGCGATAATATAGCAAGGAGATTTTGAACATTAGCGAAGCGGACGGTAGCGATCGGGGAGCGGCGAAATAAGAATAGTGTTTACATTAATTGGATTTCCAGGAGCTGTCACGCCGTGACAAGCTCCTTCTTATTTTTCGCCGATAGCCCCGTTAACCTGAGCCGTACCACAAGTAACGGCGAAATGTTCACTGAAAATAATGTTTTAGACTCATAAAATACAAAGTGGCAGCCTAAGTGGGGGGCTCTCCACGATTATTTTGTATGGGGCACGGTGAAAAAGATCGGCAAAGCGTTGTCCCGGCTTATCGAGGAACCAGTGATGACGGCCGGATATATCAATGAGGAAATATTCGAGTTGTCGATTTTCGAGAATGGAGACATTCAAGCCGAAAGAATCTTTTGTGAACAATGGATGAGGAATGAATATGGACTCAAAGAAGAGCGTCTTAATGATGACTACCTGCGAGAAGCGTTGGATATCCGTACGGAGGATCTTGACGACTTCATAAGGATTACAAATCCGGAACAAGCCGTAGATCAGCTGTCGGAACTCGTAAGAATGTCTATATGGAGCATATCACAACCGATTTTTTCTACGGTTAATCCCCCTGCCACAGAGGAAGAAATAACCCTCTTGGAAAGCACATTAAATCCCCCTTTTGATTTTCCTGTCTATTTATTTTTTGATAATTTATTCAAAAATGAATAATTCATGTGATACACTGATTTCATTAAACGATTAGGAATATTACCATTTTAATTATTTAAGAATGAATAATTAGGCGTTTTATTGTTTTCACTCTAATGCCCCTGGAGGTGTACAAATGTCAGTTCAAGACGTGTGGAATAAAAATGAAGCCATTCTTCAATCTCTCATAGAAGACATTATTGTGACGAACGCCCAAGGCATTGTACAAAGCGTAAGTGCGGCGACTGAAGAGGTTTATGGTGTCTGTGCAGACAAAATGGTCGGAAGATCTGTTTACGAACTTGAAGAGGAAGGATTGTTTACACCGCTTGCAACTTCACTGGTTCTTGAGAAAAAGGAGAAGGTAACCTTTATACAAACGACCGGGGAAGGGAAAAAGCTGTTGATCACCGGTATACCGGTCTACGGCCAAGGAGAACTGATTCATATTGTTAGTTACTCCCATGATGTCACGGAACTGATTGAAATGAAAAAGTATTTAGCTCAAATGGAAGATGAAATGGCGCGTGCCAAATCCGAACTGGAAATGCTTCGTGATCAACATCTTGATCATGAAGGATTCATTGCGAATAGCAGTGGGATGAAAACTATCATCCGTACGGCGTTCCAGGTAGCAAAAGTAGATGTGAATGTTCTGTTGCTAGGTGAAACCGGTGTCGGGAAATCGCATGTAGCGAAACTGATTCACAAAAACAGTCCTCGAAAGAATGGTCCGTTTATTGAGGTGAACTGTGGTGCTATTCCTGAAAATCTTTTTGAAGCGGAGTTTTTTGGGTATGAGGAAGGTTCCTTTACCGGTGCAAAAAAAGGTGGGAAGCTAGGGCTGGCTGAACTTGCAGATGGAGGGACTCTTTTTCTGGATGAGTTAGGGGCACTTTCGCTTTCCAACCAAGTTAAGGTTCTTAAGTTGATTCAGGAGAAAAAGTTCTATAGAGTTGGCGGGACAAAATTAAGGAAAGTGGATTTCAGACTGATTGGCGCAACGAATGAAAACCTGGAAGAGGCGGTAGAAAGGAAAACATTTCGCGAGGATTTATACTTTCGTTTGAACGTGGTCCCGATTACGATTCCTCCGTTACGAAAACGCCAGGAAGACCTCATTCCACTCATTAAACATTTTGTCGGGGAATTTTCGTCGAAATATCAGCTTAAACGTATCCTTGATGAATCGGTCATCCAACAACTGCTGGCTCAGGATTGGAAGGGAAATGTGAGGGAACTCATCAATCTTATTGAGCGGTTGGTTGTGACTTCACCGTCCAGCATCGTGACAATGGATCATCTACCTGAGTCCTATCGGCGCGATTCTTATGTGTCGCTTCTCAACGATTCAGAGGAATCATTGTCGGAAATCCTCGAGCAAGTTGAAAAATACGTCTTAACAAAGTCAAAAAAGAAGCACAAAACCACTGTGAAAATGGCACAATCCTTAGGCATCAGCCAACCCTCCGTTGTTCGAAAGCTAAAAAAGTACGGAATCGAATAATGTTGGTATGAGAATTGCTTTATTGTTTTGTATAAAAGGATTAGGAGGCAAAATAGATGAGAACAAGAAAGATGTGGGAAATGACATGGGCGGAGGTGAATCATGCAATAAAAGACGATATGGGAATTATGCTTCCTGTAGGTTCTGTGGAACAACACGGTCTACATTTACCTTTATCAACAGATTTTCTAATTCCTACTGAGTTGTGTCTTGAAATGGCAGATCAAGTGAATATGATCGTTGCACCTCCAATTACCTATGGAACACATTCACGGCCGTTAAGTGGCGGCGGGCAGACCTTTGTTGGGACCACTTCAATTAGAGCAATCACTTTCATCAATCAGGTAGAAGACATCATAAGGGAATTTATAAGACAAGGCTTTAAAAAGATCGTATTGTTCAATTGGCATATGGAAAATTCGCATTTTTTATATGAAGCTGCTTTTACTGCTACAGACAGAGGCACCAACAAAGATGTAAAGGTGTTAGTTATGGAGACTCCTTTCAGTAGCTTTGACGAGGATACAATGAATTTTCTATATCCTGACGGCTTCCCAGGTTGGGGCCTTGAACATGCGGCAATGTTTGAAACCTCAATTATGATGCATATTGCTCCTGAGTTAGTTCAATTTGATTTGGCAGTAGACGATGGTCCTGCAGAAAATCCATTTTATGACGTTATTCCTATAGACGAAAGATTCGTAGCCAAGAGCGGAAGCTTGTGGAAAGCATCATTGGCTACAAAAGAAAAAGGTGAAAGGATTTGGAGGGAATTATTAAAAGAATTGGTTCCTATAGTGAAAAACGAATTTCGGTAGTGTCAAAAATTTACCACCGCAATCGCTCATGACAAACCCGCCAATGGTTTAGTTTATGGATATCAAGGGCGAAGGGATGTTCAGTTTGGTTTGTCATGAGCTCGCTTCGCCGACTGCTGATTCAGGGCTAAGCTAAACAAAATAGTTTTGATAATTCGTAATTTTCTTCAGGGAGGATGACATGAGTAAAAATGATAAGACGATGAGCGCTCAAGAGCGACTAGAACAATTAGGTTACAAACAAGAACTGAACAGAAGCCTTTCCGTAACAGGTAATGTTACGATGACAACTGCAAACGCATCGCCTATAATGGCCATCTTTGTATTAGCGATTGCTCCTTTGGTTGTCACAGGTACAGCCACGGCCGGAGCAGCGTTATTTCAAGGTATTTTAGTGCTTCTAATTGGACTTACCTTAGCAGAATTAGGTTCTATTTATCCAGTATCAGGAGGGACCTATTCTATTATCAGATATGTCTTGCCTAAACCACTATCTTATATGGGAATAGCATCTTTTGTATTGATCTCACTTATATTTCCCCCGTCTACAGCGCTTGGTGTTGCAACGTATATGCAACTGCTATTTCCACAATTACCTCAAACAGCTTTTGCAACCAGCTGTATTGCAGCAGTTTGTCTAATTTTCGCATTAATAGTCGGTCTCTCAAGTATTGCAACTAGTGATAAAATGACAAAAATTTTAATGGCAATGCAAGCTGTTCTAATTGCTGTTCTATTTTATACATTTTTAACAAATCCACAGAGAGATGTTACAGAGGTGGTGTTTTCACCACAGGTTCTTAATGAATTAGGTACAGCATTAATACCAGGATCAATCTCTGTAATGCTTGCATCTATAGGAATGCTATTTGGAGTAATAGGAGGATATGACTCAGCTCTTGGTTTTTCAGAAGAGACGAAGGGAAGCTGCAGAAACATTGCAAAGGCTGTCATCATTTCAACAGTAGTGACAGTTATCTTTATGGTTACCCCCATCATTCTCTCCATGATGGCTGCACCAGATCTTTTAGCATATCTGCAGGCAAAATCACCATTGCTTTATACTGTTCAATCCTATCTTGGCAGCACGGGAACTATGCTTGTAAATATCGGTGTATTAATTGCAACATTTAATGCGACGGTAATGCTCATCGTTTGGCAGGCACGTATCTTGTACACAGGAGCAAGAGACAGGACTTTTCCTGATTTTATTGCAAAACAGATGATGAAAGTGTCTGGAAAAACACAGGTACCTTGGGTGGCAACGGCATTTATTTGTATAGCATCCATTATTTTAGTATTTGCCTCTAGTTTAGTAGCACTTGTAACATTTGGAGCGATTTTGTTTTCAGTGATGTTCCTGCTAGTAGCAGTTGGGTCAATTATCAGCAGAATAAAAGAACCGAATATAGAAAGACCTTTTAAAATGCCATTGTTTCCTCTCATTCCAATTGTGGTAATAATTGGGTTAACAATTGCGATATTTGCTCAACCACTTCATGATATTCTTACAGCCGCTGGGTTTTACGGGCTAGCATTACTTTACTATTTTGTATATATCAGACCAAGAGATAAACGAGAGAACCAATCGTAAAACCGCAAAACTAATCAAATGAAGTGAAAGGAATTGTTATATCAATGAAAAAGCTAGAAGGAAGAGTAGCAGTTGTAACCGGTGGAGAAACAGGTATAGGCAAAGGTATTTGTCTTCGATTTGCAAAAGAAGGTGCAAATATTGCATTTACGTATTACAACAGTGAAGAAAAGGCTAAAGCTACCTTGGAAGAAATAGAAGCTTTAGGAGTAAAAGCGATTGCTGTAAAAGTTGATGTTAGAAATGAAGAAGAGATTATTCAAATGCGAGATATAGTTGTGAATGAGTTTGGGAGAATAAATATATTAGTAAATAACGCAGGAATATATCTTGCCGAAGTACCAGTTGTGGATATGCCAGTAGAAGATTGGGATAACACCATTAATACAGATCTTAGAGGGGTTTTTCTGATGGTTAAGCATTTTGGAAAACTTATCGAAAAAGAGCCTACTAGAGGAAAAATCATTAACATTTCTTCTGAACTATCTCTTATAGGAAGAGCAGGCGGAGCGCATTATTGTGCAGCAAAATCTGCCGTCAATGGATTCACGAAAAGTATAGCTTTAGAATTCGCTCCGGAGATTTTGGTTAATGCAATTGCCCCAGGACCTGTGGAGACTGATATGATTATGGCGTATGATGATCCAGAGTGGATTGAGAATGAAAAAAATCAAATCCCGCTGAAAAGATTTGGAACAGTGGGAGAGATTGCAGCATTGGCAGCATTTTTAGCTTCAGATGAAGGGGATTTTTTCTGTGGGCAATTAATAAGTCCAAACGGTGGAGCAGTATTCCATTAAGGGGTACCGCTAGCAAAACGCGGATTTACAACGTTAAGGAGTTTCGATCATAGAATTAGGGTCTGTCAAGAATTTCGTGTAAACTCAATCAACCGATATATGAAAAGGTTTCATCCCCCTAACAGGGACATCTTTTTCAGAGCCAACAAAGTCAAGGGCGTACGGCGAAGCGAACCCTTGACACGTTGGTGGAGAAAAAGATAATCCTTTCGAGGATGAAGCCTTTCATTTGTTAGCGGATGTACGGCTGTACTCAATCCTCAAAGAAAACAGATAGCTGCAAGAGAATCTAGCCCCCAGGAGGGTTAGTCACCCCCTCCTACTCGATTCGCATTATTAAAAGGAGATTCTGCTAAAGCTATCTTCTGAAGGTTTGTATGTGCTATTCTTCCCAAACGCTCATAGGGTCCCATTTTTTGATCCGACTTCCGTATTTTTCGGCCAAAAAAACGCGCATGTCTTCCAGATTCTTGGGTATCTCGTTCCAATTTGCAACAGTTGGCAAGCCTCTTTTGCTTTTTAACAGGATATCCACAGTCATAAACAATCGTTCTGGTTGAATCCAATGAAGAAAACGGGAAATATCCATTTTCTTTGTCAGGGACAAGGGATCGATCTCGTCATCGTAATGCTTATGAAACTCACTGATAAGGTTCATGAGATAATCTCTTTGTTCCTGCACGAAAGCCAAGCTGCAGATAGCACCATGCCCTGGGATGACAACTTCGGGTTTGATTTCATTGATAATACGATCAAGCACTTTGACCCAGTTGAGGGTGCCCTCTTCACTGTATGCCGTACAACCGTTAAACACGATATCTCCGGCAAAAAGAATCTTTTCTTTAGGCATCCACAACAGCAAATCACTGTCAGAATGAGCCGGAGCAACGTTGTATATAACCACCTCGGTTTCGCCAAGTCGGATGTTGATATCATCTTTAATCTCAATATTTGGTGATATCCATTCCACACCCTCCAAATCGAATCCTTCAAACTCTGCAGCAAAAAAGCGCTCGCCTGGGGTCGAGTCAGAGGAATCCTTTCCTCTTTTTATTACCCCGTCCATCCAAGTGATGTTTTCGGTCAGGCGCTCTCTTTCTGCTTCTTTATGCATAATAATGCAGGCATCTTTAAAGACCTTGTTTCCCCAAGTGTGGTCGCTATTATAGTGTGAGTTCACCACATATGCAGGAGAGCCACCGTTGCTTACTTCCTTGAACACCTCCCGCATTTCCTTCGCATGGAATAGATCGAAGAACGTGTCAAATACAAGGCCCTTGCCCTTGTTTATGAACCCGGCATTAGACCAGCTGATTCCACGATACGGTGATACACCGGCAAAAACATCATCTGCTACTTCAAAAAATTTAACACGAGGTTTTTGTATAATGCGGCCGTATTTCATAGCAATTCTCCCTTGCAAATAATTATTTTGTATGTGTTTGAACGCAATTATCAGGCTTTTTGGAAATAAACAGGGAATATTAGAAGCTATAATTGAAAAGCATTCTTATATCCCGCAATTTGAGAAGCTGTTAAAAGAGGAAGCTAAGGATAAACCAGAGATAGATTTACTGAACGTATGTAAACATTACCAATTATTTTTCCAAAAGAATACGGACATCATTCTTATTGGTATCCGTGACAGTGGGCTTTTTCCTGAATTGGACAGGAAACTGGCTGAGCTGCCTACTAAGCTTCATTCCCTGTTGGTTGAATATTTTGAGCGCCTTCAAATGAAAAAAATCATACCCGAACAAGACGCACACTTAACAGCAATGTCCTTTCTCTCAATGTGCTACGGCTTCCAGATGGGGCATCTCATACATAATCAGACTCAACTCGTAACAGAGGAGAAGTTCTACAAATACAGTGTCGAGTTGTTTGTTAAAGGGCTTATGCCTAAGTCATAAGCTTGGTTGTATTATGTCGTTTTAGCGATACAAGGAACAGAGTATGGTTCCCGCGCAGGGAACCATGGCTTGTTCGCTTTTTTCAGGAGAGTCCTACAGTAGTGATTGAGTGTGCACACTACCCTCTTACCCTAAGATGACTGGACCACCCGATTACGCAGGACACCGATCTTTTCAATTTCCAGTTCCACGACATCGCCAGCATTCAGTTTGCGGTCATGTTCAAGACCGCAACCGCGCAATACGGTGCCCGAGCCTATAATCTCTCCAGGATACAGTGTCTGAGACCGGCTCAAATGGGCAATGGCATCCTCAAACTTATGATGCATGGTGTCCGTGTTCCCACGTGTCAATTCTTCGCCATTGACACGAGCGATCATCATCAAATTGTAGGGATCTCCAATCTCGTCAGCGGTTACGATGCAGGGGCCGAAACCATTCGAACCGTCAAAGTCCTTGCCTTTTCCGAGACCTGCGCCTGCAGCCATTACAAGCATCTGTTCGTCCCGAGCACTCCAGTCATTAAAGATGGTATAGCCAAAGATGTAATCGGTTGCACAATCGCGAGAAATGTTCTTGCCCCGTTTTCCAATCACTGCAGAAAACTCCAATTCAAAGTCCAGCCACTCGGTGTAATTTGGAATCTCGATATCTTCTTCTGGTCCACTAATGGTTGTTCGGGAAGAATTGTAGTACATGACCTTTTCGTAATAAATGCTGGGGACGCGAAAACGGTCTAAAGTCAAGAGTTCCTCCAAGGACACATCAGGGTTCTGCTCCGCCTCTTTTTGGGCGCTCAATTTTTTAACGTTCTCTAAGTGCTCGATAATGAGAGCACAATCCCGTAGGGACACCGGGGTGGGCAGGGGAGCTAGTAGCCGGATTTCATCTCTGTTCCGGATGGATGAATTGGGAGCGTTGGAGACAACTTCACGCGCGAGCTCCAGTCCCGTCGCACCACTCTCGATTAGAGTCAGCATACTGGACAGGTTATTGGCCTTTTCCATTTTGAGGGCCATTGCCCCCTCCAATAGGTCAACGGCTTGGTTACCTTCCTCGATTAACGCGCCAATCCGCTGGGAACCACGATATTCAAAGGTAATGAGTTTCATCTGACCGCCTCCGCTTCGACTAAACTTGTCAGAAATCAAAATTCGTTGCTGCAACCATATATTCTTATAGACAGAGAAAAATTGGGTCACTGACTGCGGTTTGTAATTCTGATTATTCTAAATAACTTTCAGGATGTCAATGATTTTTGTGAGGGAATTTGATTATACTTAAGTCAGTGACTTTATTTTGTTTTTTAATTGACAAATATACTTCCTAGAGAATATATTAATTCCAAGCATTTATCGGAAAAAGGCGAAAATTTATATTACTTCTTCAGTAATCATAAAAAGGTGATTAAAAAACTGAATTTTCGGATTTAATTTCGCAGATTCTCCATAGGGCCTCCCTATCTCAGACCTGAAGGAATAGTAAAAGGATCTGACTGATTCTTTCAAAAGGACGGAGAAGTCTTGAAACAGAAAAAAAGGAAAGGATGATGAGTTTTGCTAGAGACTACAGTTGGACAGTTGTTCGATAAAGCGGTCCGTCAATACCCGGACAAGGTGGCTATAAAAGACCTGCAAAGAAGTATTACATATGCGGAATTAGAAAAAGAGGTTAACGGTTTTGCAAACGCTTTAATCCAACTTGGGATTTGCCATGGCGACAGAGTTGCCATCTGGCTTTACAACAGCATTGAGTATGTTGTGGCGGATTTTGCCATAGCTAAAATCGGTGCTGTCAGGGTTCCTTTAAATCAATTTCTGAGTGTGAATGAAGTACAATATCGGATGCAAGATTCCGGTACGAAAGCAATTATCAGCAGTCCGGAATGGATATCATCTGTACAAACCATCGTGAAGAATTTGCCTTACGATGTCCTTGTTATCAACACAGGAAAGGAACCTGTCGACCAGGAGTCAATGATGCATCAGTTGATCGAAAATAGTTCCTTTGAAAATCCTGCGATATCCATTGGAATGGAAGATCTTGTGGCCATTATGTACACCGGAGGGACAACTGGGCGTTCAAAAGGGGTTATGCACACCCATAAATCCACCATCGCCTTAATGTACAGTCAAATCGTCGAGCAAGAACTGGAACGAGGGGTAGTGCTGTTACATGTAGCCCCGCTTGCCCATGCAACCGGATTTTTCATCCTGTCGGGTTTCCTCCGAGGTGGAACTCATATTCTGCTCCAAAGCTACAGTCCCCGTTCATTTTGTGAGACGGTTGAACGTGAAAAAGTGAGTTTTGTCTTTCTCGTTCCCACAATGATCTATCATTTACTCGATTTCCCGGAGCGAACGAAATACGATTTAAGCACCCTTAAAACCATACAGTATGGGGCGTCACCGATGGCGCCGACACGAATTAAGCAGGCATTGGAAGAGTTCGGACCTATATTGATGCAGAGTTATTCCCAGATGGAGGTGGCCAATCAAACTACAGTATTAACGAAAAAGGATCATCAAACCGCACAAGGTGAAGAGAATCGGTTGGCATCCTGCGGACGAGAGGTTATTCTTTCACAAGTTCGGATTGTCAATGTAATCGGGGAAGATGTGGGCCATGGAGAAGTAGGAGAGATTATGACGCGTGGTCCGCATATGATGAAAGGATATTGGCAGCTGGAAGAAGAGACAGCCAAGGTTATTAAAGACGGCTGGCTTCACACGGGTGACATGGCATATCGGGATGAGCACGGATATATATATTTGGTGGACCGCAAAAAGGATATGGTCATTTCTGGCGGATTTAATGTTTATAGTACTGTAGTGGAAAGTGTTTTGTTCCAGCATCCTGCGGTAAAACAGGCAGCGGTGATAGGTGTCCCAGATGATCATTGGGGGGAAGCGATCAAAGCAATTGTCGTTGTTCATCCAGAAACCGGGATAAATGAAGAAGAAATAATTGCTTTCTGTAAATCGAGATTAGCTAAATATGAAGTGCCCAAGACAATCCATTTTGTAGATTCGATTCCTGTAACCGCTTACGGGAAGGTTGATAAAAAAGCGTTACGTGCACCTTATTGGTCCGATCAAGGACGGCAAGTAAACTAATAAACAAGGGAGAGACGATTATGCAGAAGGTGGTAGTGTTAGGAGTAGGAATGACTAAATTCGGCAAACATTCGGACAAGAGCTTGAAGGATCTGGGAAAAGAAGCGTTAACGCATGCCGTTCAAGATGCCAACATTGAACTCTCGCAGATCGAAGCGGCTTATGTTGGCAATGCGGGTGCGGGATTGATTACGGGTCAGGAATGCATTAGAGGGCAAGTGATACTCAGCTCGGCGGGATTGAGCGGAATCCCGATCATTAATACCGAAAATGCCTGTGCTAGCGGATCAACGGCCTTTCATTTGGCTTGGATGGCGGTTGCCTCCGGTTTATATGATATCGTTCTAGCTTTAGGAGCCGAAAAGATGTTTCATCCTGAAAAAAACCGCGTGTTTTCCGTGTTGGAAAGCAGTACAGATATCGAACAGTTGTCAAGTTTTCCCGGGTATGGGGAACACAAAGAGGGACAGAGCATTTTCATGGATTTATATGCGTGGACAATAAAAAATTATATGACAAAGTATGACATAGATGAGAGGGTCTTAGCAAAAATTGCGGTAAAAAATAGTTACAACGGCAGTTTAAATCCATATGCACAATATCAGAAAGCGCAAAGCTTGGAGGAAGTTCTAGAATCAAGAATCATTAGTGACCCGCTGCGCCTGAAGATGTGTTCACCGATCAGTGATGGTGCTGCAGCAGCGATTATTTGTAGTGAAAAAGCAGCCCGTTTGTATACAAACAAACCAGTTTATGTCGCGGCTTCCGTACTTACATCCGGTAGTCAAAAACAAGAGGAAATGCAAACCGTAGAGAGAGCTTCGAGAAAAGCCTTTGAGCTTGCAAATATTGGCCCCAAAGATTTGCGAGTGGTAGAAGTTCACGACGCTGCCGCATCGGGAGAATTACTGATGTACGATCAGTTAGGGCTTTGTTCCCCCGGTGAAGGTGCGAGGTTAATCGAATCGGGGGCCACTAAGATCGGCGGGAAAATCCCGGTCAATCCGAGCGGTGGCTTAATTTCCCGCGGACATCCAATCGGGGCTACAGGAATCGCGCAAATCGCTGAGATCACTTGGCAGCTTCGCGGGCAGGCAGGCGCTCGTCAGATTCCAAATCAACCCAAAGTGGGATTGACAGAAAACGCAGGTGGCTATCTTAACGGAGACAATGGTGCGACGTGTATTCATATCTTTAAGCTCTAACACCATTAATGCTTCGTTGCAGCGTCCATTAGAGTGACAGACTAAATGACCCGTCTCTGTTTTAAAGAGACGGGTTTTGCATTTAAAGGACAAATGCAAATAAATATCATTTTGTCCTGTGCAACCGATAGCTAATAACGGTCAGCAGCGATGCAACTAATGCCAACACACCGCCTACCCATCCGGTATGAAGCAAACCAATATTGGTCGCAACCAGTCCTCCAATTGCTGCTCCAACAGCAATGCCCAAATTAACAGATACGGGAAATAAGGAAGCGGCGAATATTTTGGCTGAAGGAGAGTACTCGCCAGCTAAATCCATTAAATACAGTTGGAATGTTACGTTAAATAAGTAAACGGTAAGACCGATAAATAAAATACTTATCAATCCTGAAATGGCAGAATGTAAGGTGAAATACATTGAGGAAAGAATTACGGCTTGTATAACGAAAACATACCTTAATTTCCCCAATCCGTTGCGAATAGCTATTTTACCCGCAAACAAGGTACTAAATATAGAGGCGACTCCATATAACAGCAAAATAAGGCTTGTATATCTGACTGGGATCATGAGTACATCTTCCAATATAGGCGCTATGTATGTGTAAACTGCATAAGTGGCCGCAATGCTTAGTGTTGGGACAAAAAAAGCTAAAATAATTCGGGGATGTGTCAATAAACTGAATTGGCTTATTAAAGAGGTTTTGGCACCCTTCAGGTTTCTCGGAAGTGTAATCGCCAACATGACCAAGGAAATGATGCCTAAAAAAGCTGTGAACCAAAAAGCCATGTTCCAACCGCCTGCTTGCCCAATCAAGGTTCCAATCGGAACACCTAGAACACTTGCGATAGTAAAGCCGGCAAATACGAGTGAAACGACAGTGCCTCTCTTCTCGGCAGGCATCGTCTCACTTGCAACTGTCATAGCTATAGTCAGAGTTACACCGCATACAACAGCGGTAACCACCCTTGCTCCCATAAGCAAAGGATAAACAGAAGCAAACGCACTAATTATATTACCTGCAATAAAAATCAGGATGCATACTAGCATCAGCGGATAGGTGGGATAGCGGCTGACCAAAGCGGTCACGATAGGTGTGCCAATGGCAACCGCTACGGCAAACCCTGATACAAGCGTCCCTGCCGTCGAGATCGTTATTTCCAAATCAGATGCAACCTCGGACAACAACCCAACAATAACAAATTCGCTTGTACCGGTGACGAAGGTCAGTAAAACTAAAGAAAAAACCAAGAGCTTCTGCTGTATACTCAAGGACACTCCAATTGAATTTGCATTACCCATGACTCTATTTCCTCCTGTTTGTGATTCATCTGTAGACGAATCTGTTCGTATCGCCTTGTGGATGCTATTATGAATTAAAAGTGTTAATAAAAGAAGTACACACTTTTTAGTCATATAGTCACCAAAAAGTAATAATTGCACAAACAAAGGGGTGTTGAGGGAATGAGAACGTACTACTGTACGCTTGAAGTTGCGATGAGTATTATTGGCGGCAAATGGAAATCACTAATTGTTTATCATTTAACAAAAGGGCCCAGGCGAACAAGTGAGTTAAAGCGAATGATTCAGGGGATTACACAGAAAATGCTAATCCAACAATTAAGAGAACTTGAAGAAGACGGAATCGTTATCCGAAAAGTATACAATCAAGTCCCGCCGAAAGTTGAATATTCAGTTACAGAACTAGGGATGACAATGGCACCGATCTTAAGTGCACTGTGTGAATGGGGAGAGAATTATTTAGAGGAAACCTTCGACAAAGGTGAATATCAAATTTTGAATTAAGATTAATAGAAGGGCGATTAGTTTCCTTTTACTTGCTCGGTGACAATAAACGTAGCAAGGTTCCTGATTCGTGAAACATGGCGCCATTCCGGGTATACAACGAATGGATAAATATCCTTCTTAACCAAATAGAAATCCAGAGGACCTTGCAACGGATCACCTTTAGACTTCCTTTGAGATCCCTTTGGCAGCTCTATCGATAGGGAGAAAGAGCCGTTATAGTAATGCCAGTCTTGTGAGAGTCAGGCGCGCGCTAAGGATTTGTTTATTCATGTTATCCTCCTTTGGAGACAGTAGCATTAGTCGACAGGGGTTCGTAATGGGGAGAAAATCAAAATTAATACGGCAGATGATTGGTTCTGCTTGGGAAGTAAAATTATGGTAGCATATAGGGGATTGGTAATTTACCGTAATGTGAGAGGAGTATTGATATGGGAGCCTGGGGATACAAAGCATTGGAAAGCGATGAAGGTTTGGATGTGGTTGATTTTTTACAGGACTATATCCAAAATCATTTGGACTCCGATCATTTAAAGCTGTCTGAAGTTGTTACTGCGATGAAAAATCGTGGCTTTTTTGGAGAGTCCTTTGATGAAATTGATTTTTTCTACGATACCAGTGCTATGGCGCTTGCAGAGCTCTATTTCATGTATCTTGATACCGGAAAATTTTATGATGCTGAAAACGAATTTGGAAAAGTACGCTCATTTACTGCGGATGAAGAATCTTTGAAGTTTATTTTAAGATACGTAACGGACATCAGAGATGAAGTTACGGATGCTGATAGTATAAGAGAAATTGTTGAATTATGGCGTGATTCAAAAAGTTGGAGTGAATGGAAAGACAATCTGGAATTTCTTATTCATAGAGTGGAAAAAGAAATCACCAACTTCAAGTGACCCCCAATCGTTAGGTGCAATTGGGACGAAGTTCAGCCTTCTAGCGGACATAGATTCACCTATTTATTCATAACGAAACGCGGCCAATGGAATGATTCCGATTGGCCTTTTGTGATAAGGTTCTTTGCTTGTTCCGATAAAGGAAAATGTCGTAATCTCTACTGTTTCTACATCAGACAAGAAGATAGAATCGAGAGGTGAAGAGAGGTATATTCATATCCATTTGATAAGATTAGACTTTGTCTGTGATGTGTCTTCTTGCTAGGTGAATGCCTGAAAAGAATTATGTTTTAATAAATGTAAGCCAACCTTTTTATCTACTTGAATACCAATATAATCTAGATAATAGTGATATGATGAGGTAAAGATAAGAACTACTTAAACTTAAAGGTGAATGGGAGTTGAACGCTTCTATTGAAGCGGCAAGAGCGAGAGAACACGGCAAGGGCTTTGCCGTAGTGGCGAGTGAGATCAGGAAGCTGTCGGGGCAAAGCCGCAGCGCCGCGGAAGAAATACAGGCCATTATGACTACCATTCATCAGGAAAATGAAATGAATTTTGCCGAAGTAAAGCGAGGGCAAGAAGTGACCGGCAGTCCGCCTTGCATGTCGAGGAGTTCGCGGCCGACTTCGAACACGTTCGGCAGATGATCCGTCAAATGCTAGATTATATTCTGGCTATGAATCAAATGATGATGACGATTAGTCGATCACTGCAGGAGCAGTTTTCTTCAGTCATGACACGTGATTAAAGACATAGAAAAGGGGAAAAGGAATGGAGCACATTCATGGATCGCATGATACGCCACTCGTTGTATTTTCATATGTTGTTGCCGTTGTGGCATCATACACCGTTCTTGACTTGGTCGGAAGGATAAGTGAATCCAAAGGGAATAATCGATGGTTATGGCTTTTGTTCGGCGCGTTTGCAATGGGCATGGGGATCTGGTCGATGCACTTCGTCGGGATGCTCGCTTTTTCATTACCTGTTCCAGTTGCTTATAACCTGATTACGGTTTTGCTGTCAGTCGTAGTGGCCATCATTGCATCCTTTATTGCCCTAAATATTGTCGGTCGTAATCAGCTAACATTGCGTCAATTGCTTGGCGCCGGGATGCTGCTTGCCATTGGCATTGTTTCTATGCACTACATTGGAATGGCAGCCATGCTAATTGATATCTCTTATGATCCTTTCTATTTTTTCCTCTCCATTGTGATCGCGATAATCGCAGCCGTCACAGCATTATGGTTAGCGTTCTATTTTCGCAAAGGAGGAGAACGTGGAGAAAAATGGAAAAAACTGGGTAGTGGGTTCGTTATGGGTGCCGCAATCGTTGGCATGCATTATACGGGGATGATGGCCGCCCAATTTCATTCGGGAGAAAAATCGACGTTATCCTCGGGGATGGTACTGGATCAGAAATGGCTCGGCTATTTCATTTCAGGAGGTACTTTATTTACACTGGGTTTGTGTTTACTCGGGATTTTCATTTCCAAAAGGTTCTCTTATAAAGATTCGGAAATTCAAGAGAAAACAAATGAGATCTATTTGATGAACCAGGAGCTGCGGCAGTTAAACGAAAATTTGGAAGAGCTGGTAAGGGAACGCACCGCACAGCTCGAACAAGCTCATGACGAAGCAATCAAGGCGAATATGATCAAAAGCCAGTTTCTGGCCAATATGAGCCATGAATTGAGAACACCGCTTAATGCCATCATCGGGTACAGTGAAATGCTGGTTGAAGAAGCCGAGGAACTTGGTGAACCGACTTTTGTGGAAGATCTGGGGAAAATAAGAAATGCGGGCAAGCATTTATTATCGCTTATTAACGATATATTAGATATTTCGAAGATTGAGGCAGGCAAAATGGAAATTCACCTCGAGCCATTCGATGTGACGAGTCTCATTCGCGACGTGATTACGACCGTTAAACCGCTTATGGATAGTAATGGGAATCAGTTGGAAACGCACTCAGTAGAAGGAGAAATGACAACGGATGTAACCAAGCTGAGACAAATCTTGATTAATCTGCTCAGCAATGCGAGCAAATTTACCAAAGACGGCATCATTACTTTAGATGTGTATCAAGAAATCCGTGATAATAGGGCAGGCTATTGCTTTCGCGTCAAAGACACAGGTATTGGAATGACACCCGAACAAGTTGAGAAACTGTTCCAGCCCTTCACACAAGCCGATTCCTCAACTACGCGCAAATATGGGGGAACCGGTCTCGGGCTGGCAATCAGCCATAGCTTCTGCAGCATGATGGGCGGATCTACCGATGTCGAAAGCGAAATAGGAATAGGAAGTACCTTCACGTGCTGGCTCCCGACTTCTGCCGCTGAAGAAGATCCAGAAATGGAGGAATCTGCGGACATACAGGATCATGTGGAAGATAACAGTCAGGTAAGCATTCTACTCATAGACGACGAGCCGTTTAACCATCAATTGATGAAACGTTATCTCGCCAAAGAAGGATGGACATTGGCCTTTGCCACAAGCGGTCAGGAAGGACTTCAGTTGGCCAAAAAACTGCGCCCAAAAGTTATCTGCCTGGATATCCTTATGCCACGGATGGACGGGTGGAGCGTTTTGTCGGTAATCAAGAACGATCCAGAGCTGCAGGATACCCCTGTCGTAATCTGGTCGATGACGAACGACGAGCATCTGGGTTATTCGCTTGGTGCTTCCGAATTCCTAACAAAACCGGTCAATCGGGAACGGCTGATTAACGTAATGGACAAGTATGTCTCGAATCATTTCGATCACAATGTCTTGGTGATTGAAGATGATGCGGCAACAAGTGAATTGATGACCCGACTGTTGCAAAAAGAAGGATATGCCGTTACACAGGCAAGAAATGGCCGGCTCGCTTTGGATTGTATGTCAAGTAAAGCGCCTGACTTGATCTTGCTTGACCTCATGATGCCAGAGATGGACGGTTTTCAGTTCATCGCAGAGCTGCGTAATAAGAAAGCATGGAGTGAGATACCGATTGTGGTTGTGACGGCAAAATCAATCACAGCGGCAGATCGGTTGAAATTAAATGGCTATGTGAAAGGTGTCATTCAAAAAGGTTCGTTTGACCATAAATCATTGTTGGTTGAAATTCGTCGATTTGTTGCAACAGATCAGAAGAGTTAAAGACATTGCAGTTGGCATAGGAAGGAGACGATTCGAATTGCATACTATTCTTCTTGTCGAAGATAACGAGATGAATCGAGACATGCTATCTCGACGATTGACTCGCAAAGGGTTTCGGGTAATCACGGCTGTAGACGGTAAACAAAGCATTGATTTAGCTATACAGCAACGTCCGGATTTGATATTGATGGATTTGAGTTTACCTGTTATGGATGGATGGGAGGCAACTCGACTGCTGAAGCACGCTGTTGAAACGAAGGAAATTCCGGTTATTGCATTAACAGCTCATGCGATGGCAGGAGATGAAGAGGAGGCATACCGTGCGGGATGTGATGATTTCGATACCAAGCCAATTGTAATGGAACGGTTGCTTGAAAAGATTCATGGGGCTTTAAGAAAAGGATAAAGAGGCTTTGAAATAAAAAAAGGAGAAGATCGATGGACGAGATCAAGCTGGCAAAAATATTAATTGTAGACGATCAGGAGTACAACATCAGTCTACTTGAGAGAATTCTGGGCCGCGCGGGATTCACGCGGTTGTATAGTACAATGGATCCTCTCCAAATCGAACATTTGCTCATGGAAGTTGACCCGGATATAGTACTGCTCGATCTACATATGCCAGGGATGGATGGGCTACAAGCTCTGAAGCTGATCCGCGAGCAGACCAAGACGGATGGTTATTTGCCTGTATTGATGCTTACCGCAGATCACACATCCGAGGCTAAGCAGCAGGGACTGCAGGCAGGGGCGAATGATTTTTTGACGAAGCCCTTTGATCGAACAGAAGTTGTTCTCCGCATTAACAATTTATTGAAAACCCGGTACCTTCATAATCAGCTTCAACAGTACAACAACACATTGGAAGAGAGAGTGCGCCAACGAACGGAAGACCTTCAAAAGGCTAAACTTGAAATATTGCAGCTTCTCGGGCGAGCGTCAGAATATCGCGATGATATGACAGGACGGCATACGCAAAGGGTAGGTCGATTATCGGGGTTGATTGCAGAGCGGTTGGGACTTGCCGAGCAGGAGGTGGATATGATCCGAATGGCGGCTCCTCTACACGATATCGGTAAAATCGGCGTTCCTGACGATATATTACTGAAGCCGGGGCGATTCGAGCCTCATGAGTTCGAACGTATGAAGTCCCATACGAAGATTGGCTCTAACATTTTGGAGGGAAGCTCCTTTGCGCTCTTGAAACTAGCTGGAATCATCGCCCAATCGCATCATGAAAAATGGGATGGCTCCGGTTATCCTCAAGGACTGAAAGGAGAAGCGATTCCTTTGGCAGCGCGTATTGTGGCTCTTGCTGATTTCTACGACGCTTTGACCCATGAGCGTCCTTACAAAAGGGCATGGACTCCGGAAGAAACGCTTGCAGAGGTGGAGAAGCAGCGTGGGAAGCATTTTGATCCTCAGATTGTTGATGCATTCATTCAATTGATTCGCGAATCTGCGATTTCATTAACGGATGAGGACAGTGCTTAATGGAACTATGCTGCTGTATCTTCTTCTTAATTGGATCATGGTATAGCAGCGATCGTGACCGATGTGGCGCCGAGTGTACGTTGACAGATCCTTTCTATACAATCATGAACGAGGTGTAAGCATGTCAGCATACATCATACCGATACAAACCGCATTTATAGCGTTCATCCTGCTCGGTTTTTTTCTTGTCATCCCTTGGCTGATCTACAGTTATCGGAAATATGGCTATGTAAGTCCGTGGGCTTCCGTCGTCGCTTACTCATTAATGTACTATATGTTGTCGGCTTTATTTCTGGTTCTCCTGCCCCTTCCGGCAACTAGGGATACGTGTGCCTATCAATCACCTGATACAGTTTACTATTCACTTGTACCCTTCACCTTTGTGAAAGATACATTTGATAGTAGCTCTATCGTTTGGTCCAATCCTGCTACATACATTCAGGTATTTAATCAACCAGCATTTTGGCAAGCGGCATTTAACTTCCTCTTACTCCTCCCCTTTGGCGTATATCTCAGATACTTTTTGCAAGAGAAACGATACTGGAAGAGGGCATTTGGGTTAGGTTTTGCTCTATCCCTTTTTTATGAGGTAACCCAAGTAACGGGAATTTACGGGATATACAATTGTCCGTATCGCATATTTGACGTGGACGATCTGATATTGAACAGCACGGGAGCGCTTGTTGGTTTTTTAATTGGACCGGTAATCCTGGCTTTGTTTCCTTCTAAAAAGACGCTTTTAGCCAAAAAGGAAAAAATACAGCAAAGTCATTTGGTATCTCCGCTGTCGCAGCTCTTGGCTGTATGGGTAGATTTCCTTTTGATTAAGGGAAGTTGGTTCCTTACCGTTGGGCTCATAACCTCAAATGAAATGATAGAAATGGTCTATACGACCGTTGGCTTTATGGCCGTTTACTTTGCACTCCCTATCTTATGGGGCGGCAAAACGGTTGGATCGAATGTATTGCGCTTCAAGCTTACAGGACTTGGAGGAGGTGTACCTTCGTGGCAGTCCCTCTTGAAAAGGTCCTTTGCCCTGTATTTGCCTTGGGGGGTATCAACGTCTCTCTCTATTTTTAATCGTATGGAGCTAGATATGAACTCGCCCTTCTATCCGATTCATGTGTGGGTGACGGTGGCGATCTTCGCATTTTTTGGCATCATGGTCGCTGCCTTATGTATCCATGCACTGATTGTTATCATGAAAAAAGGGGAACGTACCTTCTATTTCGATTATGCAGCAGATATAATCCCAAGGAAAAAGTAAATATCCTTTGTACAGCAAATCTCATTTCCGAGGTTTGCTGTTTTCTTTTTTTTTAAGGTTTAGTTAAGGTTCAGATTAAAACGGTGTAAGGTGCAGGGGGCTATAATCATCTGTGTAGCTGGGAGCGGACCAGAGAAAGTGAAGGAAAAGTTGCAATAAAGAAAAGGAGTAGAAGCAAATGAACACATCCATCCCTCAAAAAGAGCGGATCGTTGCATTAGATATGATTCGAGGTCTTGCGTTGTTCGGCATCCTGTTTATTAATGTAAAAGGCTATATTGTCCTGACGGAAGGAACAGAAATCCCAGTTTATAAGGGGATCAATGAAGTGATCGACACCCTTATCCTCATGTTCGTGGAAAAGAAGTTTTTCTCGATTTTCTCATTCCTGTTTGGAGTTGGATTCTATATTTTCGCCTCGCGGGCTGAAAAGCGGGGAGATAAGCCGTTGAGGAGATTTTCCCGGCGCCTTTTGGCTCTCTTTGTCATCGGGATTGTTCATGTGCTGTTCTTTTGGGGGACCATCCTGCCTGCTTACGCTCTGATCGGTTTTCTCCTGCTTCCCTTTTACCGAGCGAAAGTTGCGACCATCAGTAAGTGGCTTGCTGGATTGACCAGCGTGTACCTGATTGCACTGATTTTGAAGCTTACAGGGGGCTTAAGCTCCTTATCCAGTGTGCTTGATGCGATTGCTGCCGATTCTACCTTGATCCTCCTTATGTTTTTGGCCGGATTCCTTGTCGCCAAAGCGGAATTGATCAGACGAGTCAGTGAATGGAAAAAGCAGATGCGGTGGGTCCTGATGGGAGCGTTGCCGATCGTTGCCGGCTTTTCGATCTGGATCTGGTTTGCAGCTCAAAGTGGAGCAGATGATACGAAGCTTATCGTCTCACTCGGCACAATTCCTGCAGTCCTGTTTTATGTAGCCTCCCTGTTGTTGCTGTTGGAGCATGAAAAGGTCCGGTCCTTTCTTACGCCTGTTTCCCGAGTCGGTCAGATGGCACTTACGAATTATGTCGCGCAAAGCTTTATCGGGTCGCTACTCCTCTCAATCATGGGGCTGGAAACAGTCTCTCCGGTAAATGTGGTCATCATTGCCTGCTTGATTTTTATCGTACAAATCATCTTCAGCAGCCTGTGGTTCAAATTTTTTAACATGGGGCCGCTGGAAAAAATGTGGCGCTTCATGACCTATGGCAAACAAACGGTGAAGTAGTCGAAATGAATGCGCAAAAAGACTTGGACAATGTCTTTTGCGCATTTTTCTATAAAGGACAATGGGCCGAGCTTGATAAATGGCAGAGGGTCATGCATACTCTCACATAAAAAGGGTTTGTAGCATTGGAGGAGGCAGGAAGGAATGCCTAGCAAAAAGGTTTTAATTATTGACGATGAAGAAGATATTTTGAAGCTGATCAAAACGGTCCTCACCAAAGAAGGAATCGAGAATGTCATAACGGCTGCGACTGCAAAAGAAGGATGGATGCAATTTCAAGCCAAGAAGCCAGACCTGGTTTTATTAGACATTATGCTGCCGGATGGAGAAGGCTATGAGGTTTGTAAGCAAATGAGGAGCGTCTCCAAAATACCGATCTTATTCGTATCAGCTAAAACGGAAGAGATCGATAAAATTTTGGGGTTTGCCATAGGTGGAGACGACTTTATTACAAAGCCGTTCAGCCCCAAAGAGCTTGCGTATCGTGTAAAAGCCCAGTTACGGAGAGCAGATTATGCGGCAGCCGAGCCCATGGAAGATCCGATAATAAAGGCGGGTCCCTTTGAGTTGAATCCCCAAAAAGCAGAGTTCTATAAGAACGGCAATCTCATTGACTTGAAGCCAAAAGAGCTCGGATTAATGAAGTTTTTCCTTGCGAATGTCAATAAAGTGATCAGTAAGGAGCGGCTGTACGACACGGTCTGGGGTGAGGACTTTACGGGCATTGATAATACCGTCATGGTGCACATTCGAAGATTACGGGAAAAAATTGAAGACCAGCCTTCTTCGCCGAAGCATTTGATCACCATAAAAGGCTTGGGATACAAATTGACGGTAGAGGATCAATAATCAATGAAATGGAAAGTAACCGGAAGATATTTGCTGTCGGTTGTTTTAGTCGTCGTGCTAGTTATTTTCATCAATCTATTTTTTTCGTTGGCTTTGGTAATAGCTCAGTCGGGATTCGACTTACCGATATTCCTCAAAAAGGAAACACCGCCTGAACAATTCACCAGGGAGTTCCAGAATCAGATAACGATTGCAAATGACGGCGTAATGATTACGGAAGAAGGAAAAAGCGAGCTTCTGAAAAAGAAGGCGTGGATCCAAATTTTAGACGAAAATGGCAAGGAGATCATGGGCTACCTGGTGCCAGAAGGGGTAAAGAAAAAATATTCGCCAACAGATACGATTCAAATGTACAAGTATCAAGAAGTGAATGGGGATACGACGGTTTTTATAGGGGAAAAGGAAGGCAAAGACCGACATTACAGTTATTTCATCGGGATTGAAGACCCCGATTTAAATAGATACGTGATATCCTATGATAATCAGGTTTTTTTCCAAATCTCTAAGGTTGGAACTTTTATTTTCATTATCGATATTTTCATTGCTTTGTGGATCGGATATATGTTTAGCAAGCGACTTACACAACCGCTCCATTCCCTCATTGATGGGATTAAAAACTTGGCAAACAACCAATTCCATGTCCATTACGAGCCGCAAGGAATTTATCAGCAAGTATTCGATCATTTAAATCAGTTATCCCATCAGCTGAGAGCAAACGAGAAGGAACGAAAGAAATTGGATCAATTAAAAGAGGAATGGATCGCAAACATTTCCCATGATATGAAAACACCGCTTGCTTCCATCCAAGGTTACTCGGAAATGATTAAAGACCCGGATTACCATTTTACCTTAGATGAAATCAGGGAATACGCGGCGATCATTGAGCAAAAGTCGCTATATATAAAAGAAGTCATTGAAGACCTGAATTTAACGACACGCTTAAAAAATAAAGAACTGTCCATCGATAAGAAGACCGTTAACATTGTGACTCTGCTGCGAAGCATCGTGATCGACATATTGAATGATCCAAAGTACGCCAAGCGACATATTGAATTCCTTGTAAAGCAAGAGAATATACCCGTAGAGGTTGATGAAATTTTGATGCGGAGAGCGATCAATAATTTGATCTACAATGCGGTCGTTCATAATGATAACGATGTAAAAATCGTTGTGAGTGCTGAAAAGAGGAAGCGAGTGCATATTACCATAAAAGATAATGGAAAAGGGATTAAAAAAGAAGAACTGAACAGAATTTTTGTCCGTTATTATCGAGGAACCAACACGGGAGATGCACATAAAGGCTCTGGGCTTGGAATGGCCATAGCGAGTGATATTATTCAGGCACATGATGGAGAGATTACCATTCACAGTGAAGAGGCAGATGGGACCACAATTGAGATGCAGTTGTAATCTCCCGGGGCTATGCGTAGTGCAAATTGGGGACAGAAGCCATTTCTGTCTCCTTTTGCTTGAGAAAATCGTTATAGAAAATTCACCAAAATTTAGTACGGGCCAATCGTTCCATTTTTTTAGATTATGTTAAGATTCAAGTGTTACTATGGTCACAAGGAAGTTTCCTTTACTTGCCCATAAATGCTGTTTCTTTTCTACAGGGGAATGAGGCATAGGTACCATTTGGGTACGATGTGGATGGTGAGATACCTCACCGGCTCTTATGAAGACGATGGGTGAATAGGAGGTACAGCTATTACAACATCTGTATTTCAGATTTTTGGAGAGAAAAAAGGGAGTGGAAGATTACGTGGGAAACCAAACACGGCTTTTGCTAGTTGGTGAAGATTCTTTCAGCTTGAAATTTCTTGCGACATGCCTAGAGAAAAGTTACATAACCGTAAAAAGAGATTCAAGCTCTCAAAGTGTCGATATCCTGGAGCAGCTAAGAGATGCAGATATAGAATGTGTAATGATTCTCGTAGGGTCATCAGTGAAAGACGCACTCACGCTTGTCAGAGAGATAAAGACAAGCTGCGAAAATAAATATGTGCCTCTTTTGATTGCAGGCACTACTATTTCGTTAGAAACAAAGTTAGAGCTCTTGAAACATGCGGACGAATGGATTGAGTTGCCGATTGAGCCTGCGGAATTGATGCTGCGCGTACAAAAACATCTGGACACGAGAAGAAAAGTCCTTCGTCATATTCTTGTAGATCCACTGACCGGAGCTTATAACGAAAGATTCTTGCTGCATGAAATCGAGCGGCAATTAAATGATGTAAAGCGATCCCTAGAGCCATTTACTATGGTACATATAAAGATCGATGAGCTTCATGAGATAACAAAGCCGAATCAATTTACAGCGAGGGATGCAGTTATAAAAGGATTGATTGACCATATCCAGCGCAGTGTCCGGCCAATGGATGTCTTGTGTCGTTATAAAGATGAAGAATGCATCCTGATCCTGCCCAAGACCTACAGAGAAGATGCGATCAAATTGATGAACCGCTTAATCGACCGATTTTCGCAAATTCAGTTTCAAATACCAGACGGAGAAGTGCAGGCCACTTTTTCCTGCGTGGTATTAGAGTTTTCGGATGCAATCCATTCTCCAGATACATGTCTTTCGATGATGCAGTTCCCTGAAGGAGAACAAGGGGAAAAGAGGGTTATCGATCGTACTGAGGAGCTGTCTCAAGCTCATCAAAAACTGCTCATTGCAGTGATTGATGATGACCGTTTCATACGGGAAATGTTGAAAGACCAGCTTGAAGACATCGGGGATGAAATGATGGATATCGAGATCAGGGCTTATTCAAACGGTGAAGAATTTTTCGAGGATCCTTGGCATCGTCAGAATCAGCGTTATCTGCTGATTATTGATAGAATCATGCCCAAGATGGATGGGCTGGAGCTCCTGCAAAAAATCAGAACAGAGTACGACAGAAAGCGGTACATTTGTTTGATGTTGACGAGCAAGGACTCCATATCGGATATAGCATTTGCTATCCAAAAAGGGGCAAATGATTATGTGGTCAAACCGTTTGGGTTGAAAGAACTCCGCGCTCGAATCAGGCGGCTAATCAGGGGGTCAAGATGATTGATCTTGTTTTAATCGAACTTCTGGCAGGGGCATTCTTTATCGTGCTGATGGTGATCTATGTGTACCTTGTTTGGAGAAAGTACTTGAATCATGTCATTCATAAGAGGAAAGTGGAATGGCTTTCGAATCATGATCAGGAGATCAAAGCGTATTTGTTGACAGGGAAGAGCTGCGAGACATTCATTCCTGTGAAACGATACCAATTCGAAGCGCTTGAGGATTTCTTCAGTGAGTATTTGTCTAATTTTAAGCTTGAATCAGAAGAAGATACCATTGTTGTATTTGCGGAGTCCTATTTTGCTCCTGTTTATAAAAAGCGACTCTGGAAAGGGAATTGGAGTACACGAATGAATACGTTGTATTTTATCGATCTCTTTCGGATAAAAAGTTTGCAAGATGATTTGCTAAGGCACTTAAAGAGGAGGAAATGTTCTCCTGAGGAAACGCATCTGATCTATAATGTGCTGGCTACGTTTGAATTCGATCAATTTCAGGATTTGTTAAAAGAAAGCAAGGAAATGCCTCCATTTCTTTTAATTCAGGTCATGAGCCGACTCATTGATCAGATCAACGTGGAACATTATCTGGAAATATTTCAGGAACTTCCCCTTTATTGGAAGAAGGGTTTCCTTGATGTTGTGAGAGAAAAAAATCTTCGCTCAGAGAAGATTCAACATCTTTTGGAAAGCTTGGTCCAGGATGATTCTACAGACAAAGAGCTTCGCATTCGAGCGATTAAGACGATCGGTTCTCTTGGATGCCTGACTTCACCGGAGATGATTCTGCGGATGATCGAGAAAAAGGAAGAGGACAATTATTGGCATACCCCTGAGGCAGCAGTAGAGAAGATGATGGTAGCCAGACTGATGGGCAACATCAAAAATGACTGCTTCATTCCTTACTTAGAGCGTTTCATTAGTGACAGCTCATATAACGTGAGAGTAGAAGCAGCCAAATCGATCCGGAAATTTAAGCATGGCAAAGAAAGGCTACAGGAAATTGCAGCGTCACATGCTGATTTGTACGCAAGAGAAATTGCCATGGAGTGGATGGCGAGGGGAACGGTTTATGAATAATGTCTACCAGTTTTTCGTCTCTTTTTTTATAGTCGTGAATCAAATTATTTTTATTTATATGATTGCGATCTGTCTCTTTTACATGATCTTATTTCTGCTGGCCTTCAGTCGGTTGAAAAAGGAACGCGGTCTACATCAAATAGAACCTTACAAACAAATGAAGGGTTCTGCCTTTACCCCACCGTTATCCATCATTGTCCCTGCCTACAATGAAGAAGCTGGGATCATTGGTAGCGTGCTGTCACTCGTAACCGGCAGCGGGAGGCTTGATTATCCAGAGTTTGAAGTTATTGTTGTGAATGACGGCTCAACCGACACCACACTGGAAAAAGTCTTAGCCAGATTCAAGATGGTTCCCATCAAAAATAAGGTGTTGCAGAAACGAAACGGAATCCAGACCCAATTCGTAAAGGGTGTCTATCAATCGGAGCTATATCCAACTCTATTTTTGATTGATAAGGTGAACGGAGGAAAAGCAGACGCTTTAAACGCAGGGATTAATCTGGCAAAGTATCCTTACTTCGCTTCAATTGATGGAGACACTGTGTTGGAACCTGATTCTTTCCTCAAAGTCATGAAGCCTATCATTGATAATGCCGAACAAGAAGTCCTCGCATCAGGAGGAAATGTCCTATTAGCGAATGGCAGTATCATCGTCAAAGGACAGATGGAAGAGAAGCGGTTATCTCGCAACCCTATTGTGTTGATCCAAATCATAGAATATATGCGGGCATTTTTAATGGGGAGAATGGGCCTGAGTCATGAAAATTTGCTTCTGATTATCTCAGGCGCTTTTGGTGTGTTTAAAACCTCCAGGGTTATTCAAGTAGGAGGTTATCGGGCCGATACGGTCGGAGAAGATATGGAGCTTGTGGTCCGCCTGCATCGAATGAATCTCGACAAGAAATGGGGAGCGAAAATCGTCTATGTGGCAGATCCGGTTTGTTACACAGAAGCACCGGAAGATTTGGCTTCGCTGCGAACGCAACGGATCAGATGGCATCGTGGGCTATTTGAAAGTCTCCGAATTCATAAAAAAATGTTGTTCAACCCCAAATATGGCAGGATCGGAACGTTGGCTATGCCTTATTTCTTTTTCGTTGAGTTTTTGGGGCCGCTCATCGAGTTTTTTGGATACGTGGCATTGATAATTGGATTGATTCTCGGCAAAGTGTTTTTCGCCTACTCATTGGCGCTTGTCCTGTTAATGGTCATCTATGGATCATTTTTATCGATGGGCGCTGTACTGCTGGAAGAGTGGCGGTTAGGTAAGCATCAAAAAGTCTCCGAACTAAACCGATTATTTTTCTTTGCCCTAACAGAAGTGTTCTGGTATCGACCGATTATGACGTTCTGGAGAGTCCAGGCACTGTTCTCAATTATGCGCGGTAAAAATAAAGGGTGGGGCACAATGAAACGGAAAGGTGTATCCGCATAAGAGGATTGGGTGAAGGATATGAAAAGTAAAATAATACAAATAAGTATTGTAGTGGCGTTTATCATTGCCATACCGTTTATCGTTTGGCAGCTAAGTCCGACGAATTCGCTTTCGGTGTGGATTTTGGACAAGACTGTCCCGAATAAGGATTATCGGGAGCATAAAGGTCTCATGTGGGCGCTGAACCACTTCAAGATTCTCAATAAAACGACTGGCAGCAGCTTTGCTAGTGACCAAGACTACTTCGGTTTTTTTCCAGGAGAAGCTGGGAAATATCAAGTGAAGGATTTGCCGGAAGCAACAAGTCAGAATCAGCCGCAGCTAATTTACCTGGCAGATACGTATGGAGTATACAGCGATGATTTTCAAGCGAACAACGCCCAGGGCACACGCTCCACACTCATATACGGTGGCTTAACGGATCAAGATGTATCGCGGATCCAGCATAACCTGAAAAAGGGAACTACATTGATCGCTGAGTTTAATACTATGGCTTCTCCTACTTCGCCCGCAACACGCAAGCAGATGGAAGCTATCTTATCGGTTGAGTGGAAGAAGTGGATGGGACGCTACTTCGTGGATTTGACTCCGGGTGTGGAAGTTCCTGTCTGGATGGTGAATAACTACGAAAAAGAAACAGGCAGCAAATGGGACTTTACAGGCCCCGGAATCGCTTTGGTATCTGATGCAGATCAGGTAGTGATTCTGGAACAAGAAAAAGATTTTGGGAAAGGGATCGTTGAGCTTTCATTTGCCCCTCCTTATGACAAAGAAATGAATGTCGATTCTCCAATCCCTTATTATTACTGGTTTGAATTCATGCAGCCCAAAGAGGGTGCTGAAGTATTAGCCAACTATTCCCTGGATGTTATGCCCGAAGGCAAGAAAAAGCTGGAAAAGATTGGCTTAACAGAGGATTTTCCTGCGATCATTCGGCATAAAAATACCAAATATACGTCGTACTATTTTGCCGGTGATTTTGCCGATAGCAACAAGGTTCCAGAGTGGTATAAAATCTGGGGACTCGATTTGTGGAAAAAGTGGGCTGTTTCAGATTTCAAAGGAGATTCCGATGCATTTTATTGGCGAGGGTATCTGCCGCTGATGAAGAAGATTTTGCAGGATGTGGTAAGTACTCCAATAACAGCCGACGAAGTTGATGAACAAGTACAAGTCCCGATCTTTGAAGCGAATGGCGTCAAACAAGTGGCAAAAGTAGAAAATGGACAAATTGCGCTGTATGACGGAAAAACATGGAATCCGCGCTTTTGGGCAGGAATTAACCTGGGGGCTACGACTCCTGGTCACGATCCAGGTGAACTTAGCCCATCAAAGTGGGATTACTTGCGTTGGTTTAAGCAAATGCAGGAGATGAATATTAGCGTCATCCGGATCTATACTATTTTACCACCTTATTTCTATGAAGCATTGGCTGAGTATAACCGTGACAAGGAAACACCTCTCTATTTCTTCCAAGGCATTTGGTCTCCGGAAGAGGAATTGATTGGAGAGGATGAAGCAGGAAATGACGCTTACCAAGAGTCCATTACGTCTGCTTTCCAAAAGGAAATTCGGGATGCAGTGAATGCTGTACATGGGAACATTACCATTCCGGCGGTGCGAGGTCATGCCAGTGGTGAATATCGAACGGATGCATCTGCTTATTTGCTGGGATGGATTACGGGTACGGAGTGGTATCCGTATGCTGTAAAAGTAACGAATGACAAGCACGTCGGGATGCCCCCTTATCAGGGTACCTATTTTTCTGCGAAGCAGCAGGCGGCCCCATTTGAAAGTTGGTTAGCGTCCATGCTGGACGTTTTGGCAAAAGAGGAGATGAAATACGGATGGCAGCATCCTGTTTCCTTTACCAACTGGTTAACCACCGATCCACTCAAACACCCGAACGAACCGCTTGAACAAGAAGATCTGGTACCCGTTGACCCGATGAATATCGGGCCTACCCAAGAATGGGCTGCCGGCTATTTTGCCGCCTATCACGTGTATCCGTACTATCCAGATTTTTTACGCTATGAACCGAAATATCAGGTGTATCGGGATGCGTCCGGCAAGATTAATCCGTATGCTGGATATTTACATGATTTACGTTTGCATCATCAAGGCATTCCTTTGATTGTTGCCGAGTTTGGTGTACCGAGCTCACGTGGTATGGCTCATTATGGACCAATGGGCAAAAATCAGGGGATGCACACGGAAAAAGAGCAAGGCGAGATGAATGCGGATATGATCCGGAGCATGGCTGATGAAAACTTAAATGGAGCCCTTCTTTTCGCTTGGCAGGATGAATGGTTCAAGTTCACTTGGAATACACTTGATTTGGAGTTGCCCCGCGACCGAAGGGCAATGTGGCGAAATCGGTTGACCAACGAGGAGAACTTTGGCGTCATTGCGGTTGAACCGGGTTCCAGCCCAGACGATATGATGATGGTAGACGGCAAGACAACCGATTGGGAGAAACGTACGGATAAAATAGAGCAAGACTATCCGGAGTTCAAACTGTCCGTTACCCATGATGAGTCGTACTTGTATTTGCTTCTTCAGAAAAAACAGGGCGTCTGGGATTTTGTCAATGACAAGCTGTCCATCGGTTTTGACACCATTTTGGGTGGCAGTCAGATTGCAGATAAAGCACCGGGCATTCACTTCCCGACAGGAATCGAATTCCTGTTGCAAATGGCCGGGGAGAAAAACTCCCGTATTTTTGTGAACAGTGCCTACGACCAGCATTCCTGGTTCTTCTCAGTGGACAAGAAATTGATACCGGGCGATCCACGCTATAAACATGAAGAGCTAGGGCTATTTCTGCCGTGGAAGCTGGCTTTGAACAGAGGATTGTACCTGCCGGAAACCAATCAGAGGGTTCCGTTTGAAGAGCTAGAGGTAGGTGTGATGAAACCGGGTATTTCTGATCCAAATGATCCTGCTTTTAATACGCTTGCCGATTGGTATGCAAAAGAGAATGATTTGGAGATTCGAATTCCTTGGATGCTGATTGGATTTACTGACCCGAGTTCACACCAGGTCTGGGATTATCCATACAAAGCAGGAGAAATCAAACCTGTAACCACCGACGGAATTAAAATTCAGCCAGTCATTCAACAGATGGGATCGACAGTTTCGCCGTCCATTGAACCTGTTTTTTATAAATGGGAGAAATGGAATCAACCAACCTATCATGAACGGAAAAAACAGAGCTTTGACATACTCCGTGATGTTTACGCAGAATTTATGCCACGCAAATAGAAGTAGCAAGAAACACAAGCCTCTCGTATGCAGGCTTGTGTTTTTTTGCTGAAAACATCACGCCACTAATCCACATGTGCCCTCCATTCCTTTCGTTTCGCCATCCCTTTTGTTTGAAAGTGCGAAAAGAAATAGCATCCCGAAATCACAATACTGCTCCCAATCCCTTGCATCCACGTCAATTGCTCGCCGATGAACAGAAAAGCCAAGATGGACGTGAAGATTGGATTGAAATTAAGAAAAATTCCCGAGGTGGTAGCGCCTAACTTTTGGACGCCAATATTCCAGAGCACCATACATACCACGGTTGAGATGACGCCTGTATACAAAATGGAGCCGATGAACGATGCGTTGATGTTCGTAACCGTAAAATCAGCGAGGTTAAAAGGGAGAAGAACGATTAGCCCAAAGATCGCCGAATATAAAATAGACATCATGGGCGTAGTCTTCGTCATCGCCCATTTGCTGCAGATCGAATAGATTCCCCACACACAGACGGCGGCCAGCATCCATAAATCACCCGAATTAAATTGAAAGGAAAGCAGGAAGTCGGCATTTCCCTTTGAGAGGACAAGAATGACGCCAACGAGCAAAAAAGCCATCGAAAATATTTGCAATAGATTGATTTTCTCTTTTAAAAAGAGAAATGAAAACACGGAAATCGAAACCATATTTAAGGTGGAAATTAATCCGGCATTTGTCGCGGTTGTCCTCTCCAATGCTAAAAATTGAAACAGATTAAACAGAACAACACCCGTGATCCCCATCAAAAATAAGGGGAGAATGGCATCGCGTGCGGGCACTAGCTTTTTTTCTTTCCACCATACCAGCGGCAGCAGGCACAAGACGGCAATCATCCAGCGCAGGCTCGTCAAGGTCAGCGGAGAAGCGTGGTCTACAAGCGATTTTCCAAAGACAAAATTTCCTCCCCATAACAAACTGGTTAAAAGTAAAAGCAACATATAATGATTCCGCATACCATTTGGCCCCTTTTTTCACCGAATCATTAATGAACATAACATTTTTATTGATTAATCAAAATATCATTTTGTATAATTTAAAAAAATGAGAATAACAGAAAGTGAAAATTATTATTTGGAGAATTTCATTCGGTTTTTTGATTGAAATCGTCCTTCTCTTCGAATAATTGAAAAGGGGAAAATCGCGTGGAATCTTTCGTAAGTAAAATCTTAGATGAGGTTGATCTTCAAATTTTAAATATCATGCAAAAAGAAGCGCAGGTAAGCAATGCTGAGCTGGCACGGCGCGTGAATTTGTCGCCGCCTGCAACACATGCGAGGGTAAAACGATTGGAGAGTGAGGGGTATATTAATCGGCAAGTCGCCATCTTGAATCAGGAGAAGCTCGGGTTCGATTTATTATGCTTTGTTTTTATAAGTACAAATATTCACCAAGCTGAGCAGCTGGAAATATTGGAGAGCGCATTACGAGCGATGCCAGAGGTGCTAGAGTGTCATTGTTTAACAGGAGAGTATGACTATCTGTTAAAGGTAGCCATCAGGGATCGGAGGGAATTGGACAGCTTTATTCGAAAGTTAAACAGGCTTGGAATATCCCGTCTGCAAACGAACCTGTCGCTGCGAGAAATTAAATATTCAACAGTCTTGCCTATTTGGGAAGGAAAAAAGCCATAGAATGACCACTCTAGGCTGCAAGCTGGCGTCGGAACTTACTCGGCACCAGCTTTTTTGGTGTGATTGACCTCTTTCTGTTATGCAGAAAGTAATAGTTATGCACCAATTCATAACAAAAGCTAGTAAAACCAATCAATTTCCCTGCAAAATAGGCTGTTTTTAAAACGGCACAACATTTGCAATTTTGAAAATAAAAAGCAGTAAAATACAAAGGAGGTGCTTTCATAAGGATTCCTGCTGTTCCAACTGGCCCTACCGGTCTGACCTGATTCGAAAGAAAATCTTCAACCAGGTGCCAGGCTTCCTTCTGAGCGAGAACTAACCAAAATATTAGGCGTGAGCAGATCATCCGTAAGGGAAGCTTTGCAAGCGCTTTCCGAAAAAGAAATGATTGTGAAAAAAGCTGGGAAAGGAGTTTTGTGAAGCAGAACCTGGTCTCAGAAGGAACTGAATTTTCCCGTTCGCTAGCGATGTCTATGGATATTACCAATTGTCCAGCGACACTATCACGAGATGTTAAGGGACTTTCAAGATGGCAGTGTAGAGTTTTCCACTGATCGGAGGATGATGGTATGAAATCTGATGTAGTAATCAACCCTGAATCGTCGCAAGCCGAATCTTCACAAGCAGAACCGGCGTTTAAAAGAGTTCTTACGCTTCCATCACTTGTCTTCTACGGTTTAGCTTTTTTGGTCCCGACGACGTTATTTGATATGTACGGAATTGTTTCCAATATCACCCATGGCATGCTCTCCTTCACCCATGCGCTGACAGCGTTGGCCATCTTGTTTACCGCATACAGCTATGGCCGCATGGTTGCTGCTTTTCCGATTTCAGGCTCAGCTTATACGTATGCGCAGCAAGCGATCAATCCTTACGTTGGATTTTTGACGGGCTGGACCGTGATGATGGATTATTTGCTGATTCCCATGCTGTCTTATGTGATTGCGGCAAATTACATGGTAGCGCTTTTTCCTGATATGTCGAAATGGGTTTGGATCTTGGGACTGACGATTTTTGTTACAACGGTGAGTTATTTGGGGATTAGCCTAACGGCAAAGGTAAACAATGCGATTGTGATTACCCAGCTCTCGATTATTGCGATTGTGGTCATCTTTTTGGTGAAATACATAGCTGGTGGAGGGGGAATCGGAACTTTCATTCACTGGGAAACCTTTTTTAATGCCAGCGAGATAGCGAAGCCGGACGTGGGGTGGAATGTGATTTTTACTGGTGCTTCTATCCTCGTCATGTCCTATTTTGGATTTGATGCCGTAACGACCGTTGCCGAAGAAGCAATAAACCCCAGGGTGAATGTCGCGAAGGCTGCCATGATTATTTGTGCAGGTGCAGGAATCGTCTTTACTTTTTCCTCTTATCTGATGCTGCTGGCTTGGCCGACGGGCTGGAGTGAATTTACGGACGCAGCGACAGGCTCGCTTGACCTGTTTAAAAAAATAGGGATAGGGGTCTTAGCCCATGCCCATCAAGCGAAGGAAATTACTACCTCCTCAAAACGAAAACACGCTATTCTTTCGGTAGACTGACTAACGAAAGGATAGCGTTTTATGATGAATCTTGGTATTTCAAACGATCTTCA
>NZ_JBITPN010000049.1:0-25193 GCF_050467985.1 Brevibacillus sp. NRS-1366 | reverse complement strand
GGAGGAGTTAAAGCTGGCCTGGGAAAAGGGAGAAAAAAGCGAAGCTCTTTGGGGCCCAGCCGAGGTGGAATGAAAAAAGGGAAACACGGTCTTAAGCGTCCACCTCTGAGAAGCGTCATGGATCGGCTGCTTTGGACGCGGTTTCCCTTTTTTCATGGAACCGTGCAGGGATGACCCCTCGCAGGGACCCAAGAAGCTGGAGCGTTTTCTCCCTCTTCCTCCTTCTCCGCTACAGCCTCACCGACCACTTAACCTAAGGACGCGGGCGCACTTCCCGCGTTTTTCCTATAAAAAAGACTGGAATGACTAGAATGAAAGCCAGCGTTGGTGAGAGGAAACAGGAGAAATAAGCGAAGATCTTTGGGGAACCAGCCGAGGCGGAATGAAAAAAGAGAAACACGCTCTTAAGCGTCCACCTCTGATTAGCGTCATGAATTGGCGACTTTGGACGCGGTTTCGCTTTTTTATGTAGACGTGCAGGGATGATCCCTCAGCAGGGGCCCCAAGAATCTAGAGCGTTTTCTCCAGTTTCCTCTCCTCCACTACAGCCTAACCGAATGGAAAAAGCTTCCCTAGCAGCCGGCCGAATCCGAGCACCGTTTGCCAGAGAAGCGATTTATGAATCCAAAGCCTGCTCACTGAGTGGAGACTGCTTTGGGCAGTGGTTGTCCCATTTTTTTTACTTCCAGAATATCCAGCAGGAAGACGAACGAGGGAATGCCAACGATCAGCCCCCACACTCCAAAGAAATGCTCGGAGAAAATCAGAACGACAAACGTGTAAAAAATCGGCAGGTGTGTTTTCGATGCCATCAGCCGCGGATTGAGAACGTACGCCTCCAAGGCATGAATCAGCGCGATGAAGATGAGCAGGTACACAACCATAGTCAGTCCGCCGATGCTAAAGGCAATCGCACTCAAGGGAATAAGCGAGATAATCACGCCAGCGACGGGGATCAGCCCCAAAACAAAGATCAATAGAGCCAGACCAATCAGATTAGGGAAGCCCATAATCCACAGGGCGATTGTAGTAAGGATCGTATTGATCAAGGCGATCAACAATTGAGTCTCAATGACTTTGCCAAAGGTAAGGATGAACTTTTTGCTGAAAAACTCGATTTCGCGATAAAGCCAGCTCAGCTTGCTTGAACGGAATTGAGCAGTGAACGTGATGACGTTTGCTTTGCCGAGCAAAAAGAATAGGCTGAGAAGCAAAGCCAAAAACAGATTGAAGCCCCAGTTTTTGATAACTGTCAGCATATCGAGACTGCTTTTCACGATGCCTTGCATATCAAGCTTTTCCAATGCAGGCATCAGATATTGCATGAACTCATTGTCCTGCTGGTTGCGAAATACGTGCTCGATTACATGGATTAATTGTGCCGTCTGGTGGATGAGGGCAGGAAATACCTTGAATCCGCCAACAACGAGCAGAGACGTGAGGATCACATACTGGGTAACGAGAACAAGCTTTGGACTGATCGGGACGACTTTATGAATCAGCCGGGTGACATGAAAATGCAGCCGATCCATTAAAAAAGTAACCAGGAAGGTCAATAAAACGACGTTCATCATGCTTCCCAGAGAATAGAGCAAGAGGCAAAACAAGGCTAAAATCCCAAAGCGTCTGACATCTGGTTTTTTCAGGAAGGCGAGCAGATTCATGGGAACATCCTTTCCAAGTAGCAAACATTCTATATACTGACAGATTACATTACTCTTGTGTACTTCTTGTGTCCTTTTCCCTGTTTAGCAGTAATTTAACCATCTGCCTATGTGAACACACAAAAGACACAGCAATCATCTATACTTAGGGTGCAGGATTTCTCCTGAGCGAGACAGATGAGCCTAAGGGGGATTGCAACAAATGAGACGACAAGTGCTCCTAATCGAAGATGAAAGCAGAATTCGCGAAATTGTAGCGGACTATTTCGAGCGGGAGCAATGGATAGTACATGAAGCCGAAAATGGAAAACAAGCGATAGAGATGCTAGAAACCCTCAGGGTGGATCTCGTCATTCTCGATATCCTCATGCCGGAGGTGGACGGATGGGCAGTGTGCAAATACATTCGTGCCAGGTCAGATGTGCCGATCATCATGCTAACCGCCAAATCGGAGGAAGACGATAAGATGATGGGCTTTGAGCTGGGCGCCGATGACTATGTCACCAAGCCATTCAGCCCGAAAGTACTGGTTGCCCGTGCGAATACACTGATGAAACGGGTAGAGGGGACTGTAGGCAAAGCTGATCATCTCCTGCGTTTCGGCAAAGTGGTTGTAAACAAGCGAGCTCGTCGCATGGAGATCATGGGAGAAGAGATCGACCTGACTCCAAAAGAGTACGAGCTATTAGTGTATTTGATCAAGAACGCCGGAATTATCCTGTCCCGAGAAACCATTATGGATCATGTATGGGGCTTTGATTACTTTGGCGATTTGCGTGTCGTAGATACTCATATCAAGAAGCTTCGCAGCAAGCTGGGCGGCGAAGCTCGGCACATCCGAACCGTCATCAAAGCAGGCTATACATTTGAGGAAGAGCAATGAAGAGACGGGGGGTAACCGTAAAGCTGTTCGCAATCACTTCATCGTTTTTCCTGTTGTTATATACGATCATCATGCTGGGTCAGTTACTTTTTTTTGAACAATTTTATCAATCAAAGAAATTGGGCGATTTGGAGAAGAAATTAAAAGTATTTGCAGACCATTACGTCTCTAAACAGTGGGACGAAGAAAGCATGGCAAATGAAGTATCTTTGTTTATCAGTCGGAATAAAGCGCAAATCGCAATCGTCAGTCCAGACGGAAAAGTAAAGGTCGACAATCCATTCGGAATCGTCATCCGCAACGATGCCGGGGAAAAGGTGAAAATCTCCTTGTCACTGTTTCCGGACGCCTATCGAAAAGACCTGATCAACGCGAATTTGCAGCGAGGGGATCGCATTGAGGCAGAAGGCGTGTTTGAGGAAGGCATACCTCAAACCTTGTTTTATCCACTCGTTATCCGCAAAGAGGGTTCAAAGGACATCGGCAGCTTGAAAGCCAGTGGAACAGCAGAACCATTAACCCAAATCTCCGGTGAGATAACGGGGATGCTGATCCCCGCCCCCAATCAATGGAACTCCAGGCAGGGAATCCTTTTCCTCGTGATCAAAGACTGGTTTCCTTTATCCGAGGCGCGCAAAGCCAATTTAGAGAGCGGAAAGGTCATCGAAGAAGAATGGGTGGAGCCGTGGAGCGGGGTACGAAGTCTGGTTGTCATTCAGCCGGCGATGCGAGACGGACATGTAAGCGAGCTGATCATTGCCTCGACATCGCTCCAGCAGATTAGTGAAGCGAATGATGCCCTGCGATTGTTTTACGTCTATATCGGAATCGGTGGTTTTGCTCTTATTTTGCTGCTCTCACTCGTCTTTTCCAAAATCGTTTCCAAGCCTCTGCTCTCGTTGAATCGCAGCGCCTTGCGGATGGCCAAGCTGGACTTCTCGGTCAAATCGCCGATTATGCGAAACGATGAGATCGGAAGCTTGGCCAAAAGCTTAAACACGATGGCGGAAAAGCTAGATACGACGCTGAAGGAGCTGCAGCAGGCGAACGACCAGCTCCGGGCTGAGATGGAACAAAAGCAGCGAATGGAATTGATCCAAAAGGAGTTTGTCTCCAATGTCTCCCATGAGCTCAAAACGCCGCTCAGTATCGTCAAGAGCTTCGCGGAAGGCTTGAAGGATGGAGTCGGAGAGAACAAGCATGATCGGTACGTCGAGGTCATCCTGGATGAAACGGAGAAAATGGAGGATTTGGTCAGGGACATGCTGGAGCTCACGAAGCTGGAATCGAAAACGATCAAGCTGAAAAAAGGCTATTTCTTCGTGAGTGAGCTGATGGAGGAAATCGTCGATAAGCTGTTGCATCATTTTAATGAAAAAGATTTGCGGGTAGTTACAATTTTGGCAAACGAAGAAGCGCTTTTTGCAGACCAGGTCAAGATCGAGCAGGTCTTGTTTAATATTTTGATGAATGCGATCCGGCATGCACGGGTTGGCAGCGAAATTACCGTCCGGATCGAGGGGAACGAGAAACGGGATTTATGCGTGTCGATTGAAAATGAAGGCGAACACATCCCTGCCGAGCAATTGGAGCACGTCTGGGACCGCTTCTACCGGATTGAGCGTTCGCGCAACCGCAAGACGGGCGGAACGGGACTTGGCCTTGCAATCGTCAAACACATCGTAGAATTGCACGAGGGTACGTACGGCGTGAGAAACACAGAGCGAGGGGTCACGTTTACCTTTGAACTGCCGTGTCACTTGCATGAAAATTAGCCATCTGCCGCCAAAGGCGAGGACTGCTTGCTTCCTTTTGATTCGGCTGGTTGGAAGGAAATGCAACTTTTTGGCTTTTTTCCCGTCTCATCAATAGCAGGAAGATGAGAAGCGAGCACGGCAAAGGGAGGACCTTTTGATCATGAAGAAACAAATCACCAATGTTTGCATGGCTGTTATGCTGGGCGTGAGCGCATGGAGTACCGCTACCACTGTGCAAGCAGCTTCGTTTTCCACCTTGCAGCCGTACGTGACAGACTACAAGATTGGATTTACGAATGGAAATGCGCTCGTGACCAAACCCGTCTACGACGAATTCACGAGAGAGTTTCAGTATTTGATTGTGACTAAAGCTGGCAAAAAGGGCATTCTGGAAGCCAAAACAGGAAAGGAAGTAACCCCGACAACGTGGGACTCGGTTGAAATTCCCGGAGGAAAAAATATCGCGATCGTCCAAAAGGGCGGATGGTTTCAGTATCTGGACTTATCGACTCGTAAGCTATCTACTGTGAAATTCGCTGGTGCACACTCCTATTTTTTGTCCCCTGCCCACGAAACAGTCATTGTGATGGGCGGACAAACATCCATGGTGTTGGATTCATCGGGCAAAGTACTGATCCCGCCTTTTGCAGGTAAGCTGTCCGTCGTGGGGCTCGTCCCACAAGGCCAGACTGAAAATCAAGACGCCATCCCGCTGCGCTACATCGCCGCCGTCAATGGCAAACAGCTGACCTTGTATGATGGGGTAACGTTAAAGCCGCGATTCTCTTTGGCAAAAACGGAGCTGATCCTAAACGAAGGCGGACCGAATACGGCTTATCTCAAAGTGCGGTCGGGCGGTAAAGAAGGTCTGGTGGACGTCGACGGAAAATATGTGCTGGAGCCTAAATACAATGCTCTCTATACATGGGCAAACGGATACTTTCAAGTCGTGGGACCAAAAGGTGTAGGGCTGTGGAAAGACGGAAAAATGCTTGCTGAGCCGCAGTATTCAGAGGTGGGGATGGAGTTTACCAAACCTGATATGTACACCACGGCGGTTGGAGACACCATGACGTATCACTCTGCCACCGCAGGGACTTCCACGACGATGAAAAAAGGCGCCCAGTATTTACGGGATGGTTACGTGCTTGGTCAGGATCCAAAAACGGGCATGTATGGCGTCATTCAGGTAGGCGGCAAGACGGTGATCCCATTTACTTATCCAAATGTGGAAGGTCCGCCAGCCGCTCGGTTACTTGTTCGATCCGACGGGAAAAAAGGAATTCTCCCCGGTTATGGGCTGCCGATGAAAGAGCCCGACTTCTGGTTTGACCAGGTCACGACACTGGGTAGCTACAGCATGCTTGCCATCAAGGACGGGACAAAAATTGGACTGTATTCGGACAGCAAAGGACTACTTTTGCCGCCTCAGGAAAATACGGTCATTCGTTACGATGAAAAGCTGGGGCGAGTACTCGTTACCGGCCCGGATGGAAAGACGAATCACTACAACGAACTCGGCATCGTCGGTGAGCTGAACACAGAAAAGGTTCAACCGTTAACGGACCGTTTGGCTACATCCGGGAGCTTGGGGAATGGCGCAGTGATCATCGACCGCGAAACCAATCAACCGATCAGCAAGAAATATCAAGCGGTTTATATAGAGAATAACTCCAAGCAAGTGGTAGGTCTGGATGCAGGCATAGCTGATCTGTATACTCCAGAGGGCAAGCTTTTGACAACGGACATCAAAGTGCCGAATGGAAACAGCGGCAATGATGCTCCTCCTCTCATGATGATAGAGGTAGCCGGGGCTTTTTACACGATTGGGGAAAAAGCGGGTTCGAGCCTTGGCGGGTTGGCATTAACCAAGCTTGAAAATGAACAATTACAGCCGATAAGTGACTTTGTTTATCGCAGTTTCGCTTCAAAAATGGTGAATGGGAAAAATCTGCTGATTCTCGGTCGAACAGATGGAACGATGGATATTTGGGCCCAAGAGGGAAATCAGGTGGTTCAAAAGCTTTCGAGTGTTAGCGGGATCGATAGCCCCGAAGGTCAAAATAACGTGTTCATAAAAAATAACTCGGGCTGGGATGTATACTCCACTGACCTGGGTAGGCTCACGACTGGCAATTATCTATCGCTGAAGCCGCACCCTGCCAGCAACGGAAAACAAGGAGCCATCGTCTATCAGGATGAAAAGACAGGCTTGTATGGATTCATGACTGTGGAAGGCAAGCCGCTCACGGTTCCAAAGTACGGGGTGATTCGCCCCACGAATGAAGTCTTTCCACAGTATTGGCCAAGCGAAGAGAAACGGCCGCCTTTCCTTTTCACAACGAATCAGCAATTCGGCTACCTCGATGAGAATGGACAGGAGCTGTTTACAACGGCGTTTCTCACGAAGAAGCCAGCAATCACCTACCGTCCGTTGAATTTGCAAGGCTTTACGTCCTACACGGATCTGATACGGCAGAATCCGCTGGAATTGATTGAGTTCGACAAGCCATACAGCTGGCCTGTAGGCGGCTCCAGCGAGCAAAAGTTTTTTGCGAACCTGGCACTCTATCTCAATCTGCCGAAAGAAGCAGGCAAAAAAGGAGTATTGGCTGAGCTCGTTTCAAAAGGAATTCTCAAGGCAGACGCGGATCGGGCAGGCATGAACGATGACGACCTGTTTGCTTTGCTATACTTCATGGCTACAGGCAAGACCAGTCAAGCATTGAATACTGCGCAGCTGTGGGAGTGGGCGCAGAAACGGGGACTGGTCATAGAGAGGGGCGGACACAATTACTATCAAACGATGGATTTGTACGCCGAGCACTATCAGCGCTTCTTCCAGGAGCTGACCCGTTCGCTCTCCGGGAAAAAAGCGGTAAAGGCAAAAGTACTCTCGCTGGGCAATCTCAGTTTTGCCCAGCAGCAGATGCTGACACCCATGATCATGGTGAACGGAAAAGCGTGGAACGAATTGATGTTGCCTTTGCCTGAAGAAGAATGGAGAAAGGCAGCGAATGGATTGATCGCTCAGTATAATAAGCAGGTGGCAGGGCTTTTGGGAGCGTATCTAGCGCACTAAAAGAAGAGGTTGTCTAGAAGACGCGGGAGTCATTCCCGCTTTTTTTTTGCGCTTGCCCGCCCTGTCCGCCGTATGAGTGAAAACCTCATGTACGGTTTGATGAGGGGGAGCTGAAATGACAAAGGGATTCGGAATTTTTTAAAAATACCGAATCGAGCTTTTATAAAACGCTAGTGCTATCATTTATAATAAACGTAGATAAGAAAGGAGGAGTATATCCAATGGAGCTAACTACGATCCAGGATAAAATCAAAACAATTGCAGTTTGTGTAATTGATTCAGTCGGGAACATTCAAATGATAAATCGACAGACTCGTCAATTATACAGCCAAGACAAATTGCGACAAATAGTCGATCTTTGTGTTCAAGGCTTGACTCACTTTTGTTTGTACGATCCTCCTTACGAGGCAGAGGTCATCTGGTATGGTAATCAGGCTATTATTTTTATTCATGATAGAAATGAAAATGCTTTGATGTGGAAGGAAATTGAAGAATTACAACTTGTTCAACATGAACTCAACGAAGTGATCAATTCTTCGTTTGACGGGATTGTGATTAGTGATGCCGACGGCGTAGTGTTGTACCAAAACCCGGCTAATGAACAAATTTCTGGATTAAAAGCGCAGGAGTGTATAGGCAGAAATCTGCAGGACCTGATGCATGAAGGAGTCATAGACCAATCGCCCACACTTAAGGTATTGGAGGAAAATAGGGCAGTTACTGTGATCCAAAAAGTCGTAACGGGAAAAAACGTTTTAATTTCGGGTGTTCCCATCCGAAATAATAAGGGCAAGATTGAAAAAGTGGTTTGCAATATAAGGGATTTGACAGAGCTAAATAAATTGGAAAAAGAGATCCTCGACTTGGAGAAGAAGCACGAAATGGCAAATCGGGAGTTGGAAGAACTGAAAGGAAAGCAGGACGTCAAAAATTCGATTGTCTTTCATTCTCGAAACATGGAAGAAGTGGTGGATCGTGCGCTGCGTGTAGCACAAGTGAACTCTGCTGTATTAATTCACGGAGAATCCGGTGTTGGTAAAGAAAAAATTGTGAATTTGATCCATTATTACAGCGATCGTCGCAATCAACCGTTTGTAAAAATCAATTGCGGGGCCATCCCTGAAACATTATTGGAATCTGAGCTATTCGGCTACGAGTCGGGATCCTTCACAGGTGCACATCGTAAGGGAAAACCGGGCTTGTTTGAAATTGCCTCCAGAGGGACTGTTTTTCTTGACGAGATCGGCGATATGCCACTTCATCTTCAGGTGAAGCTGCTACGCGTATTGCAGGAGTATGAATTTACCCGTATTGGCGGGATCAAGCCAATACAAGTAGACGTTCGCATTGTGGCTGCGACCAATCGGAACCTCGAAGAAATGATTGCAAAAGGAAAGTTTAGAGAAGATTTGTATTATCGTTTAAATATCATTCCCATTTTTATTCCTCCACTGCGCGAGAGAAGAGAGGATATTATTCCGTTGGTTTTCCACACACTCAATGAATGCAAACACAAGTATGGAATCCACCGAACATTCTCACGGGAAGCATTAAATAGCTTTCAGGCACATGATTGGCCAGGGAATGTAAGAGAATTGCAAAATCTAGTCGAACGCGTTAGTTTAATGGTCAATTCAACAATGATTGAAATATCGGATATTAACCGAGAGCTAAAAATTGGCTCAGCCAATGATCATCCCAATGACGGAGCATCCCCGACAAAAACAGTTCAAGCATTAAAAGAACAGATTGAGGAGTACGAAGAAGTGATCATTAAACAGGCCATCGATCAGTTTTCGAGCATTCGATAAGCAGCGAAGGTCCTACAAATTGATCCCTCTACCTTGATTCGGAAAATGCAGAAGTATAAGATCCAAAAATGATGTGAAAACGCATACACCATTGAAAAAATACAACACATCTTGATGGAGAATTGCAAACAACTGACGAAAGAACAATATTGTAGAATTGATCTTGACACGATAAAAAGCAGAATCCAGTGAACTGATGGATTCTGCTTTTTTATTGGCACAGCATTTGCAAAATGACTTAAACAAGAAACAGATAAGGAAAGGAGTGAAGCACGTGAAAAAAGCTGGCTCAAATGAGCGAAAGAGAGAATTGAAGCTTTCAATCGAATGAAGAAGGGGGAAACGATTCGTAATGGATAAAGATTATGGCCAGATATCGGTTAGTGAATTAGCTTCTATGATTGAAAGCAAAGAAATATCTCCCGTAGAAGTTACCGAATCCATTTTGTCTCGAATTGAAAAAACGGATGCTAGGATTAATTCGTACATTACAGTAACGAGCAAAGAAGCCAAAGAACAAGCTAGGGCAGCAGAAGCTGCAATAAAGTCGGGCAATTATTTAGGGCCATTACATGGGATTCCGATTTCACTGAAAGATAATATCCATACCGAAAGTATACGCACCACGAACGGGGCAAAGATTGATGCAGACCAAATTCCAAATTTCGATGCCACAATCACTGCAAGATTAAAGGCAGCTGGAGCGGTGATTACTGGGAAAGTAAATATGCATGAGTATGCTGCTAGTGTTACAACAAACAATCCGCATTACGGACCGACTAGAAATCCATGGGATTTAGAACGTATAGCAGGTGGTTCCAGCGGAGGATCTGCCGCAGCTGTGTCCGCCAATCAATGTATGGCATCGATCGGGACTGATACAGGAGGGTCGATACGCATCCCGGCTTCACTTCGCGGTGTAGTGGGGCTTAAACCTACTTATGGTCTTATTAGTAAATATGGTGTTACACCTTTATCTTTGTCTCTTGATCACGCGGGTCCTATCACGAAGACAGTTCGTGATGCTGCTGTGGTACTCCACGTATTGGCGGAATTCGATCCGAATGACCCGGATTCAAGAGAAGTGTCTTCTGAGGATTATACACTTATGCTTAATTCTGATTTGAAAGGTACACGAATCGGTCTTCCTAGAAATTACTACTTTGAGAACATCGATCCAGAGGTCAAACAATGTGTAGAAAGCGCTATTCAAGATCTTAAGCGAATCGGTTGCATAATTGAAGAGATTGAACTACCAAATAGTAGGCATTCGCTAACCGTCACTTCTACGATTGCTGGAGTGGAAGCGGCTGTGTTTCATGAGGAAAATATAAAAAATAGACCTTCAGATTTCGGATTTGATGTTATTACTTGGTTTCAGCATACGGAGAAGATATTGGCATCCCAGTATGTCAAAGCTCAGCAAAATAGAAATCTGATTAAAAATGATTTTGCGCAGGCTTTTGCAAAAGTAGATATTATCTGTACCCCGACACTTCCAACAACGGCACCAAAAATTGGGCAAGAAGTGATTCAATATGAAGATTTTGAAGAGTCCGTTGTAGATAGTATGCTTCGACTAAATTGTCCGGCGAATGTAGCCGGTATTCCAGCGATAACAGTTCCTTGCGGTTTCAGTAGCAATGGATTGCCGATCGGCTTGCAAATAATGGGGGCTCCATTTAAAGAATCGAAGGTATTGCAGGTGGCAAATGCCTATGAAACGCATTTTGGTTTGAAGTATATTCCGAATATTTAATGGTGGGTGAAAATTATGAAAAAAGTATTGTTTTCAATCATTTCGATACTATTGGTGTTTACTGTTAGCGCTTGTGGAAGCATAGAGAACAAAGAAACAGTAAGGAATGAAGAACAATCGGGTGGCAGTGATACCATCAAGGTAGGAATGTTAACGGCCCTAAGCGGAGTAGGGTCTAATTATGGTATACCGACAAAAAACTCAGCTCAGCTAGCAGTAAATGAAATCAATGATTCTGGCGGGCTGTTAGGCAAAAAGTTGGAACTGGTGGTAGGCGACTCAGGTTCTGATCCGAAAACGGCAAGCGATTCTGCAAAAGCTCTATTAAATAAAAACAAAGTGGATGTATTGTTTGCTGCGACAAATAGTGCAGAAAGAAACGCGATTCTGCCAGTAGCCGAAAAAACGGATCAGCTATTTTTCTATACGGTTCTTTATGAAGGCGGAGCGTATTCAAAGAATATGTTCATAAATGGAGAGGTTCCCGATCAGCAAGTGGTACCCGTCTATCCTTACATGATGGAGCAATATAAAGGGAAGAAGTGGTTTATCGTTGGCAGCGACTATGTGTGGCCGAGAAAAACCAGTGAAGTTGTGAATGAGGTCGTAAAAAAGGCAAATGGTGAAGTAGTTGGAGAAGAATACTTGCCACTGGGCACATCCAACTTTACTTCTATCGTATCAAAAATTCAATCGACGAAGCCCGATTTTATTTCTCTAGAATTGATTGGTTCCGACCTCATCGCATTTATGAAACAGTTCCATGGGATGGGATTGCATGAAACGGTGAAAGTTATTGCTCTATCTGGAGATGAGAATGTAGTTGATGCCCTTGGGAAGGATGGAGTGGGTATGTTCATCTCCGCAGCCTATTTCTATGATATGGATACACCAGAGAATAAAAGGTTTCTAGAGGCGTATTTCAAAGCGAACGGGAAAGACGCACCCAAACCGAATTTCACAAACGTGCCCAGTTATGACGCCGTCCACTTGTGGGCAAAAGCAGTAGAAAAGGCGAATACCTTAGAAAGCGAGAAAGTGAAGGAATTTTTAACGAAGGTTTCTTTCAATGGGCCTAGGGGAGAAGTATCTTACGAAGAAGAGTCCCGCCATGCCACGTTGCCTATATTTCTTGGAGAGGTTCAGCGCGATGGCAAAATTAAAATGGTAAAGGACTTCGGCAAAATACCTCCTGGAAATCAGCGAAAGTAGGCAATGAAAATAGAAAAACTCCTCCTTTATTTTCAAGGAGGAGCTCGTTTTTACTGGTATAAACAAATAAGCGATAAGGGAGTTTTTAAATGTCTCTTGCTATGATGCTAAATGTGATTAGTTCAATCTCCATTTTATTCATTATTGCTGTGGGGCTTTACATTATCTTCGGGCTAATGGGCGTAGTGAATCTGGCTCATGGTGAGTTTATCATGTTAGGTGCTTATGCCTCGTTCATTACCGTACATCTGGGGATGAGTCCGTGGCTCGCTTTTTTGCTAGCTCCTCTTTTGGTAGGAGTGGTAGGGTTTTTAACGGAAAAACTTCTGATCAGGCACCTCTACGGTAAAATCATGGAATCAATCCTGGCCACATGGGGATTGGCTATTATCATTCGACAAGTTGTTGAATGGGTATTCGGTAAAGGTTTTAAGCCCATTACTCCTCCTGTGGACACATCCATTACCATTCTTGGCGCCCACTACCCTCTTTATCGACTGATTATTATTTGTATTGCCGTTTTGTTGGCAATCTCCCTTTTGATCATTGAGAAAAAAACCAATTTAGGCGTGATTGTAAAAGCGGTTATTGCGAATCCCTCCTTGGCTGCTGCATTGGGTGTCAATGTGAATAAGGTGTATCGCATGACGTTCGTTGTTGGTGCCGCCCTGGCCGGCTTTGCAGGCGCGATTATAGCACCGATTGTGAGTGTCTACCCGCTAATGGGTTTGAGTTACGTGATTAATGCTTTTCTGGCTGTCCTTGTCAGTGGAGTCGGGGCTTTAACTGGACTGGCCGGAAGCGCTTCGTTACTTGGAGGAAGTGAAAGCTTACTTTCATTTTGGTTAGATCCGACGTGGGGAAGCATTTGTGTGGTCCTTCTTTCCGTTCTCGTTATCCGGCTACGCGAATCCAAAATGTGATACGGAAATACTATCCGAATGTAGGAGAATGATGGAATGAAAATATTGTCTCTTTTTAAAAATAAGCTTATTCGTGACTTGGCGATCATTATTTGCCTGTTAGTCATACTCCCTATGATATCCACTTCCTATTTTTCCTCCTTGCTTGGCAAGGCCATTATTTTTGCGATCTTGGCGATCAGTATCGATATTGCTTGGGGATATGGCGGAATTCTATCCTTGGGACACAGTGTTTTTTTTGGTTTAGGTGCATATGCGTTCGCCATAATGAGTCTACAAGGAGGATCGTTATTTGCTTCGCTCGGGGGAGTTGCACTCGGTATTCTCCTTCCCGTTCTTTTAGCTTTTCTGGTAAGTTGGTTCGTTTTTTATTCGAAGTCAAGCCCATTCTATATAGGTGTCGTCACCCTATCTTTGTCGATTCTATTTGAACAACTGTCGATTCGCCTTTCCAGCTTGACTGGCGGACAAAATGGATTGACGAATATTCCTTCGTTTCCTTTTTCCGGATCGATGCTCTACTACTTTCTGCTCTCTCTACTTGTTCTAACGGTAATGGTTGCCTATCAATTCGTGAAAAGCGACATGGGAAAACTGGTTGTAGCGGTCCGTGATAACGAGGAACGTTGCAAATTTTTGGGTTACAACACGCAATGGATACGCACTCTTGTTTTCGTTTTTTCCGGTGCCATTGCCGGTTTTGCTGGTGTTCTCTATGCTCCTTTTGATGGCTTTGTATCCCCGAGCTTACTCAATTTTACTTTGGCTACAGAAATTATAGTCTGGGTTGCAATTGGAGGACGCGGAAAATTGGTTGGTGCTGTAATAGGTGCTTTGCTGATCAACATCCTGAGCCCTATCTTTAATGATATCTCCCCCTATTTATGGCAAATTTTCTTGGGCTTTATTTTTGTGTTGGCTGTCGTATTTGTACCGAACGGATTGTATTCATTTACGGGCAAAGCAAAGGATAAAACTACTCCATACAAAATTGTTACGAAAGCGAAAGATCCTGTTGTCAAGCAGGACAAAGGGAATGACGTTCTCGTTATCCGAGGTGTAAAGGTAGCGTATGGGGACCTTACCATATTAGACGGATTGAATCTTGCATTACGCAGTGGAGAATTACAGTGTGTAGTAGGGCCGAATGGAGCGGGAAAATCCACTTTGATTAATGCCATAACTGGCCGTGTCAAATATACGGAAGGCTCGATTACGCTTGAAAAAGAGCAAATATGTGCCTGGAGCCCGCAAAAGATAGCCAGATCACGCGTAGCGCGCACATTTCAATCGACTAATATCATTGCTTCCTTGACTGTAGAAGAAAACTTGCAATTGGCCTCAAGAAAGGGCGCTACACCTTCCTTTTACAAAAACGGCAAGACAATAAACCTTTCTTCGTCAACGGTTCGTTTGTTACATGAGACCAAGCTTCATGAAAAACTGACCGTAATCGCGGGGAATTTGTCTCATGGCGATCAGCAGGCGTTGGAACTGTGTATGGTTCTTGCCCTTGAACCAAAGGTTTTACTATTGGATGAGCCTACTGCTGGCTTGACCTTAGCAGAGCGTAAAAAAATTGGCGAAATATTTAAAAGTCTGGGGCGCGACGAAGGGCTATCCTTGATGATCATTGAGCATGATATTGATTTTGTAAAAGAGATAGCGGATCGCGTTACGCTGTTGCATTCTGGCAAAATTGCCATGGATGGTTCTGTTACCGAAATTACGAGCAGCAATCTTGTCAAGGAAATTTATTTGGGGGGGAGAGTAGGATGATACTCCAAGTGAAAAAATTGACGGCAGGGTATGAACGAACTGTCATTATCAGGGATATCGACTTGGAGGTGAACCACGGAAGCATCATGTGTTTGTTGGGAAGAAATGGTGTCGGAAAATCCACGTTATTAAAAACCATCATGGGCGTAAATCCGAAGATGAACGGGGAAATAAAGTTCGGTGAGCATGACTTGGAAGGGTATAAATCTTTTCAAGTGGCCAAATCAGGGGTTGCGTACGCTCCTCAGGAAGCAGCCATTTTTCCAAAGCTTACGATTGAGCAAAATTTACTAGTGGGATTCCCTTTAAAAAAACAATCTCTTTTGGAAGCTTGTGAAGACGCTTTTCGCTACTTCCCAATTTTAAAACAACGCTTAAATCAATACGCAGGCACACTGAGCGGCGGAGAACAAAAAATGCTGCTGTTGGCTAGAGCAATGATTCGCTCCCCTAAATTAATGTTGCTGGATGAAATAACAGAGGGGGTACAGCCGTCGGTTATTGAAAAAATGAATGAAGCGTTGGTCTTTATCAATAAAATGCAAGGAACCACGGTCTTGTTAATTGAGCAAAATGTTCATTTTGCACTTCGCATTGCTGACTCTTATGCGGTAATGAACCAGGGCAGGATAATCGATAAGGGAATCATAGACACTGAGACAAGAAGCAAGGTTGAGGAGTATTTGGTGATCTAACATTCAAATGGGCCATAGATTGTAAATTTGTCTGTTTGGGTAAAGCTGGACTGCTAGAAAAAGGAGCCGTAACACGATGGGATTTTTTACATCAGGTTACGGCTCTCCTTTTTTGTACGATAGGGGCCAATCTCTCTATTCATTTAATGCACGGGCCAATACTGCTGCACCAACACGTAAAAGACAGCAGCCAAAACAGCGGTAGCAACGAGCGAGAGAATGAGAGAAATCAGGGAGATCTGACTAAGCTTGTAAGCGACCAAGAAAAAAACGGAAAAAGCAATATAGGCAATAAACGTACCTTCTTCTAAATAAGCCACCATCGTCACCTCGTCTTCTATGATAGCCGATTTCCCCGAGAGAAAAAACGATAGAAAGGAGTACAGAGGAAGTTGCTCAGCGAGGTACGGACATGAGGAAAATGTCATGAGTTCTTAAAGCAGGCAAAATGTGGTAGATTTAAAAGGTTGTGAAAATCCAGGGGAGTGAGTGAAGGATGGAACTAACGATAACGAATGAAGGAACGAGTGCAGATAAAACGTATGTACGGAACAAATTGATTGCATTTAATCACATGCATTTTCCGGATGAGTTAAAAGGAATGTATCAAGAGGTAAATCTGTTCGTAAAAGATGCAGAAGGCCGCATTTTTGGTGGTATTGTCGGGGAGATCTGTTGGAATTGGCTGGAGGTCCACTACTTGTTTGTGGAAGAGGAGCTCCGCAAAGTGGGGTATGGGAAAAAGCTCTTAGTTGAAGCTGAAAAAATAGCGAGAAAGAAAGGCTGCGACTTCATAAAGCTGGATACGTTAAGCTTTCAGGCACTCGATTTTTATAAGAAGCAAGGCTTCGAAATATATGGTGTTATTGAAAATGCTGGCGGGCATACACACTATTATTTGAAAAAGGACATGTGACGGCAGGAAAAGGAAGACTTTCTGCATTACCGCTGGAACAAATGAATAATTTGTGCTTATTCCCTTAATTTGGTATTATGTGTACAGTTTGAGTAATGAAGAAGTGAGGGGAACCGGTTGAAAAAGAAAAGCAAAGTCGTCTCGAATCTGTTGCTCGTGGCAGGAGTGCTGGCATCATCTGCAAGTACGGTGATGGCCGCAGAAGTGAAGCCGCAGACTACCGCGGTTGCAGCTGAAAAACAAGAGCTTAGACTGAACATGCCGGGGGGAGCGCCGACTGCTGATCCAGCGCGAACAGAGGAGGAGCGTGCGACAGCATTGGTCAGAGCGACCTTCGATGGTTTGACCCGGTTAGGGCCGGATGGCAAGGTACAGCTCTCGATGGCAAACCGAATCGATGTATCGGATGATCTTTTGACCTATACATTTCACTTGCGAGATGCGAAATGGAGCAATGGAGATCCTGTGACTGCGGGGGATTTTGAATATGCATGGAAGCGAGTGCTGAACCCGGAAACAGAGAGTAGTTATGCTTACATGTTGTATCCCGTAAAAAATGCAGAACAAGCAAATCAGGGTAAGCAAAGCTTGGATACCGTTGGGGTAAAGGCAATCGATGCGAAAACACTGACGGTAACCTTGGAGCAGCCCACGCCCTACTTTACAGAACTGACGACGTTTGCAAGCTACTATCCGGTCAACAAAAAAGTGGTAGAGACAAATCCAGCATGGGCCGAGGAGGCTGCGACACATGTAGGGAATGGTCCGTATAAGCTGGAGTCATGGGAAGCTCGTGAGAAGCTGATTCTGGTGAAAAATCAGAACTACTGGGATAAAGCGGCAGTCAAACTGGACAAGCTGGAGTTCTCCATGGAGAGCGAGGAGAATGAGGAGCTAGCCCTGTTTGAGGAAGGCAAACTTGATTGGGCAGGAGCGCCTCTGAACGTGCTGCCGACGGATGCGATGCCCGCGCTGAAAAAGCTAGGGGTTGTGCAGACGAAGCCAATTGCCGGGGTATATTGGTACAAATTTAATACGGAACAAAAGCCATTTACCAATGCTAAAATCCGTAAAGCCTTTGCCTATGCGATTCATCGTCAGGAAGTCGTTGATACTTTGACAAATGCCATGCAAATGCCTGCAATGGGGGCAGTACCGTTGGCTGCTACCGCCAAAAAGGAAGGATATTTCAAGGATAACGACAAGGAGACGGCGAAAAAACTGCTTGCAGAAGGCATGAAGGAATTGGGGCTGTCGACGCTCCCGCCGATTAGCCTTTCTTATAACACTTCCGAAGGTCATCAATTGATAGCGCAAACGATCCAAAAGCAGTGGAGGGACACTCTCGGCGTTGACGTGAAGCTGGAGAACAAAGAGTGGAAGGTTTTCCTGGAGGATATGCACAACGGTAACTATCAGATTGGGCGGATGGGCTGGCTCGGCGATTATAGTGATCCAATCAATTTTTTGGAGCTGTTCAAGGATAAAGATGGCGGCTTGAACGATACCAAATGGGAAAACAGCAAGTATCAGGCTCTCTTGAATCAGTCTGCAACACAGAAAGACCCGGACAAACGTAGGCAACTGCTAGCTGAGGCGGAAGCCATCCTGATGGACGAGATGCCGGTAGCTCCTATCTACTTCTACACCAATCAATGGGTTCAGAATGAGAAAGTAAAGGGCATCGTACTGGATGGACTCGGAAGTATTGATTACAAATGGGCGTACAAAGAGTAAAGAAGCATGCAGGCTCTTGCCTCATCCACCGATCACAAACTTCAGAGGTTGATATAGGCGTTTCACATAAGATTTTTGGAAAATAGGGTATGCAGGCACAGGATTCCGGTACGGGTCCTGTGTCTTTTTTTCTATAAACAGGCAGGCAATAAGTACCTTTTTGCTCCATTCTTGCAATCTTAATGTTGGATTAACGTTTTCTTGATATTGGATAGCTACTATTTATGGTGTAACAAACAACAAAAACCACAACAAAACAAGAGAAAGGCGGAATGGCATTAGGAAAATATTGGGGAATGGATGGGCGTAGTGACTAAAACAGATGAGGAGAGGTCCGTAATGAAAAAAATGATAGCCAGTATGACTGCTTCTGCCATCCTTTTGGGTGGAATCCTGCCACTCGTTGATTCCGCTCATGCAAATGACAAATATTCTGAGAAAAAGGCAACAATGACATTTGACGTGATCAGTGACATTCAGGGAGACTTGCGAGATTTTGGTCACGTTTTGCAAGACATCAGCAAGGATAATCCAAAGTCCGAAGCGCTGATCATAAACGGTGATATTACTCCTCGCGGCTACGATTTTGAATATCAAGCCGTACAAGATGTGCTCGATAAAAACCCTCATCCCAAAAACGTATGGTACAGCATCGGAAATCACGAGTTTTATGTACCAAAGTGGAAAAATCCCCAAACGCTTGCTCAAAGTACATGGCCAAATGGCACAACAGAAGAGGAGTTGTTTGATAACTTCTACCAATTCAGTGGAGAAGAGAAAGTTTATCATCAAAAAGAAATCGACGGATATCCCTTTATCTTCCTCGGTACGGAGAAATATATGAAATACCACGATCCAAAATTGTGGGATGAAGTATACATGAGTGATGAACAACTGGATTGGTTGAAAGAAAACCTGGAGCATTACAACAAAAAGGACAAGAATAAGCCCATCTTTATCTTCTCCCACCATGTGCTCCCGGACAGTGTCTCCGGTTCCAGACAAAATCCTTACCTGAACGATTATCTGAATGTGGACAAACTCCTTGACATCCTGAAAGATTATCCGCAAGTCGTTTTCTTCACGAGCCACACCCATTGGGATCTGAACCTGCCGGACTGGGCAGGCAAAAAGAAAGTGGAAGGCGGAGACAAACGGGGATTTACCGTCGTGAACACGGGTGGCATTGAAACGGGATGGATGTCAAAAGGTCCAGACGGCGGCGAAAAAGTCGCGCCGGATGGAGGGGCTTTCAAACAAGGGTTGCGCTTGGAGGTGCATGGCGACGATGTCGTCATCCAGGCTTATGACTACCTACATGACAAAGTAATCAAGAAGCTTGGCATCCAGAAGGGAAGAATCGAGCAGTTGCCGCCGGATGTATGGGCTGACGATGAGAATAACGTACTTGTCGGTGCGACTCGATACATGGAGTACGCGGTTGGCGAACAGGAAAACTGGCAAGATTTTGATCCGGAAAATCCGCCGACATTTACCGGAAACCAGGTCGTGTTTGTCCGCCATAAAGGGGAAATGAATCTGGAAGACGGTAAGCCCAAAATGGTCAAATTCAAGAAGTAACGGGACTGCCGTACAGTAAGCATCCCTAGTAGCCCCAGTATGGATGGGTTCTGCTGCCAGCGGACGGGTAGTCAAGTTTTCGCATGGTAATTCGATTGGGTTTTTTCAACTGTTGTGGACTCGTCAAAAGGCGAGTCCTTATGCATTTTTCTAGACAATGTGCTCGTTCTCCACATTAATCTCTATGCGTATTTTTATGAAACATCAGGGAAGTAGCTGAGACCTTGGCTACTAGGCAATAAATCAATAAGGTGCTCTATCAACTTTAAACCACTCCGTACTTATAGACTAAGCAAATAAAGATTTAGACTCACGCCGAATCATTACGCTCCCTCGAAATGATTAAGGATACTCACTCTAGCTCATGAATTCGCAGGATTTCACCTTTTCGCTAATGGCAGGAAGGAAAGAGTGGGAACCGGTAGCCTTGCAGGAGCGGGGATTTCATTTGGTATTGTGTGATAAAAAGAGAAGCCGTGGGACAATTCCCCTCGGCTTTTTTTATTTGTAGGCAGGCCACCTGGCAGGAAACTTCATATGCGTTTTTGGGGAGAGAGGTCTGTTACTTTAATGAGCGCTTACTCTGCTCGTCTACTTTATCATTCAATATACGAAATGCATCGACGTACTGTACAAGACGCGGAAAAAACTTTTTATCACCAAAGTTTGATATTCAATGAGTGAATAAGGAGGGCGGATGTTACTTTCATCTCTGAAGTTAGGACCATGAAAAAGCAAACCCTGGGTCAGTTTAGCAGCGTGAACTTTTAATTTTAGATATTAAAGTAAATAACAATTTTATTGTTTTATAAAAAAATATATTGAACTTTGTACAAAATTCTTAGAGGTTTAATGGTTTCATATTACATACTTATCAATCTGAGTTGGTGGTAATACTTTTAGGGAAGACCAAGCTCGCTATAAATAAGTGAAAGTAACTGTTTAATCACCATTTTCTTCGAATTTCTATTTTGGATTTTTAACATATATAACCTTTTAACTTGCTTCGTTGAAATGATGTGATCAATTATAACTTTTTTAGAAACAGGATCGTATAATCAAGGGTTTGTATAATAAGTTATTTAAATGTTGAAATTTATAGATAAATTTATATATAATGCTTGTGAGGCGATCAACTTAGGCTTTGTTGAGATCGTGAAACTTAAACGAGAGGAAGTGTTTAACGATAAGTAAACATACATAGTGAATTCGCTATTCTAATTCTGAAATTTCCGTTTTTTTAAAAGGGGGAGGGTACTTATGTCTACTGGAAATCTAGGTTTACAGAATAAATTGCAAAAAGAAAATGTAGGATTTTTCAAGAAGGTTGAATTAATAGGAAACAAACTACCGCATCCATTTATCTTATTTATTTACCTAGCTTTTAGTGTGATGATACTTTCTGCCATATTGGCTGCGTTTGAAGTTTCGGTTATTCATCCTGTCAAAAAAGAGGTTGTCTTTGTAAAAAGTCTCTTAACACAAGAAGGATTACAATACATTCTGACAAGTATGATTAAGAATTTTTCTGGGTTTCCATCATTAGGTCTTGCGCTTGGAATGACTCTTGGTATAGGTCTTGCTGAACGAGTTGGATTGATACAAGCAGTTCTTCGGAAAATGGTACTTAGAGTTCCAGCTCGGTTGGTAACCTTTACAGTTGTATTAGCAGGATTTCTCGCACATCTTGCCTCTGATGCTGCTTTTATACTTATTCCCCCCATGGCTGCAATTGTTTTCTTAACCCTTGGCCGACACCCCTTGGCTGGATTGGCTGCTGGGTATGCAGCAGTTGGTTCAGGATTTACTGCAAATATTTTTATAGGTGGTACAGATGCTTTGCTATCCGGTATCAGTACCCAAGTGGCAAAAACAATAGATCCTAATGCAATGGTAACTCCGGTAGACAATTGGTTCTTTATGGCGTTTTCCACATTATTCCTTTCTTTCCTTGTTACCATAGTAACGGAAAAATTCGTAGAGCCTAGGTTAGGTACGTATCAGGCGGAAAAAACAGCAAAACTTGAAGATCTGACAATACAAGAAACCAAAGCCCTGCGAGTAACAGGTATAGTTGCAGCCGTCTATGTCATTGTTTTAGCTCTACTTGTACTGCCTGAGGGTGCACTGCTTCGAGATGTTAAAACAGGTGGTATTCTTAATTCTCCATTTATGAGTGGAATAATCCCTATTATATTGATGTTTTTTATTACTGTGGCAGCTACGTATGGCGTTATGACAGGGGAGATCAAATCCCAAAAGGACATTCCGAAGTTTATGTCCGAAGCTTTAAGAGAAATGACAGGGTTTATTGTTATGGTATTTGCAGCAGCTCAGTTTATAGCTTTTTTTGATTGGAGTAATATCGCAGTTTGGATGGCTGTAAGTGGCGCTGACTTTTTAAAAGGCTCAAATATTACTGGTTTACCTGTTTTACTAGCATTTTCGTTGTTAACCGCGTTCCTAAGTCTATTTATCTTTAGTGGCTCAGCTTTATGGACCTTGTTGGCACCTGTGTTTATTCCGATGTTTATGCTGATAGGTTTTCACCCAGCCTTCGTTCAACTAGCTTATCGGATTGCAGAATCGGCAACCAATACGATCGCACCTCTTAATCCATACATGCCGATAGTCCTTCTTTATATGCAAGAATACAAAAAAGAGTCAGGAGTTGGAACTTTAATTGCGATGATGATGCCCTATGCATTACTGTTCTTGGGGGCATGGATGGTATTAATAGTTGCTTGGTACTTCTTAGGCATACCGATTGGACCAGGGGTAATGCCTAACCTGATAAACAACCAATAAGAGAGCATCTGGCTTGAATAAATTTTTTGAAAAGGTGATGATAATAATGTTTCAGACGCTCATTCAACAACAAATGGAAATGATATCTGATCAAGTGATTAATTGGAGGCGTGATTTACATCGCCACCCCGAAGTAGGATGGACTGAATTTCGTACGACAGCGCTAATTGCGGAAGTACTTTTAGATATTGGTTTTTCTATAAAGCTGGGTAAAGAGATTATTCACGCAGATTCAAGAATGGGTGTACCAGATACTGTTGTAATCTCAGAAGCTAAAGACCGTGCATTGAATTTAGGTGCAAATAAAATGCTTGTGGAGAAAATGGGCCACGGATTAACAGGTGTAGTTGGAGAATGGAAATCTAATAGACCGGGACCAACTGTCGCATTCAGATTTGATATTGATGCCTTGAATATATACGAAGATAATTCAATTGATCATGTTCCTTTCAAAGATAACTTTGCATCCATAAATGAAGGGGTCATGCACGCTTGTGGACACGATGGTCACGCAGCTATCGGTCTTGGCGTTGCATCTCTTATTTCTGGGATGAAAGATCATTTTTCGGGAAAAGTGAAGCTGATTTTTCAACCTGCTGAGGAAGGATGCAGAGGGGCAAAAGCAATGATTGATGCGGGTATTTTGGATGATGTTGATTATTTGTTTACAGGCCATTTGGGATTGAATGCTAATCGAAATAACCTAGTCGTCTGCGGCGTAACTAACTTCATGGCATCATCAAAAATAGATGTTGATTTGGTAGGGGTTCCTGCCCATGCTTCATTTGCACCACAAGAGGGGCATAACGCATTACTTGCGGCATCAACAATGGCCTTGCAGCTACATGCGATCAGTCGTCACGGCAAAGGGGATTCCCGCATTAATGTTGGGATGCTACAGTCAGGTACCGGTAGAAATATTATTCCTGCCATGGCGATGTTACAGTTAGAGACTCGTGGAACTTCAAACGAAGTTAATGAGTACCTGAAGCAAGAAGCAATTAGAATAATTCGCTCTGTCTCTCAGATGTATCAAGTAACAGAGCGAATTGAATTAATTGGAGAAGCCATCTCGACTCCATGTAATGATGACTTGGTAACATATATAGAAAAAGTAGTGCACGTAATGAATCCTGAGACAGAAGTCATTAGAACATTACCGTTCAATGCTTCTGAAGATGCTACGTATATGATGGAGGCTGTTCAACGTAACGGAGGTAAAGCTACTTATATGTTGTTCGGAACAGAACTCAAGGCTGGTCATCACCATCATGCTTTTGATTTTAATGAAGAAGCTTTGAAATTAGCTGTCGAGGTGTATGGTAATATTCTCTTTGATCTTGTAAATTCAGATGGTCAATTGTAGGTTTAAATATCGGGAGTTGTACAATTGCAGTACTGAAACAGGAATTAATTTGGGACGATTGAATGTGTGCCAGTTGCCTAAGAGCATGAGGGGTACTGTTGAAAAATGACGAAGAAGGCTCTCTATTATGAGGGTCTTTTTCCTTAGTCCAGGCAAAGAAGGATAACCGCGATAAAACCTGCCTTCTATTAATTTGGACGTTACGCTGATTAGCAATGCAGTTCAGTGCCGAGGATCTGGTTCATTACGCTATCGTGGTCCATTAGTTCAATAAAAACAGCGGCCAGTCTAAGACATTATTATTAGGTCTTAGTTGGCCGCTATTTCATTGATCAGGGTGAGATTAAAACTTGTTTTCAATTTATCAACTCAAGTTTAGAACAATATTCTGTACGAGCCTCTTTTTAAGTTGAGAACTTCAAATATCCTTTGTGAAGAGTTAAAATAACTCATTCTGTGGTTGATAGCGTTTACATTACCTTTTTAAAGAATAAGAGTATAGAACTTAGATGCCCACAAGTGAAATTACAAGCTCATTTTTTGTGTTTGAATATCCTTCAGAGCTAGATCTGCTTTTCCACTATCAAACTGACCTTCCCATTTAGAAATAACTATGGCAGCTAAGCCGTTACCAAGCACGTTTACAGCGGTTCTCCCCATATCTAAAATTCGGTCGATTCCTGCAATTAACGCCACACCTTCAACAGGGAGACCAACGGCACTAAGCGTTGCTAGCAAAACTACCAGTGACGTACCTGGAACACCTGCCATTCCTTTGGAAGTCAACATTAATACCAGGATAATTGTGATCTGTTGCATGATCGATAAATCTATTCCAAATATTTGTGCAATAAATATGGTTGCCATCGATTGATAAAGTGCAGATCCATCCAAATTAAAGGTATATCCGGTAGGGATTACAAAAGATGTGATCGATTTCGGACATCCAAATCGTTCCATCTTTTCAATCAGCTTAGGCAAGACTGCTTCTGAACTTGCGGTAGAAAAGGCTAATATTATCTCATCCCTTAGAAGCTTCGATATTTTCATAATATTAGTTCCGCAAATTTTAGCTACTATTCCCAATACCAATACTACAAATACAAACATGCACAGATAGAGTAAAAGGATCAACTTGCCAAGAGGTATCAAAGAGGAGGCTCCAAATTTGGAAGCGGTAACACCAATTAAAGCAAAAATGTGAATGCTAATCTAATTCT
>NZ_JBITPN010000048.1:0-25852 GCF_050467985.1 Brevibacillus sp. NRS-1366 | reverse complement strand
GAGGGAGTTTAAGTGCTTCACAGTCATCCTTGATAAGTCCTCGATAAAGGCCTATGCTTTGGCCTCTACACCGATCTTTCCCGTAGGCTTGCCCATAATGGCAGAGTCTTTGGGCAGCAGCAGCGCAAAAAGCCCGAGCAAAGGCAAATAAGCGCATACCTGAATCATCGTCTGGATGCCATAACTATCCATCAACTGCCCCATCACGACTGACCCCAGTCCCGCGAGGCCAAACGATAGACCGAAAAACAATCCGGCGACCGTACCGACGTGACCCGGAAGCATTTCCTGAGCATACACAATAATCACGGAGAAACCAGACATCAGGATTAACCCGATCGCTACGCAGACAACAATTGACCCGATCGGCCCCATATAGGGCAGCAGTAAGGAAAAGGGTGCTGTTCCAAGGATCGAAAACCAGATAATCTTTTGACGACCAAAGCGGTCAGCCAATGGTCCGCCTAGAAAGGTCCCGAGCATGCCTGCGAATTGGAGGGCAAAGAGACACATCTGGGCATTTTCCAGGGGCAACTGAAATTTGTCCATGTAGTAAAAGGAGTAGTAGCCTGTCATGCTTGCCAGATAGACGAATTTGGAAAACAGCATGAGAACAAGGATGCCCATTACATACACAATAAAGCCGTTATTGAACCGATTTTCGCGAATGGTTGCAGCCTGAGCCTCTGGGCGAGTCGGATTCTTTGGACGAACATGGCGGCGATACCACTGACTAATAAACGATTGCAGGATGATGCCGACGACAGCAAGCAGGATAAACCAGAGGAAGCCCAGCTGACCCTGTGGACTGATGATGAACGCTACCATGAGCGGGGCTAATGTCTGACCTGTATTTCCCCCCACTTGAAATACGGATTGGGCAAGTCCTCTACGATGCTTCATCGCCATATGGGCAACGCGTGAGGATTCAGGATGTAGGACGGAGGAACCGACCCCAATCAGGGCTGCTGACAGCAGGAGAAATCCGAGCGAAGGCGATAGTGCCAGACCCACCATTCCGAGAAGGGTAAAAAGCATTCCCATCGGTAAAAGAAGCGGCATCGGACGGCGATCCGTGTAGTATCCGATTAGCGGTTGCAAAATCGACGCGGTAATATTCAGCGTAAAAGCGACCCAGCCAATCTCCACAAAGCTGAGCTGCATCTTTTGCTGAAACAGAGGGAAAACAGCTGGCACGACTGACTGCATTGCATCATTAAGCAAATGCGCTGCACTTACGCCGAGCAGGATGACCAGCGAAGTGTTTTGCGTGGTGTCTGTGGTAGTACTTTGTGACAATCTCTCCACTTCCTTCTCTATCTATTTTCAACTTATGCTAAAGGAAGGAGCACAGGACGTCGTCTTAAATCGTGCGTAGATGTCGAGCAATTTTTGCTATAATGGTGCTGGGTGATTGCCGATGCAAATGCAAATAGTCCTGCCACAACTGGAATTGCACAAAATTGAGAGCACATATGAAAATGCGCCCCATGTACATGACGATCAATTTCAGGTGACCATTCCTGTACAAGGGACGTGTTTTTTTACACATGAAGGCAAAGTAGAGAAGCTTGCGGCAGGCGAGGGACTGATTCTGCACCCGCGAGACAAGCATTCTTTTCATATAGGCCCTGATGCAGGTGTGATTATCGTTCGGGTGAAGGACCGGTGCATGTACGCGCATCATCAGGATAGAGGGTTCGATCCTGCATTCCGACAACAATTCGACCCGGTAGCATGGACCATGCTTTTTCGCCAGTGGACCACAGGAATGCTTGCCCTGGACCGTACGGAAAAATTGGCCGTAGAAGAAATAGAGATGCAGGTGCTCGCATATCTACAAAGATTGCTAGTAGGAAACGCGGCCAGCGACATTGTCCCTCGATTAGAGAGGAATGCAGACTCTCATATGGCGAGAGTTTTGGATTATATTCATGCCCACTACACAGAGAAAATGAGTGTCGATACATTAGCTTCCCTTGCCAGGCAAAGCAGGTTCCATTTTATCCGATCCTTTAAATTCGTAACGGGTCAAACTCCGTACCAATATGTGTTGCAGCTGCGGATCGGCAAAGCGAAGGAACTGTTGCAGCGCTCTTCTGGAACCGTAACAGATATCAGCTTCGTTCTCGGTTTTTCCAGTCCGAGCCAATTTTTTCGAATATTCGCGAAGCATGTCGGGGTAACGCCCGAGCAGTATCGAATACATACCCGGTAACACAACGAATGCAAAGGACATCTTTCACGGTGTCCTTTTTTCTGTTTGTGATATCGGTTGCGATGCTAGCCGAGCAGCTGCTACCAAGCTGATCATGACGGTCAAAACTTGAAGAAGCAAAGAAACCGTAATGCCGACAGGAAGAGAAAAGCCTATGGCAGTCATGACAGTGATGATTGCCCCTCCCAATCCAATACCAATCGCCGGAGTAAAAGTATCGGCAACAGAAATTTCTGCAGAAACCTTGCCCTCCTCGCCAGCCTTTGCAAGAGAAAACGCGATGGCACCGCTTGTCGGGTGAGCCAAACCGATCCCGAAGCCCATAATGATCTGGCTGAAAATGGCGAGAGTGACGCCGACAAGATCATGTGGAATGAATGCCAGCGGCACAGAGAAGGAAACACCAATAAGCATGATGAGAAGGCCAGTGACTACTCGTTTTTTTCGACCTGCTCCGAAGTCTGCTGCATCCCATTTTGCTTGGACATTGGCTGCCAGTGACCAACTGATTGCTGCAGAGGCGACCGCCAAGCCGGCTTTATCGGCAGTCAGTTCCATAACAGATGTCAGCCCAAGAACCAGATACGTTTGCGTGCCGTAATAAGCAGAAACAAACAGACCACGAGAAGCTATGATGGCTGGCAGACCCACACGTGCGACGAGCGTTCCCTGAGGCATCAGTTTATATAATGGAATGATTAGGGTTACCAGGCCTGCGACGGCCAAGATGATGCCATAAGCAGAAGGAATTTTGCCGAGTCCAAAGAGGAAGACACCCGTTCCCAAAGCCAAGAAGAAAGGGAGGAACAGTCGGCGGTTGTTCCCAGCGTTTGTTTCTGTTTTTAAGCCTCTAAACGAGGGTGTAGTTAAGATTGCAGAAAGAACGATGAAGGGAAGGATCAACCAGAACACGTATCGCCACGACAAATGTTCTGAAATGACCCCAGCTACATAAGGTCCAAATAGACCCGGAAGAATGTAAGCACTGGAGAAGACCGCAAGAATTTGAGTGCGGAGGGAGTCAGGGTACCGCAGGGAAATCATGGTATACACGCAGTTGATTAAAGCTCCTGCTCCGAATCCTTGCATAACACGCCCTAGCAATAAAATCGGCATGTTCGGGGCAATAGCGGCGACAACAATCCCGGCAGCAAAAAGCAAAATCATCGTCATAAATGGCTGAGCGGGACCTTTTTTATCGACCAGTTGCCCTGTAATCACCGTACCAATAAGCTGGGCTAGCAAATAGGCGCTAAATATCCAGCCGTAAAGGCTCTCTCCCTGCAATTCCCTAGAGAGGCCAGGTGCGATGGTTGTGACAGCCAAACCTTCGAAAGCAGTAGCAGTTACGACCAGAACAATACCAATGGTCAAAGCTCGGTAATGAGTGCCCCAAATACTATCCTTGTTCATCAACAACGCTCCTTTCAAAATAAGTTGTTGTTTATACAGTTGTAATAGCAACTAAATGAGCAAAAAAAGAATATCGTTTTTAGTTGTTATTTACACTGTTGCTACAACAACTAATTATACAGATAAAAAGCTCCAGCACAATACTTTGATTTTATAAATTTTTCACGTTCTCATAAATGATATTGAGTGTTTTTCGAAACTGAATGACCTCTTCTTCCGTCAAGCCGGCAATTGTTTTCTGGTAGGCTTCAATGGAAGGAGGGAGGATCTCATCTTTTAAAAGCCGTCCTTTTTCTGTCAAGTAAACATGCAGAGAGCGCCGATCCTTTTTGTCAGTCACTCGATGGATAAAGCCTCTCTCTTCCATGGTAAAAAGCATCCGAGCAATATTCGTTTTATCCTTATAGGTTCGCTCAGCCAGTTCGTTTTGTGTCAATCCTTCTTCTTCCCACAACACGACGAGAATCATCCACTGATCAATGGTGATATGGAAGGGATTAACTACTTTTTGATAGTAACTGTTCAGCTTTAAGTCGGTTCGCTTTACAATCACGCCAATATACTCATTTATTTTCATGAAGGGCCCTCCTTCTTTAGTGGTTCATATCAACTGTTGATAAGACAACTATAAGGATGCTTGCCCCCTGTGTCAATTTGACCGAAGTGGAAGAATGAAAGAAGGAAATTTGTCCAAAATAACAACGGGACCTACATACGAAACAAGCGAAGGAGAAAACACGATGAAATCAAAACTCTCGAAAGTTGTGTTGTTATTCATGTGTCTGGCATTGCTTAACTCACCGCTTGCTGTGCAAGCGAAAGAAGGAAGCGGGGATCCGCAGCAACAAGAAAGCTTAAAGCCAAAGGAAGTAAAGCTGCAGGGTGATATGCGAAGAGCCTGGATCGACCATATGATTTGGGATAGAGGTTATATGGTGAGCGCTTTGGCAGGGTTGAAGGATCAAGACAAGGTCCTCGCCAGACTGCTCAAAAACCAAGAGGACATCGGCAATATAATAAAGCCGTACTTTGGCGAGGAAGCTGGCAACAAGCTGACGGCGCTGTTAAAGGAACACATTCAAATTGGCGGGAAAGTCATCGATGCGGCCAAAAAGAAAAACGAGGCAGACTTGAAAAAATTCAACGCGGATTGGTTCCGAAATGCTGATGATATCGCCAAATTCCTGAGCAGCGCGAATCCGAACTGGACTGAACAGGAATTGAAAGACCTGTTATATAAGCATCTCCAGTTGCTTACGGAAATGCTCCAAGCCCGATTGAAAAAGGATTGGGATGCAGATATCGCTGCTTTTGATAAAGGGGAAGATCATATCATTGTGTTAGCGGATGTTCTGACAGAAGGGATCATTAAGCAATTTCCAAACCAGTTTTAATCGGAATACGCAGCTGGCTGCCAAGAAGCAAAAAGGGCATGGATCATGAATCCATGCCTCTTTTCAGTGAAAAGCAGTATGAAAGAAATTCGAGCAAATCAATGATGTTCCTTTAAGCTATCTAAAGGGACATTTTGTTCATTTTCTGGTTCGCCGAGCGGATAGATTCGAGCCATTTCAGTCTCTTCATCAACATGTTGGATGTAGACTGGTATGCCATTGCAGGTGACATTCGCCATGACAGGGGAAGCGGCAATCTCTTTCGCGCGTTGATTGTTCATTCCAACGGACCTCCTTGGAGATTTATAACAGATATAATATGTACCTCCTGCGGGGTGCCTATTCGATTCATGGAGAACAAAATAAAACGCCAGCACCAAAACGAAGGGTACTGGCGTATTTTATCTACTTTAATAATTTTTTGATTACTTCGTCGGTAACAGTGGGAACGACTTCCGTAGAATAAGCTATCTCCATCCGTTCAAAGCGGTTATGCGCATCATATCCATAGGGGCCGATGTTGATGCATGGCACGTTAATGTCACGGATGTCTTGGTAGTCAACATAATGCTTGCTGCCCCAACTCGGATTATTTTCCTCGATGGCAAGAATGCCTTCCTCGTCGTCAGACAGCGCCACACAGCTCATGTCGCAGACGTAAGGGAAGAAATTGCGGGTCACGATCGGGTACGGATAATGTGGTTGTATGCTTTCGACCGCCTCCTCCAGCGCTGTAATCAGGTTTTGCTCCCGCTCGTCCTTTCCTACCAGCTCAATCCGAGGTGAATAAAGCGAAGAATAGAACAGAATAATGGCCGGACTTCTGTCTTTCATCCATTTCACTTCTTCTTCGACGACACGGGCAGAGAACATCCGTACATCCAGGCTCTTGTCCTGCAAGAGCTGCTCTTTGAACTGCTTCATATGAGAGAGAAAGGTTTCGCCATGCTCCATAATGAGCTCTTTTTTCATGTCCTCGTAAATCAAAACGCGCGTCTTCCAAGGGAGCGGGGTCCAAGCCTGACCGCTCTTTTCGCAAAAGCGACGATGACGGTCACGCAGCAGTATAAGGGCGTTTTCAAAAGCGATCTCTGCCTGTTCCTTCAACATGCTCAAGACTTGCTTTGGCGACCAAGAATGAATGAAAAAGTTGTAATAGACGTAGGCTGACAATGCCGTTTGGATCGTATAGGTCGGCTTAAAGTCGGTCTGCTTCAAGGAAACAGGCGGGACAGGGGTCTCCCCATATGCTTCGTCGCATAGATCAGGATTGTAGCTGATTTGTCGTGTCAGCTCAGCGGCGATAAAGTTGGGATCGAGTCCCTCGAAGGCAGAGCCGGCATGCGTTTCGTAGCCCGTGATATAAAAGGATGGCAACAGCTTGCCTACAGTTCCTTTATAAATGTAGCGATTCGGATCACCCTCATAACGAGGTGCGACGAAATCGGAATTGATCAGAGCGATGTATTCGAATCCGTGATCTTCCCGCCATTTTTTCAAATCCTTCAAGGACGAAAGCACGCCGTGCGAACTGTCTTCTTCGTCACATTCGGCCAGAAGCAGCAGATTGCCCGCCAGCTCTTCCGGGTGCTCGGAATAGTACTTCAGCAGATAGACGTGGCTGGCTACACCGCTTTTCATATCGAGCACGCCGCGGCCAAAATGCCAGTCGCCTGATTCTAACTGCTGTTTGACCAGCTCAGGCAACGGTTCTTCTTTCAGCGCTTCCATGAGAGCGACAGGGGAGCAGGCTTTGTCCTTTAGATGATTGTAATCCTCGATTCCGACTGTATCGGTGTGGCCCATCAAAATGACGGTTTTGCCGCTAGGTCGCTTGGTTCCTTTGACGAAGGCAAGCACGTTATAGCGTTCTACCTCGTCATTTACGGTACGGGAGATGATCAATTGGTCGGGATTTTGCTGAAAATAGGGGAACGATCTCAAGTGCTCGTACAGATGGGTAGCGACATCGATTTCACCCCTCGTGTTGACCACGCTTTCTACTTGAACCAAGTCATCGGTTAGTTGCAGGATTGAGTCACGGCTTTGCAGCACTTAGTCCACCTCGTTTTGTTCACAGGATTTGTTGTAAGAATCGTTTTGTCCGATCGTGTTGCGGGTTGGAGAAGAGATCGTTGGGATGGCCTTCCTCGACCATTTCCCCGTCAGCCAGCATGATCACGCGGTCCGCAACTTCGCGGGCAAAGCCCATTTCATGTGTGACGACGACCATCGTCATGCCTTCGCGGGCGAGATCCTTCATCGTTGCCAGCACCTCCCCTACCAGCTCAGGATCTAGCGCAGAGGTAGGCTCATCAAACAGCATGACGTCAGGCTCGATCGCGAGCGCCCGTGCAATCGCCACCCGTTGCTTTTGTCCTCCGGAGAGCTGCTCGGGGTAGACATGTGCTTTTTCCGTCAGTCCTACGCGTGCCAATAGCTGTATGGCCTTTTCTGTCGCTTCGGCCTTCGTTTTTCTTTTCACATGGAGCGGGGCTTCGATCACATTTTCTAGGACAGTCATATGCGGAAACAGATTGAAATGCTGAAACACCATACCTACATGTTCGCGCACCTTGTTCAAATCTGTACTTCTCACATCAATCACCTGATTGTTGATCTCGATTTCGCCGGCATCCTTCATTTCCAGGAAGTTCAGGCAGCGCAAGAGTGTGCTTTTTCCTGAGCCGCTTGCACCGATCAGCACTACTACTTCTGATTTTTTGATCTCCAGTGAAATGTTTTTTAACACGTGCAGGCTGCCGAATGATTTCGCCAGATTGCGTACCTTGATCATGCTGCCACCTCTTTATGTTTGCTAGTGGGGAGGGGAGTCCTGCTGGTGTCGAGACGTTTTTCTAAACGATTCAAAATAAAAGAAAAAATTGCGACGAGTGCCAGATAATAAAGGCCGACGACAAAATACGTTTCAAAGGGCATGAAGTTGTCTGCTTGTGCGGACAGTGCGCGGTTGAACAGCTCTGTGACCGCAATGTAGGCAACGAGAGAAGAGTCCTTCAAGCCGATGATGAACTGGTTGCCCAGAGGAGGAATCGCCCGTTTGAACGCCTGCGGCAAGACAATACGTCGCATCGCCAAACCATAGGGCATCCCAAGTGAACGCGCCGCTTCCATCTGTCCGCGATCAATCGACTGGATCGCCCCACGGAAAATTTCCGCAATATACGCCCCGGAGTGAATGCCTAGCGCGAGCGCACCGGCAGTAAAATCGGAGAGTACGATGACGCTGGAAATTCCGTAGTAGAGGAACATGAGCTGCACGATCAGTGGCATGCCACGCACGACGAAGATATAGGCGTCCGCTAGCTTTTGCAAGAGGAAGACGCCGGATACTTTGAAAAAGGCAAAGACAAGTCCGATTACAGAAGCCATAACCAGGGAAACGGCTGTCAGAGAAACGGTAACCCATGCGGCCTCTAGAAATGCTTTTCCATGATGCATAATGATGTCCGTGATATTTGTCAAAAAATCCATCGTTGGCATACCCCCGTAGCAAGTATGGAAGGTGCGCCAGAAATCCCAGCGCACCAGCTTTTACAGCGTGTTACTTCAACAGGTTTGCACCAAACCATTTCATGCTGATTTGCTCATACGTGCCGTCGTCTATCATGGATTTGATCGCTTCATTGATTTTTTTGGTCAAAACAGGATTGTCTTTGGTCACAGCGATGGCGATGTTCTCTTTGTTTAGAACCTCGTCGACTGGCTTGATTTTCAGTCCTTGGTTTTTAATAGCGGATGTACCGACGACGCGGTCCGTGATGACGGCAGCGACGCGACCAGGGACCAGATCCTGCAATGCGTAAATATCGGTTGGGTAGCCTTTTACTTTTTCCTTGTCGGTCAATGTTTCCGCAACCTCTTTGTGGGTGCTTGCTTGTACGACACCGATGATTTGACCTTTTAAGTCATCTTTGGTTTTGATGGTGTCATTCGACTCGGCGATGAAAATTTGCCCGCCGGAGATGTAGTAGGGTTCGGTGAAGTCTACCTGCTTCGCGCGTTCTTCCGTATGGGTCATACTTCCGATGATGGCATCGTACTTGCTTCCTTTCAGCCCTTGCAGGATGGTTTCCCATGGGTTCGTGACCGGGTTTGCCTCCAGTCCGATGCGCTTGGATATTTCTTTGCCGATTTCGACATCGAATCCGGTCAGTACACCATTTTCGTCCTTGTAGTTGAGCGGTTTGAGCAAACCGCTCATAGCAAACGTCAGCTTTCCTTCGTGTACGAGCTTCATTTTCTCTTCAGCAGCAGGCTGCGCAGGTGTGGAGGAGCTGGTATTCGCGGAAGCGCTTGCATCCGTTGGTGCTGTTTGGGGCGTATTGCTGTTCGACGACGGTGCGGCATTGGAGGCACAGCCAGCCAGAATGGAGAACACGAGTGAGCTTACCAGCAGTGCGACAGGAAACAATCTTTTTTTCTTCATACGAGAATCCCCCCAGGCAGATATGGTTTAGAAAACGCCTTACTTGGCTTGCCTGTGATGCCTATGAAAGAGGAGAGGGCTTACCATACGCCCTCTTCTCTATTCATTTGCTGCGTAAGACTAATCTGTCGCGGTTTTTTTCAGGTAGGCTCTCCAGGTGATGGCCCACTGGTCGGGATCATCGAGCACCGACTCTTCTACACGGTGGCCTGTACTGTTATGCGGGGCTGTTTTCACGATTTCAGGTGTTTCATAGGCTTCCTGCGAGATTTGTGCGAGAGCAGCAACATATTCGTCCAGCTCCGCTTTGGAGTACGATTCGGTCGGCTCCAGTGTGAACGGCTCGGGAACGACGTAAGGGTGATGGCTGGTCCAATAGTGGTGGGCAAAGTCAATCATGCGGCGTTGAATATCATAGGTCGTGACGCCGGTTTCTTCTTTTAGCTGCTGCCAGCTGTAGCGAACCTGTTCGAGACGGCGGCCCTGTATATACGGGGCGCTTGCTCCGCGAATCTGCAAGATTTTATGGTACAGATAATTGTTGTTGAGGCACGCGATTTGGGCGACCTCGAGCAGACCTTCAGCTCCCAACGCGCGAATCCATGCGTATGCGCGCAGTACTGCTGGTGGAACGCCGTAAAAGCTGCGCACCTTGCCGATGGAGCTTTTCAACTCACGCCGGTACAAATACTTGTCTCCATCAAAGTCGACCAATGGGCCGGGGAGGAACTCTTCCAACGCTTTGGTAACGCCGATGGCACCAGTCGCCGGACCTCCGCAGGCATGCGGGATGGAGAAGGTCTTGTGGAGATTAAAGAAGCACATGTCAAAGCCTGCTTCCAGTGCACGCGTAATCCCGAGTAAACCATTTGCATTCGCTTGGTCGTAGCAGCAAAGACCTCCTGCAGCGTGTACCACGTCCGTAAATTCCTTGATCCGGGAATTGTAGATGCCCGTATCCTCGGGATTCGCAACGGCAAAAGCGGCTGTTCGCTCAGACACGAGTCCCTTCAATGCTTCCAAGTCAGGATAGCCGTTCTCGTCAGCAGGTACATAAATGATCTTGAAGCCTTTTACCGCGGCTGTCGCAGCTTGGGACGGATGGGAAAAATGGGTGGTAATAAATTCGTTGCGCTGCCCTCCTTCGCCGCGTGCTTCATGGTATTTGCGGACGATGGACGCTTGCGTGAACAGGGCTTGCGTGCCGCTGCCCGGCTGAAACGAGAATTTATCCATGCCCGATACTTCGCGCAGGAATAAATCGAGCTTGTAGGTCAACTCCAACATGCCCTGTACAGTGGATTCATCCTGCAACGGATGCAGCTCTGACATTTTTGGTGAGCGAGCAAAGCGCTCATTGATTTTCGGAGAGTATTTCATCGTGCAAGTGCCTTGACCAATCTCTACGTTGAAATCCGCACCCAGCACCTCCTGAGAGAGGCGGGAGTAGTGGCGGATGACTCGAAACTGGCTGATCTGGGGGAGATTCGGGCGTTTTTTGCGGCGTAGACCATCCGGTAATTGAGAGACACCATCGCCTACGACTGCAGTGATTTCTGGTTCAACGGGCGGTACTTCTACACCGCGCTCCCCGGGCTGACTTAGTTCAAAAATGACGGGCTCATCCCATTTAGCTTGGTGGAAGCGTCTTACTTTATGGTCTCTTGGAATCCGTTTCATCTTGTCGATCGTCTCCTTCGCTGATTCTTGTGTTACACTTTTTGGACTTGCATGACGCTCTGGATGGCAGTAGTCAGCTTGTCGATTTCTTCTTGGGTATGCACTTCGGTTACGCAATAGAGTGCGCATTGTCCCAGTTCAGGGTAATGCCCTGTCAAATCGACTCCCCCGAAAATGCCTCTGGCGCGCAGTGCTGCATTGATTTCTTTTACGGTTTTGCCTGTTTGCGTAAAATCGACGACAAACTCTTTGAAGAAGGGTGCAGAGAATTTGATAGCGACTCCGGGAATGGCTGAGAGCTGCTTCGCTGCATATTGGGAGCGCTGCATGATGCCTTGGCCCACTTCTTCTATGCCATCTGGTCCCATGGTTGCCAGGTATACGCCAGCGGTGATACCCCAAAGCGCGGTTTGCGTACCGACGGATTCCTTGCCATTTTCCCGTTTGGCAAAGGAGGTACGATCGTAAGCCACGTCACCGAAGCCATATTCACCTTCGACGACTGTCGGTGCAATCCCGAACAGACGGGATGGATATTCCATGACGTAGGTGGGGTCGTCATGCGTGGCGATAAAGCCTGATTGTCCGCCGCCGTACAGCATGTGTACACCAAGTGGCTGCAAATCGCCGCAAACGATATCTGCGCCGTAATTTGCCGGTGCTTCCATGACGCCGAGCGAGATCGGATCTACGCCGACCACACAAATCGCCCCGGCAGCATGAGCCCAATCTGCGATAAGCTGTCCATTGGCTTCTACCGAGCCTAGGAAAGTTGGGTTTTCAAAGTAGACTGCTGCTGTGTTATCACTGAGCTTAGCTTTCAGATCATTCAAGTCCAGAGAGCCGGTTTCGCTTTCAAAGTCAACCAAGGTGACAGTCAGATCAGGAGACGTATAGTTCTTGATAATCAACAGCTTGTCGGGGTTTATGTTTTTTGGAATGAGCAGCTCGGTTCGCTTGTTGATGCGAGCGGCCATGCGCAGCGCCGTAGAGGCTGCCTGTGCCCAGTCAAATGTCGGGACGTTTACGACATCCATGTCTACGAGCTCTGCCACTAAGCTCTGGTATTCAAACAGCGCCTGGAAACGGCCTTTGTCTTCGTACGGTTCACCGGCATAGGCTGTCAAAAATTCGGCCCGCGAGTTGATCTCATCACAAACGACAGGGATGAAGTGTTGCCAACAGCCTGCGCCGAGGAAGCTGATATTTTCTTTGGTGGTTTGGTTTTTATTCAGAAGAGAGTTGACGTGGCGTTCCAGTTCATACTCGGTGAGTGCTGGCGGAATGTTCATCTTTTCAGTCAGGCGCAGCTCCTGTGGAATGTCTGCAAAAATATCCTCGATGCTGGAAAAGCCGATTTCACGCAGCATCTGTTCCTTTACTTCGGGAGCGGAATTGGGAATATAGGGGTGTGCAAAACGTTTTACGCTCATCTTTTCGAAACCTCCATCTGTCATTTGTTCAAAAAATTCAGTCATATCGTTCGCCGAAAGCGCTATGCGAGACCGCCGCCATCGACAACTAAAACAGAACCGGTTACCCACGTGGACAGGTCACTGGCAAAGAACAGCACGGCATTCGCGATGTCTTGCGGTGTACCGAGGCGTTCCAATGGACGTCCCTGTGCGGAAGAAACGAGGAACGCACCTTCTTCTTTGTTCAGTTGACGAGCTTCCTCGCGCAAAAGTGGTGTATCGGTATCGCCAGGAGAGACGCAGTTGACGCGGATATTTTCAGGGCCGTGGTCAATGGCCATAGCGCGTGTCAGATTGACGACGCCGGCTTTTGCTGCGCAGTAGGCTGCCGCTTTGTCGCCACCTTTGATTCCCCAGCCAGAGCCGGTATTAATAATGCTGCCACCACCCGATTTAGCCATGACGGGGATGACGAATTTGGAGAGGTTGTACGCACCTTTGAGGGAGACATTGATCACGAGATCCCAATCCTGCTCCTCTAGCTCTACTACCGTTTTGCGACGGATAACCCCCGCGTTGTTAAAAAGAATATCAATGCGGCCGTAGGATTCCTCGATGGCTTCCGTCACCAGGCGGCAGTTTTCCTGTGACACGACGTTACATTTGAAAAATTGTGCGGCTCCCCCTTGAGCCTGTATTTGACGAGCGGCTGTTTCACCAAGCTCTTCGTTGATATCTAGCAGCATTACGTTTGCGCCAAACTCTGCCAATCGTGTTGCTGTCGCAAATCCGATTCCGGAAGCACCACCCGTGACTAAAGCTACCTTGCCTTCTAATTTGAATAGGTCGTTTGTGCTCAACAAGCAGGATCATTCCCTTCGTGAAATGAATCTTTTCGTAATTTTGGTGCTATACCTTTTCAGTAATGCAAGCACTGTGCCAAATAAGGAAAGGTTGGTAGCGAACCTGTTGTTTTATTAATCGAGCAACGACATGATTGCTATTGAAGGTTATTTCTTTGAGAGGAAAACACGCAATCATTGCCATTGCTGTCAAAGTGCATGTCAATTTTGGCAAGGAAGTATAGCCGTATTCTATGTAAATTGACATCATTGGCAAACGATTTGTCAGAAGTCGCAATATTTAATAAACTTAAATAACAAGATGCGGAAAGGATGGATCTCCATGGTCTCGCTGGAACTGTACAAGCCGGCTATCGAAAAAGTCATTACGGGTATCTCGGAAATATTGAACGTGGATGCAGCCGTGATCAACGAGCGTGGCCTATTGGTTGTGAGCACCGAGCGCTATTTGAAACAGAAGGGGGAAAATGTCCATGTTCCTTCCATCGAGTTCGTCCTGTCACGAGGGGAGTTCCTAGTAGATAAGCCAGGCTCCATGGAAATGTGCATCGGATGCCGATTTCTGGAAAGCTGCCCTGCCAAAGTGGAGCTGCTTTCTTCTATAAAGGTAGCGAATCATGCAATCGGCGTAGTCTCGCTTACGTCTTTTACAAAAGAAGGACAGAATCGGCTCTCGAAGCATACGGAAAAATATCAGCAAATTTTGACAAAAGTGAGCGGAATGATTACGACGATCGTTCAAACTCACTCGGCGAGGCAGTACGAGCCCCATCAGCAATACGGTCAACTGCTAGAGGGTGTGCTCGATACGGTCTCTGATGCGTACCTCACCTTTGATCGAACCGGTCATGTTGTACACTCCAACGAGAGTGCGCGTACGATCCTGGCACAAAATGACCTGTGCCCAGCCGATATTTCCCAGATGTTTATACCGTCGTTGTCAGGAATGACTACCCACTCATTGCCAGTGGCGAACTGTCTGATTGATAAACTGAATGCCCCGGTGGAAGCAACTCCGATCATTGTGAACAACCAGTTCATCGGGGGTGTGCTGCACATAAAAAGACAAAGGGCGGCAGCCTCTTTGCTAAACGAGGTATCCGTTCGTCCATTGACCCCAAGAGGTGGGAGTCTGGATCAGATTGTAGGCAAAAGTACGGCGATCAGGCAGCTGAAAGAAAAGACGGAAAAAATCAAGAACAGCAGCTCCACCGTGCTGATAACAGGAGAAACAGGGACAGGCAAAGGGCATCTGGCGAAAGCAATCCACGAGGCGAGTACACGCGCCTACTACCCTTTTGTTGCGATTAACTGTGCGAGTATTCCAGAGAATTTGTTCGAAAGTGAATTGTTTGGCTATGAAGAAGGGGCTTTTACGGGTGCAAAAAAGGGGGGCAAGCCGGGGCGTTTTGAAATGGCTGACAATGGCACGCTGTTCTTGGATGAAATCGGAGATATGCCCCTTTCTCTGCAAGCAAAGCTGCTCCGTGTATTGCAGGAAATGGTGATCGAACGCGTCGGCGGTGCTCGCTCGATCCCGATCAACGTCCGCATCATCGCCGCAACGAATCAAAATCTGGAGGAATTGGTGGAGCAAAAAGCATTCCGCGCCGATCTATACTACAGGCTGAATGTCATCCCGATTCGTGTTCCAGCACTTGCTGAGCGAAAGGAAGATATCGAGCTGCTCGCATTGTCTTATTTGCAAAAAGGGAGAGAAAAGACGGGGCGCAGTTTTGGTGGTATTGCTCCAGAAACGATGGAGATACTGGTTGGCTACCAGTGGCCGGGTAATGTGAGGGAGCTGGAGAACGTCATCGAGTACGCGATGAACATGGAGACAGAAACCACGATTACGCCAGACAGCTTGCCGCCTCGACTGCTTGCGCGATCGGGTACTGTCTCCAGTGGATCAGCCATCAGGGAACGCATAGCGGATGTGCAGGCTGACGCCATTCGCGCTGCCCTGCAAAGGCATGGTACGGATGTAAAAGGAAAGCAGGAGGTGGCAAGTGAGCTGGGAATAGGCATTCGGACCTTGTACCGAAAGCTGAAGGCGTTGGGGATTTCGTGATCGAATGGAAGGGAGCCATTCTCGTAAATGAAAGAAGGACAGCCGGAGTAGGGGCTGTCCTTTATGATTGAGATCCCTTTCGATTACGGGGACATGCTTCTACTAAGGGGATCATGTAACATTGTGTTAAGTGAACCTGCTATTTTGCCGCCGTAAAACTGTATTTCTCATACGATTCTGTACACGGCTGACCGCCAGCCAATTCAAATGTACCTTGAGACAAATTCATGATGATGGAGAAGACGGTACTGGAGATCATCGGGCGACCGAGGTCAATAGGCATTGTTTCCCCGTGTCTGCAAATGCCGTCCGGGCTGCCGCCATGGTCGCAAAAAATTTGTTTGAATGCCGTGGCATCGACGTTTTTTCCATAACGACCGAGCAGCTTGCTGGCGCGCCCCTGTCGCAGGTGGCTGTCAGGTGAAATAATTCTTGCCGTATCCTCAATCATAACCGAGCGCGGTCCAATAAAATGATTGGCATGAACCAACCAGCCTTCACTCGGATAGAGCACGTCATAGTTCGTTGGGGTCGTTTCTACATCTAGCACTTCCCCTTCCTTATGGGCGATCAGGTAATTGGCGGAGGTGCCGCGGGTGAGACGAGCGACCTGCCCTACTGCCTGTGGAAGTGTGTGACTGTTGAGAATACCGCGAAGCACGACGTGAATCGGTACGCCCATCATGCGCTCTGATGTTCCCAGGAAATTCAAACAAACCCCTACCCCAGCGCTGTTCATTCCGATTTTGCCGACGATACCTGCCTCTGTCACCATGAGGATCGTGGGGCGCGGGGCTTGGTTGATTTCCAATACAATCATTCCCGGCTTGATCCGGTTGTTCCAGTCCCAGTTTTGACCGAGCAGCATCTCCTGATTAGTGGTGAGCTCTGGTACGGCTGCCATACTGGTACATCCATCTGTCGGCACATCTTTGCCTGCCAGATTCGTGATGATTTCGCTGCGGGCATTGAGCACGATCAGATCGAGCAGATCTAGCTCGGCTCCTTGGCTGATACCTTTGATTTCCTCCATAATTTCGGAATCGTATTGCTCGATCCAGGAGATGTATTGGACAGAATGGGCACGGGCTGCTTCCCAGTTTACTTTTGCCATCTCCCAAAACAGAATTTTGTACGTTTCGATGTTGTGAATAATCTGTTGTTTGGCGAGCTGACCTAATTGTTTTCCTCGTTCAAACGCGGTACCGCTGATGTAAAGATGTGGAAACGACATGATGATAACCTCCAACTTTCCTTGTATAGTCTAGCTATGTTGGGTTGTAACCGTTTCTTTTTGAACCAGGCTTTTCTTTGTCGCCATCGTCACCAGGAGTGCAACTACCACGTTCACGATTAGTGCGATAAAGCCCGTATTAAAATCTTTTACGACCTGAGGCAGCTCAGGGAACAGCGTAGCGAGAGTAGTCTTGGTAACCGTCAAATAAGCAACGGTGGTCACCCCGACGAGAATCCCCCAAGCTGCTCCGTATTTGTTGAACCGGTTTTTTGGTAACAAACTGAGCAAAAGCGCGGGGAACAACTGTGTGATCAGGCTAAAGGACATCAATAATAAAGCGTACAGCGCATTTCCGCCGTTGATGACAAAATAGAGTGCAATGAGCGCTATGACCGGGACGGTTACTTTCGCCACCTTGGCGACATGTGTTTCATTGGTCGTTTTAGTCAACGGCTTGTAAATGTTTGTGGCAAATAATGTCCCGATCGTTAGCAGAATGACAGAGGTAGGCACCAGAGCAGTTAATAGCCCGACCCCGCCGATCACGCCAATGAACCATGGGTCAAAGGTCTGGATAGACAGACGCAAAAGGGCCAGGTCTCCTTCTGCTCCCTGCAAGCCGGGAACATGCAGAATCGCTGTATAACCGACAAAAAAGACGAAGAGCAAAAGCAGGGTGTAGAGCGGCATCACGATCGTATTGCGGCGAAATACTTTTTCGCTTTTGGCTGACAGCGCCGCAGCGAACAGACCTGGCTGCATGTAAAAGCCAACTGCTGTCAAAAGCACCGTGGAAATGACCCAGCTTGTGCTCTGCCCTTTTTCCGGAAGTGTCAGGTGGTCCGGTTTGGCAGCTTGTACCGCTTCAAACATCGGTTGGAAGCCGCCGAAGTAGTGATAAGGTAGATACAATCCAAGGAAGACCACGACCAGCACAATCGAAATATCTTTAATTACAGCAGTCCAGACCGCTCCATGAATACCAGAGATCATCACATAAACAGTCACGGCGATGGTTCCGATCCAGACAGCGAGTATCGGTGAGATCATTCCGTAAGAGGTTTCCGAGACGATGATTCCAAGCCCTTTTAGTTGCAGGACAACAACCGGTACAGAAGCGATGATCCCGACGATAGAGACCAGCATTCCGAGAGACGAGCTCTGGTATTTGCTGCGAAAAAAATCGGAGATCGAGACGATAGAATGCTCTTTGGCATACCGCCAAATGGGGGGCAAGAGATAGTAGGAGAATACATAGGCCAATGTCATGTATGCGAGAACGTAATACGCAGGTGAACCGACTTGATAGATCATCCCGCTCCCGCCTAAAAAAGTGAACGTCGTAAAAAATTCACCGGCGAGCAAAAGAAATACGAAAACGGTTCCAAAACCACGACCGCCAACAGCCCACTGCTCCAAACTCATTTTCTTGCCCAGCCCAGAACGAATAGCCAAAAGGATTGCTGCAACCAGAAAGGCAAACGTAATTAGCATGGAGATATTCATCAGATGTCCTCCTTTCGATTTGCAGGATCAATGAAATTGATAATGGTCATCACGACGGAAGTCAGAACGACCCACAGCACGATCCAAAACAGTAAAAATGGCATTCCCAGTACAAAGGGGGTCGCTTTGTTGGCAAACGGAAGTCCACCAAGCATCCCGATAAAAGGTATAAGTCCCCAAGCGTGAATCCGATTCATTGTCAGCCCTCCCTTCGATGATTCTCGCCTCCTGGCAGCTTCTTAAAGCAAAAAGAATGCCAACAGTGAAAAACCCGCCACAGAGGCGAAGTTACCATTGGCATCTCCCAAAAACGATCCAGATTTAAATCGCTGCCTTGTTTATTGATCCATTTTTGGATCGTTGTTGTATTTTGTTTCGTATTGCTTCATTTTCCGCACAAAGGTAGGCTGGCTCATCTGCAAGGCTGCCGCTGCCTTTCGTGTCGATTTGTGCAGGGCCAGGGCTCGTTTCATCCCTTGGAATTCAAACAACTCAACTTCTTCCGCAAACGATTTCGGAATGATTTTCCCGAGGTTGCCGAAAAGCTCCCTCGGCAAATGATCTGGCAAAATCTCACCGTTGGAACAGGAAATTGCCATGCGTTCCATGACATTGATCAATTCCCTGATGTTGCCCGGCCAATCATAGTGGCAAAGGATTTGAATCGCTTCCGGGGTGATTTGAATTTGGATCGCATTCTTTTCCTGGTAGCGTTGGAGAAAATGATCGATAAAGAAGGGAATCTCTTCCCTACGTTCACGCAGAGGAGGGATCAGGATCGGATAAACCTGGAGCCGGTAGTACAAGTCTTTGCGAAATGCTTTGTGATTCACCATTTCCTCTAAGTCCTGGTTCGTCGCCGCAATGATACGCACATCGGAACGAATGGTCTTTATGCCCCCGACCCTGCGAAACTCTTGCTCTTCCAAAACACGCAGCAATTTCACCTGTAAATCGAGAGGCATATCCCCGATCTCGTCGAGAAAGAGAGTGCCCCTGTCTGCCAACTCAAAAAAACCGGGCTTCCCTTCTTTGTTGGCTCCAGTGAACGCCCCAGTCTCGTAGCCGAAAAACTCGCTTTCCATCAACGAAGCAGGAATAGCTCCGCAGTTTACCTTGATAAAGGCAGCTTTTGCCCGTTTGCTTCTGTGGTGAATGTATTTGGCGATCACTTCTTTGCCCACGCCAGATTCGCCGCGCAGCATCACTGGAGAGTCGACAGAGGCAACCTTCGTGGCGGCTTCCTTTACATCGAGCATGGCCTTACTGCGAATGACCAGACCACTTTCATGCTCCTGCTGCTGTTTCAGACTCTTGATCTCTTCCAGATAATTCTGATTCATCTGCTGGGCTCGGCTCAAATGCTGCTTCAGTTCATTTAATTCCGTCATGTCCCGCACACAATTCACGACGAACTCGATTTCGTTGTGCTCATTAAACATGGGCATCCCGGTAGTCATGAACTCCTTGAACCCTGTGTCCGAAGTTGCCCGTTGCATGATCGTCACGGGCCGTTTTTCCTGAAGCACCCGGATCGTGCTCGATTCGTTGGAATGAAGTTTAATCCCGACCGTGCTGCGTATATCTTTACCAATCAGTTCTTCGGCTGTTTTTCCGGCAATACGCTGGTAGGCTGTGTTCACTTTTACAATCATGCCGTCTCTGTCGGTGATGATGACGCCGTCGAAGAACAGCTCCAGGAGACTGTCCAGGCTTTTTAGGGCAAACATGTGGATCCCCCCCTTTAGCAGTTTGACGCTAAATGCCATTAGTATAGCATAGCTTCCTATGTTGGATTGCTTCGGACTGCTAGCCAGAAAAGAGCGCAGGCATGGTAAAATGAGGATCATGAAAAGCTGTAGCATGCTGGAAAAAGGGGAGGGATCGAGCATGAATCTTGCTGAGCAGTTTGGCAATATGGACATTTATTTGTTTGATCAGCTGTTAAAAGGACGAGTTACAAAAGAAATGCGCATTCTCGACGCAGGCTGTGGCACCGGGCGCAATCTGATCTATTTTTTGCGCAATGGCTATACGGTTTATGCCATAGATCGCTCGGAGGATGCGATACGAGCCGTTTGGCAGCTTGGGGAGACATTGGCGCCAGACTGGTCGAATGAGCAGGCTCGTGTTGAAGCGGTCGAAAAAATGAGCTTTGCCTCGGAGAGCTTTGATTTTGTCATGAGCAACGCGGTTTTGCATTTTGCCGAGGACCAAGCTCATTTTTTGCAAATGATACAAGAGCTGTGGCGAGTTCTAGCTCCGGGCGGACTGCTCTTTATGCGTCTCGCTTCCTCCATTGGAATCGAGGAGAGGATCAAGCCCTTAGGCAATGAACGATATTTACTGCCAGACGGGAGCACCCGTTTTCTCGTGAATGAAGCCATGATGCGGGGGACTACTGCCACGCTAAACGGTATGCTTGCCGAACCGCTCAAGACCGTGAATGTGGCTGGGCAGCGCTGCATGAGCACGTGGTGTCTGAAAAAGCCCGGCTTGGATTAGTTGTCGCGGCCCGGCCGTTCTCCTATAATGAAAAGAGAAAGCAGCATAAACAGCCAGTGTCGAAGCGAGAAGGGAGGCACAAGGATGAACAGGGAAGAGGTCCATGATAAATGGATGAGCCGTGTTCTGGAGGGGATTATCGAAACCTCTCGCGACCACTTGATCATTACGGACGGTGAAGGCTACATCCGATTGGTCGGTGATTCCTGCTACGAGATGTATGGTCTTGAAAAGGAACAACTGCTCGGCAGGAATGTCATCCAGCTGGAAAAAGAGAAGGTGTTCTCTCCTTCTGTGACACGCAAAGTAATCGAGGCGAAGACACCACAAACGACGATGCAGGAGATTCCGGGCGGGAAAAAGCTGATGGTAACGGCGTATCCATTGTGGAACGAGGATGGCACCCTGCATTCCGTGATCAGCTACTCCCACGATCTGACGGAGATTCTGGAGCTGAAGCATCGTTATGAAAGCTTGACTGAACAATTAAAACAATTCGAAACCGAGATAGAGGAGCTGCGGGAAAAAAACAGCGAGGGCTTTGTCGCTGTCAGCCAACCGATGCAAGTCATTGACCGGCTGATCAAAAAGGTGGCTGTGGTCGATTCCACGGTACTGATATTGGGCGAATCCGGGGTCGGGAAAAACGTGATCGCCAAGGAGATTCACCGTAACAGCCGCCGCTCGGGAGGGCAGTTTGTAGAGATTAACTGCGGATCAATCCCAGAAGGGCTGCTGGAGTCAGAGCTGTTCGGCTATGAAGCTGGATCTTTTACAGGTGCAGGCAAGAACGGCAAACCAGGCATTATCGAGCTGGCAAATCAGGGGACATTGCTCTTGGACGAGCTGGGGGAGCTGCCGCTGACCTTGCAGGCGAAGCTGCTTAAGGTCATCCAGGAAAAACGGCTGCAGCGAGTGGGCAGCATGCAGTACCGTGACGTGGACTTTCGCTTGATTGCCGCAACCAACCGTGATTTGGAGAAGATGGTGAAGGAAGGAAGGTTCAGACAGGACTTATATTTTCGTCTGAATGTCGTGCCGATTCAGGTGCCGGCCTTGCGGAGCAGGCCAGAGGACATCGCTGCGCTAATCAAGCTCGTCATACGCACACTCAACGAACGGTATGGCATGGATAAGCGGCTCGATGCTGCGACTACACATGCTTTGATGCATTACACATGGCCTGGCAACGTACGCGAGCTGGAAAACGTTCTGGAACGAATGGTCGTGACAGCTGACGAGGACGTCATTACACCGCAGCATCTGCCACCAGAGATCAGGGTCATGGGTGAGGAGCAGGCGGTGCTGGACCCTGGCCTGACTGCGATTTCGTTGAAGGAAGCATTGGAGCAAGTAGAAGAAAAATGGCTTCGCTATGCATCCGAGCGCTGCCGGACAACAGCGGAAATGGCCCAACTTTTGGGCATTAGTCAGCCATCTGTCGTGAGAAAGCTGCAAAAATACCAGGTGCGTTCCTCTTGATTTACAATTGAATAATTAATTCAAAAATGAATCGAGGTTTGTCGGGACTTTGATTCATTTTTGTATTTTCGGGTGATAACTCCGTGGTAAAAACGTGATAAAAGCAGGCTTTTCGGGTTGGCACGAGTATTGCTACATTACGTCGCTGAAGTTATCACTCATACCATCACCACTAATCCTTAGTAAGGAGAGATATGATATGTCCAAACAGCGTCAATTCGTGAATGTAGCTGCAGGTGTACCTGGCCCAAAGGGAGCCGCTCTGATTGAGAAGAGAAAACAGTACGTTCCTAAAGGAGTCGGCAACAATACCCCGATCTTTGTAGAAACTGCTTCCGGTGCTCTGGTCACAGATGTGGATGGCAATACCTATATTGATTTCGCTGGGGCGATCGGTACACTGAACGCGGGTCACTGCCCGCAAGAAGTTGTCGATGCGCTAAAAGCACAGCTCGACAAGTATATTCACCCATGTTTTCACGTAGGTATGTATGAGCCGTATGTAGCGCTTGCTGAAAAGCTCACGCAAATCACACCAGGCAGCTTTGAAAAGAAAACGATGCTTGCCAACAGTGGTGCGGAAGCAGTAGAAAATGCGGTGAAAATCGCGCGTAAATATACAGGACGTCCAGGCATCATCTCCTTTAGTCGTGGTTTCCATGGACGGACGCTGCTCGGGATGTCTTTGACTTCCAAAGTAAAGCCGTACAAATTCCAAATGGGACCATTTGCTCCAGCTACGTATAAAGCACAGTTCCCTTACCCGATGAACAAACCGGCATCTATGACAGATGAAGAATACGCGCAATTCTGCGTTCGCCAATTCGATGATTTCCTCCTGACCGAAGTAGCCCCAGAAGAAGTGGCTGCGGTGATCATGGAACCAATCCAAGGTGAAGGCGGATTCATCGTACCACCAGTATCCTTCGTGCAAGGCGTCTATGAAATTTGCAAAAAGCACGGTATTTTGTTCATTGCCGATGAGATTCAAACAGGTTTCTGCCGTACAGGCACGATGTTTGCTTCCACGCAATTCGGAATTGAACCAGACATCATCACCATGTCCAAATCGATTGCAGCAGGGCTGCCTATCTCCGCGGTTACAGGTCGTGCGGAAATTATGGACGCTCCCAACCCTGGTGAAATCGGTGGTACGTACGGAGGAAGCCCGCTCGGTTGCGTAGCAGCACTTGCTGTCATTGAAAAAATGGAGCGCGAAAATTTGGCTGAGCGTGCGCAATACATCGGTCAAACGATTAAACAGCATTTTACCGCGCTGCAAAAAGAATTCCCTGTCATTGCTGAAGTTCGCGGTCTTGGCGCTATGTGTGCAGTAGAATTCGCTGATCCAGAAACAAAAGCACCTGCAAAGGAACTGGTAGCAGGTCTGACGAAAGGCTGCTACGAGTCCGGTGTTATCGTGCTTTCCGCAGGTGTTCACAGCAATGTGCTTCGTTTCCTGTCTCCTTTGGTCATTACAGACGAACAGCTCAGCGAAGCACTCGATATTATGACAGAAGTATTGAAAAGCCAATTCGTGACGAAGTAAATCGCTTGGGAGGTATTTATGAAAAAGCATCTCTATATAAACGGACAATGGAAAGAAGCCAAAGAATATGCCCCTCTCTACTCCCCGTTCTCCGGAGAGTTGCTGGCCGAAATCGCTCAAGCGGATGAGCATGACGTAGACGAAGCGATTCAGGCAGCAAAACAAGCAAGCAAAGGTATGGCGAAGATGCCAGCGAGCCAGCGGGCACTGATTCTGGAAAAGGCAGTAGCCATTATGGAGGCTCGCAAAGAGGAACTGGCGGTCATTCTCGCACAGGAAGCCGCAAAGCCGGTTCGTACAGGGCGTGGTGAGGTCGCGCGGACGATTCAAACTTACAAATTCGCTGCTGAGGAAGCAAAGCGTATCCATGGAGAAACAGTACCACTCGATGCAGCTCCGGGTGGCGAAGGACGTCTTGCTTTTACGGTTCGCAAGCCAATCGGCGTGGTTGGCGCGATCACCCCGTTTAACTTCCCATTCAATCTGGTCGCACACAAAGTGGGGCCAGCGATTGCAGCGGGCAATACGGTCGTGCTGAAGCCAGCAAGCCAGACGCCGCTCAGCTCGCTTATATTGGCGGATATCTTCGCTGAAGCAGGACTGCCGGCGGGGGCGCTCAATATTTTGCCTGGTAAAGGCGCTGTTGTGGGCGAAAAGCTGGTGGGTGACAGTCGCATCGCAGCGATTACGTTTACGGGTAGCCCTGCTGTCGGTATTGCCATGAAAAACAAGGCAGGACTCAAGCGGGTGACCCTGGAGCTCGGTTCCAACTCCGCTGTCATCATTGATCACAATGTAGAAATCACACAAGCGCTGATTGACCGTTGTGTGATGGGGGCATTTTCCTTTAGCGGTCAGGTGTGCATCTCGCTCCAACGCGTCTACATCCATCAAAGCAAGTACGAAGAATTCCTGGAGAAGTTCAAGACAGCGACAGAGAAATTGGTGCTGGGCGATCCACTTCAAGAGGAAACGGACATGTCATCCCTCATCTCTTCCAAGGACCATGAGCGGATGGGCCAATGGGTACAAGAGGCAGTAGATGCCGGCGCACATATCGTAACAGGTGGCAAAGCGGTAAGTGATCGTCTCTTTGCGCCGACGATTCTGACCAATGTAGGAGCACATGTATCCTGCTCTTGCCAGGAAGTCTTTGGACCAATCGTTGTGGTAACCCCATTTGAGACGATAGATGAGGCGATTGAGGCGGTTAACGATTCCCGTTTTGGTCTTCAGGCAGGTATTTATACAAGCGATATTCACGCAGCCATGCGCGCAGCTGAGGAACTGGAAGTGGGCGGTGTGATGATCAACGACATTCCGACATTCCGCGTGGATAACATGCCGTACGGTGGGGTGAAGGATAGCGGCTTCGGTCGTGAGGGCATCAAGTATGCCGTAGAGGAATTAACCGAACTGAAATTAATTGCCATAAAGCTATAAAGTAGTATGAATGACGAGTCCTGTGGGGCTCGTTTTTTTCGTAATATCGGAAAGTATAAAATCTGAGGGGAGTCATCCCCTTTATTTGCTGATAAAATGAGGACATGGAGACGAACATTCTTACGTTCATTTTCTTTGATGAAAACAAGAACGGGGATCCATTCGTTAAGAAGTATGATAAACGAATTCGTTCTTTAGTCTTAAAGGAAGTAGAAAAGTTTCGTTCTTGTGGTGATCCCAGAAACGGTTTCAAATTGCTGGTTTGCGAAGGATGCCACCATGTGAGAAGAGTTCCGTTTCGTTGTAAGGGACGTTTTTGTACGACTTGTTCATGCGGTGAAACCGAGGAAATCCCTTTGGATGTTGTTCGGAGCTTTGATGCAATGGACGATGGAGATCCTACAGTAGCCACCGCAATTCGGCTGCGAGTTGTGCAGAAGTCCAATGTACCCTGAGTATTACAAGGGTTTGCATGGTTATGAATACAATCTTTCGGATATCCGCTAAAGCACAAAGAACCGTTAGGGTGGGCCCTAACGGTTCTTTGGTAAACAATAAGGAAGACGGGGGAGGAGTTAAAGCTGGTCGAGGAAAAGGGAGAAAAAAGCGAAGCTCTTTGGGGC
>NZ_JBITPN010000047.1:0-20477 GCF_050467985.1 Brevibacillus sp. NRS-1366 | reverse complement strand
TTGACTTTCCATTCACCACAATTTCCCTTCCACCAAAAATAAAGAGATTGACTATCACCAGCTAGAATCCGATAATTAAAATCAGATAATAATTATTTTAAAGAAGGGGTGACCTGTGATGGATGAACATATTGCCAGTGTCACAGAGCAGGTGAAGGATCTGGGAAAAAGACTGACCGCCCAAAGAAGGGCCGTTCTGCTCCATATGCTGACTTCCCGTCGGTGTTCGACTGCAAAGGATGTCTACCACTCCTTAAAAAACGAAATGCCGAATATCACACTCTCAACGGTGTACACATCCTTGCGCTTCTTTGTGAAAATGGGCATTCTCAAGGAGCATGTCCATCACGATTCGCCTAACCTGTTCGAAAGTATCACTGCCTTTGATGCTATTCAATTGAAGGAAGTCATGTGATCTGCAAATAGAAAAGAGGTAACCCTGTTCGACTTGGGTTACCTCTTCTTTCATTATAGAGAACATTTACTGCGAAGTGCTTGGTTGGTTTAAAAACTCTGATATGTCTACTCCGAGGCCACTCGCTACACGCATGCCGTACTGCGGATCGGCTCGAAAGAAGTTGCAAATCACTCGTAATTGGATTTGCGGGTGTTAGGGCTTTTTGCATGGGGCTGCAGATAGGTATTTAGATAGGACAAGACTTTTTTGTACTAGAGTAGTCATATACAGCTCTACCTAATAATCCAAGCGTTCGAAGCGCTGCTTGGGACTGCACATCTTTGGATAAGGCTGTAATGGAGATTCGACACCCCGCCGTGTACAGCACACCTACATCATGCTGTCTTCCCGTGTCCCAACCGGATTTGCAAGGCAGCTCCCAGTCAGGAATCTTTGCTCCCCCTTGCTCCGGGAGAAGCGATGGCAGACCATTGCGCACTTGTTGCTTGTTCATAATAGCGATCATTTCTTCTGAGGCGCGCCGGGACAAAAAAGTACCCGAAGCGATTTTTCCCAACATTCTGGCTACGTCGCCTGCAGTAATTGTATTATTTTCAGTCACATCGAGCGGGTAGATCATCAGCTTGCGGGAATAACGGCTTTTCAGCATTCCCAAATCACGCATCGTTTGTTCAATACTTGCTTTGCCGACCAGATTAATCAACATATTCGTCGCTGTATTATCGCTTTGGATAATCATCAGGGTAACCAGATCACGGATAGTTAACTTCAAACCGGGCGAAAGCGTGTACAATAGCCCCGACCCTCCGACGAGATCCTCCCGGCGAAGAGCGAGGCGATTCTCCACAGAAAACTCTCCTCGTTCTGCAGCTGCATAAACAGCTGCCATGATCGGTACCTTGATGACACTTTCAGCAATAAAAACCTCATCAGGCAAATGTTCAAAATACAGTCCTTTACAGCTCTCCTGCCCCAGTTCCTCGACAACGACTCCCCAAGTCCCCTCGGCTTCTGCAATAATTTCTGCCAACCTTTTTTCCATGTCCACTGGTGCCACCCTTTCCGAAAGCTTGTACGATTTCTACAGTCTTTTCCACATCATACAATTTTCGAAAACCGTTCGCATATTCCCTTCAATGTAACCACTTTTTCTTGATCTACATACCGCAGCGCATGTCCATCCTCACGCACACCCGTTCCAAAGTGAATTTCTCTCACTCCGGTTTTTAGGAGAAAATCGATGATATTCGCAAGCGACAAGCCACTTCCCGCCAAAATATTCAGTTGCGTCTTATCAGTCAGCTGCCTCAACTGCGTAATGCGCTCCATCCCCTGAGTCGCACTCTTTTGGCCTCCAGACGTCAGGATACGGCGTATTTGTGGATAATGAAGTAGGGTCCTTGCAGCCTCCATCTGATTATTCACTTCGTCAAATGCCCGGTGAAAGGTCACATCCAACTCATCGACTTCGCTAAGAACGAGCTCCAGCCCTTTTAGGTCGATGTCTTTTTCTTGCGTCAGCATGCCGACGACAATCCCCGCAGCGCCCAACTCACGGATTACCCGGACATCTTCGCGCATGACAAGTAAATCATCCTCTGTGTAGCAAAATGACTGACTGTGTGGCCGCACCATGACATTTACGGGAATGCGGACCGACTTCACTACCGCTTCAATCAAGCCCCAGCTCGGGGTCAGTCCCCCTTCTAAAATTCCTGAGATCAACTCCAGTCGGTCTGCTCCCCCTCGCTCGGCCCTTTTCGCATCCTCCACCGAAGTGGCAATCACTTCTACAATCATCATTTCCCCTCCGTCCTATGTATCTATGGACTGGTAAACGCTTTCCCTGTCAGAAACAACCAGTCAGTCTTATTTTTTCTCCAATGTAAAAACGGCCCGCTTTTCGCCAACAATCAGTTGGTTGTCATTTTTGATTTCTCTCGGTACCAGCGCATGCAGTCTATCGATGGTTTCCTTGTTCCCGTAATTGATTTGCTCCAATATGGAAGCAATCACAAGCGGCCACACCAGTTCGGAGCCATCCAATACCTTGAGCGAAAAGCTGATTCTTTCCTTTTTCAGCGCAAAGCCGTATACGCCCATCGCGCCACCTTTGGCAATGATATTCGAATCAGTCAAGAGTGCGGTGCAGATGAAGTTGTGACTTGCGATTATGTCCGGATTCTCCGTCATCCATCCAGTGATTTTCACTACTGCCTCTCGGGTTTTCGTATCTTCAATCAGATCCGGGCAAGCCAGCTTCAAATAAGCGATTGCGATATGCCTGAGTGGCAACGCAAAGACAGGAAATCCGCAGCCATCGACGCCAAGCTGAATCTGCTCTTTTGGAAACTGTGCCAAATAAGCAAAGGTGTCCAAAGCTGCCTGCTGGGCTGGATGAGTATGCTCATAATAATCGTGCGTCGAGTACCCGAGCTCTTTTGATAAGGCGAGAGTGCCAAGATGTTTTCCTGCGCAATTGTGGAATAGTCTGCGCTTTGCCACACCTTGGGCTAAACAGGCAGATCTCGGCTCATCGTTTAGCGGATAAGTCGGACAAGTAAGCAGCTCATCTTCGGCTATCCCTGTTTTTTGTAGGATCGCTTCCAAGCCTTCCAGATGGTAGGCTTCGCCCCGATGAGAAGCAGTAAATAAAGCTGCTTCCCTACTCGTCAACCCGAACTTTTCATCGATTTTTTGCTTGGCTACAGGAATAGCCTGAAACGGTTTGGCTGCGGAACGCAAATAAGTGACGTGCATGTCGTCTCCGGCAGAATAGATGACCTGTCCGTGCTCATCGACGCCGCATACGACGCCAAAATGAACATTCTCCAGTACGCTGCCACGATATTCTTCTACTAATAAGCTGTGTCTCAATCTGCTCACCAACTCTAATCAATATTGGGGTTTCTATTCTTGTCATACGATTACTCCACTGATGGTATAAAAGTCTGAAATATGAAGAAAAAAAATGATCTTACCCAGATCAACTTCCGAACAATGGCGAATTTTCTGATTGAATTTCTCCAATGGTGTTACTAAAAAATACTAGCAGTCACTTCCTGCTCCCGTCAATTTGTTTTTTCCAAAATGAAGAAATGAAACATCTCCCGTCCCCACCCCGCTTCATTTGTAGTATAATAACGCCAGGCATCGATATGAATGCCTAACCGAATACGAAATCCATGCTTGTGCATGGGAGAGGTTCGCGAACTCCCTCTATAAAAAACTAAGGTGGATAACAATACCTCACCCTTGGTATTGTTTTGTTTTTTTGCAGGAAGGTTCAAGAACTCTCTTTCTTCCATTAAAAGAATGAAGGAGATGGAGAGCATGAAAAATGAAAAAGCCGTCGTTGTTTTTAGCGGAGGACAGGACAGCACGACCTGCCTGTTCTGGGCCAAGCAGCAATTCGGCGAAGTTGAAACCCTCACGTTTGATTACGGCCAACGCCACAAGCTGGAGATCGAATGCGCCCAGCAAATTTCCCGGGAACTAGGCGTAGCCAACACCGTATTGGATATGAGCCTGTTGAATCAACTGGCTCCCAATGCCCTCACCCGTACAGATATTGACATCACCCAAGAGGAAGGCCAGCTGCCCTCTACGTTCGTCGACGGACGCAATCTTTTGTTTCTTTCGTTTGCTGGCGTATTTGCCAAGCAGCGAGGAGCGCGTCATTTGGTCACAGGCGTATGTGAAACGGACTTTAGTGGCTATCCAGATTGTCGCGATTCATTTATTAAATCACTCAACGTGACGTTGAACCTGTCGATGGACTATCCGTTTGTTATTCACACGCCATTGATGTGGCTGACCAAAGCACAGACGTGGAAGCTGGCGGACGATCTGGGTGCCTTCACCTATATCCGCGAAAATACCCTCACCTGCTACAACGGCATCAAAGGAGACGGTTGCGGGGAATGTCCCGCCTGCCAACTGCGAAAAGCCGGACTGGACACCTATCTTTCCGAAAGTAATCCAGCAGGAGAACATGCCTAATGAGTGCAAACTTTGACTTTCGCATTGTCGACCGCATCCAAGCCTTGGGCACTCATATTCAAAAATCACAGCTTCGCTACCATAACAAGCGTGTACTCGTCAGTAAAGAGTTTACCTTTGATGCCGCCCACCATCTGCACGCGTACGAGGGGAAATGCAAGAACCTGCACGGCCATACGTACAAGGTCGTGTTTGGCATCAGCGGTTTTCCAGACGAGATCGGACTCGTCATTGACTTTGGCGACATCAAGCAGATTTGGAAAGAGCATATCGAGGTCTACCTGGATCACCGCTATTTAAATGAAATGCTCCCCCCGATGAATACAACAGCTGAAAATATGGTCGTTTGGATTTTTGAACAAATGGAAAGCCAATTGCAATCCGATACGTACCGCACTCGTTACGATGGTACTCGCGTGGAATTCGTCCGCTTGTTTGAAACCCCAACGAGCTACGCTGAAGCCAGACGGGAGTGGATGCAAGCATGAGTACCATTCCTGTATTGGAAATCTTTGGCCCCACGATTCAGGGAGAAGGCATGGTCATCGGACAAAAAACGATGTTTGTGCGTACCGCAGGCTGCGACTACCGCTGCAGCTGGTGCGATTCCGCTTTTACGTGGGATGGCTCCGCCCAGGGTGAAATCAAGCAAATGACACCGGAAGCGATTTATCAGGAGCTTATTCGTCTGGGACAGAATCGTTTTTCCCATGTAACGATCTCTGGAGGCAATCCTGCTCTTCTCACCAGCATTGGCGGACTCGTCCAGCTGCTAAAAGAAAAGGGCATCCGTACTGCGGTAGAAACGCAAGGCAGCAAGTGGCAGGAATGGCTCTATGACATTGACGACGTCACCATTTCGCCCAAACCGCCAAGCTCTGGAATGAAAACCGATTTCGACGTGCTCGATCAAATCGTAAATGCACTGGTTGCGAATCATCATCAAGGGATCAGCCTAAAAGTAGTCGTCTTTAACCAGGAAGATTTCGAGTACGCACGCAGCATTCACCAGCGCTATCCTGCTGTTCCCTTTTATCTGCAGCCTGGTAACGACGACCTCACCTGTGCGGATACGACTGGACTGCGGGATAAGCTGCTGGATAGCTTTGAATGGTTGATTGACCGAGCGATGGAAGCGCCTGACATGAATGACGTCAAGGTGCTCCCACAGCTGCACGCACTTGTCTGGGGAAATAAGCGTGGTGTGTAACCGTTGCGAAAATAATTTAGAAACGAGGTATATTGGGATATGTCGAACCAACAAGAACGCGATTTGTCTTCACTTACTCTCTTGGGCAACCAGGGAACCACCTACAATTACTCGTACGACCCTAGTGTGCTGGAGTCCTTTGACAACAAACATCCGTACCGGGATTACTTCGTGAAATTCAATTGCCCGGAATTCACCAGCCTGTGCCCGATTACCGGACAGCCTGACTTTGCGACCATCTACATCAGCTACATTCCTGACATCAAGATGGTCGAAAGCAAGTCTCTCAAGCTCTATTTGTTTAGCTTCCGCAACCATGGCGACTTCCACGAGGATTGCGTCAACGTCATCATGAATGACCTGATCAAGCTCATGGACCCGAAATACATCGAAGTATGGGGCAAATTCACCCCGCGCGGCGGCATCTCGATTGATCCGTACTGCAACTACGGCAGACCGGGAACGAAGTATGAAGAGATGGCGAGTTATCGTTTGATGAATCATGATATGTATCCGGAGAAAGTGGATAATCGGTAGAGATTGATACAAGTTCGGATGGAAAAACCCTTTTTTCATAAGGGTCAGGCTGTCGATAAAGTCGGCAGCCTGACAACGATTTGATCGTTTTCTTAGTAGAATGTATGTACGCGGATGTGCTCATTATGTATAAGATGGTTAAAACTTAGGGTGTTACCTGCACCTGCTTAACGAAAAAAGGAGTGCAAATGCGCTCCATTAATATACATCCTGTAACACTAGCTTCTTCGAATCAATACCTTCTTTTATTCTCGTTACAAAATTTCTTATTTCAGACGGCCACTCATCATGATCTAAATCCTTTGTTAAATGGTTGATATTTTGTTCATCCTTATGATAACTAAATTCGCCAAATTCCTTGCAAAATACATCCATAAATTTATCGCCAGGAATCAGTTCCCCTTTACAAGTGTCCCATTTTTCTTCAAACTCAGAGACTAATTGTTCGAAACTGATTAGGTTATTTAATTTTGATTGCATGCTGTCTTTTTTTGCATCATACCAACTCTTTACCTCATCGAATGAAATAAATATTTCATTCTTCTTCGATCGATTAGGTGCGATAGGTCTTAGATACTTTTCGCCCACATATTTTTTTAATGCTAGTACTTTTATGCATTCTAAAGTACTGTTTATCTTATGGTTTACCTCTTCAATCGTAATCTCCGAATTGCCTGTTTTAGATTTAATATATTTTTGAAGGATCGTTGGATATATGAACAAGTTTTCGATACAATGGCCATTCCAAAAATCCAAGGTACTTCCTTCAGGGTGGTCTGCTATCCTCTGTTTTTTAGTTTCTTGAGTCATATTATCTGAGTCCAATATAAAATAAGTTTGCATTCCACTCTCTTTGAATACCTGCATAGAAGATGCTTCTGCGTACCTTCTGTAGTTTGATTCGCCATTCATATCTACGAATCCAATATAAGTATTTAATTGCGAATAATATTTTCTAATATAATGCCTGATTATTAGTTCGTCTGATTTACCCTCTACAAAAATGATACTTCTTTTGATTAATAGTGCATTTACATTAATCCCAACTTCCTTCGCTGCATTAACTATTAGGTTCCCAGAAATATAATTAACTTTTGTCTCAAATGTTTCCTGAGCAGGGGCAATATTTTTAATAACTAAGTAAATCGACTGGTCCCATGCATTTTCCACAAAAGCAGTAGAATGAGTAGTAAGGAATATTTGTGCGGATGTTGAATTAAAGTAATTACTAAGTTTTTGCTCTAATTCAAAATGCAAGTGTATTTCAGGTTCTTCAATTAATACCAGGTCTAAAGATTCAGTTTCCATATCTAGTAGTAATCTAAGTACTTCCTTAACGCCTGTTCCGTTAAGATTAATCCACTTTTTATCAAGTTCAAAATTAGGTACACCACTTGAATTTAAATAAACATCAATTTCAATATCCAATACACTTTTTACTATTTGTTTAAATTTTCCAAAATCCAATTGACCATATTTTGTATTTTTCAATTCGAAAATTTTTCTTGCATCATCCTCATTTATTTCACTTTTCTTTTCTCCCTGGTTCATTGTTTTTATTAATAACTTTGGAATAGATATGTTATTGTTCAAGTGATAAAAGTGTAATCTACTGCGAGTCCGATTACCGTTATAGTACCATTTTTCCCAAAAAGCTTTTATACTGTCTTTTATTTTTTCAATTTTTTGGGATTCACTTTCAATGTCCTTTTTTGCATTTTCTATGAAATTATTTATACGAGTTTTTAACTCCTCCAATATTTTATTTGTTGTAAATAAAGTACGTTTAATATTCATTTTCGTAATATTAGATAGCTCAAAATTTTCATCAATGTAATTTAGAGCATCTATTGGATTAATATTTATCTCTTCTTCCGGAAGTGACGCAATATCGCGCAAATATGACTCGATATTTCCTTTTCTTTTAGAAATACGTTCATAAGAAAGTATCAAATCGCCAACGAAATCTCCATATTCATGCCATTCTTTTTTAAAATCGTACGATTCCATATCAGAAACGCCTTTAAAAAGCATCGAGTATGTAAAGACTTGAGAATGTATAATTTTTGATCCGACACAGACTAGATAATCATTTTCATCGTTGGAAATAATACCCTGAATGAGTATATCTTCACCGTTTCTAATATCTTCTTTCGTAAAAAATTCTCGAGAATATACAAAACCAGAAATCACTGCACCAGAAAATACCCTTATAGCTTTAAGAAGATTTGACTTGCCCGCATTATTTTTACCTATAAAGCAATTAGTTTTGGATAGGTTTTGTAAATTTGCATATTCTATACTTCTAAAATTTCTAATAATTATGCTTTTAATAAACACCGATATCCATAACCCCCATATATTATTATCATTTCCAATTTTACACTAACTAGAGTTTTTAGTTAACTCCAAAAAAGGTGATTGCATGAGCCGCCCTACTTACTTAGATGTGTTCGTCGCAAAAGTAGGAAAGATGTAAAGAAGAACGGAAAGCTCTGGAGAGTAGCACTCATCATCACGCCTACAGAAGTAATTGCTGTAATGCAGAAGGGGCTGAGCTACTGTTTGGGGTAAAATCCATCATTGCTCGTGAAGAGTTAAAGCAGATTAATAAACGGCTGCAGAGTGGTCGAAGACGATCAGCCAAGGATAGCAAATCGATCACACGAAAACCTCGGTACGGTTATGACCGTGACGAAAATCTCAAGCTTATTCCTAATCCTGATGAAGCACCGATTGTCAGGAAGATATTTGAACTCATTGCTAATGGACATGGTCGTGCAGCTGTCGTTAAACATCTGGACTCTTTGGGAGTAAAACCACCTGAGGGCGACTTATGGGAGCAATCAACTGTATCTCATATCGTCAAAAACGAAGTTTATCTGGGCCAAATCATCTGGGGTAAAGAGAAGCACATGAAAAGAAACGGCAAGAGAGTAAGAAAAAAAGTCCCTCCTGAATTGTGGATACGACATGAAAGTGCTCATGAAGATATACTCTCGCAGGAAGAATTTGACGAAGCAAATACAGCCTTGAGAGACCGTTGGAGAACCCCTAAAAGAGAGGGAGTCTCACTGAGTAACCCCCTTGCTGTGGAACTGGCTTGGGAGGTATCGTCTACCACCTTATTCTTTGGAGCTCAGCCAGGTAACGAACCCTTTTTTGAAAAACTCGGTTATAAAAGATCGTTACAATCTTTTGTGAAAAGAAAGGCAAGACCCCAATCCGTCCCTAACGGAGATTAAGAGCAGCAGCTATTTGTATATCGGGCGTACAGTATTTAACCGGAAAAAGTGGAAGATCGGTAGAAGTGGATATAGGCAGGAGGAAAAACCCTTAACAGCTCCCATTCCTTTTTCGAAGCAACTGTCCAGATTTCGCCGTTGTGATCCTAGGCCTCACCGCAGGTGTACATGACAACCTTGTCGCCTCTTTTAGCATGTTCTTTCCTACCTAACTATTAGGTCAACTACAAATCCGTTACCAAAAAACCCGGATAATGGTAGTGTTTTTCCTGTCAGGGGGGTTTGTATTGAAATCTTTTATAGAGTCAATGTTGGAGCTTCTATTTGCAAAGCTGGAAGATTATTCTCGTTTTACTATTTGGGAATATATTCATTATGAATATGTGTTCATATTTATTATTCCGTTAGTAATCACCCCTATTTTGATTGCTGTTATTAAAAAAATCCTTTAAACCGATTTATTTCTTACTGATCAATATTGTTAGTTTCTACATTCCATATTACATTTCAACTTGGAATGTCACTTCAGGAATAGCATATCGTATCGTTCCTTTTTACTTTGTCATTAGCTCGATAAATTTGATAACCCTTATTTTTACATTTCTAAGGCATGCAAGAAAATCACGTGATTTGACACAATCAGCATTTTAACTGTGGTACAATATTTATAATTCTTGATTGTCAATTACCGTCAGTGGTGCAATTCCACTCTTCCCCGCCGTTAAAGCTTTTGGGATACTCCTTGCCAGCGATTACTGGTACTTAGGGATTACATTGGCAGGATTACTTTCTACTTCCATTGCCAATTTAATCAGTTATCTTAAAAAGTGGGAGTGGATTTATATGAACACAAACATCTTTATCCTTCTGGTAGCTGCTCTGGGGGAAGTTTCAGTGAGACGGTGATATAACAGCTACAAGTGAAGGGCACAGCACCAAATTGATGACTGCCATTTGTTAGTTTTATGCTGTGTCCTTCCGCCAGAAGGACAAATGCTTATCTCTATTCCGGCTTTTTTTATTGCTCCAGTAGTACTTCCCCATTCATTTAACATAATTAAGCAGGTGGTAAGAACTTTCTATATATGTCTAGCTGCCTGGACGAATCCGTTTAGTGTTAATCTAATAGAAATGATGTGCCGAAACGAAAAACCAGTCTTACACTTTAGTTTCGTGTCTACGACTACACCCGTCTCCTTAAATTAGAGATGGGTCACTGTTTCTTCTACCCATTCAGGCATATCGTTTTATGGCTGTCTACCTTCACTCAGCTGGCTTTCAGTAGAAAGGTGCCGGTAAGAGCTGCAAACAACTCCTAAAACTTCAAGCTAACCGTTTTCCGACACCAATGGAGCTTGTGGAGACTGGACTCTTTCAGCAAGAGATAATCATTTTGCTCATCTTTAAAAAAGGCAGCACATCAAGGCTGCCGTTTATCTGGCTTGAAAGAAAATACTTGTTTCCAAGTTCGAGCAACATTAGTTCCGTTAATGCTTCTTCCGTGGTCTTGCTTTACCTCCCAGTAAACATTTATTTCGAGCTCCTTAGCATCCAATCCTATAGGGAAGTTTTGGTGTACAGTTATTCCTTCACCAGTGAGGAATTCGCTTTTAACTGGTGCTGAAAACAACCGTAACTTAGTTTGTTCATCAGGTAAAGTTTTATATGCCTCAACTCTAACATTGTAGACGACTTCTCCAGTATTTTTGAGAGCTAAACTGTACACATCATACTTGCCTGCAACAGGTTTTAATGAGCTGTTGTCCAACTCAGCCTGTCCAATCGTGATAGACCACTGGTTTCCACTTTTCGAAATTGGAACTTTGAACAATTGATTAGCATAGGTGCTTGCGGGTTCCAAAGCTGTGGCTAGGTTGATCTGTCCAAGAGATAAAATTAATGCAATTATAAAACTGGAAATCCATTTTGACATATTTTCGCTCCTTCGTTTAGATATGATTCCCTCCTAGTATGTCTGAAATTGGTGGAAACATAATAGGTAGAAGAATCGATTATGCCGAATAAAAAACTGGATATGTAAACCTTGATAATTCTTTTAAAGTTAACTTAGGGACGACTGATGAAGAACTTGGTGGATGTTCATTAAACTCTTTTGAACAATGTAAATAACCCTCCTATGGTATTTAGACTAACTGGAATCATTCCACTCCCTAACTATTTTGTAAATCTGCTTTCCTTCACTTTATTTTTATCCTCACGGTGATATGGACATTTAGTGTGTGAAAACCGATATCAATGCTATGCATTCGGGACATCTGTAGACTAAACTCGATTCACTTTCAAATCTTGTTCTTGCCACGGTAATTTCTCCTTTCCTGAATACACATTATGAAAAAGGTTTTCCTCAGACCATGCGAGAATTGTATTTTGAAAATACTTTTAGAGGAGAGATTGGATGAAACGGGTATTGATTACAGGAGCAGCTGGGCGCATTGGCACCGTTTTGCGAACCCGTTTACGGGATGAATTCCGCTTGCGGCTAACCGACATCATTTCGATTCAAGACTTACAGCCAGATGAGGAGTTTATCCGCTTGGACCTGGCGGATGCAGACGGATTGGAAGCCGCCATGCAGGGGATTGATACTGTTATTCATTTGGGCGGAATTCCTGACGAAAGCGCGTTTGACCGTATTCTTCAGGCGAATATTGCCGGGACATACAATGTTTTCGAGGCTGCCCGAAAGGCCTGCGTTCAGCGGATTGTATTTGCCAGCAGCATACACGCAGTCGGTTTTTACCCGCGGAGTACGACCATTGACCCGTCCGTCATGCCCCGGCCCGATACGCTGTATGGCGTGAGCAAAGCATTTGGCGAAAATCTGGCACGGCTTTACTTTGACAAACACGGAGTAGAGTCTGTTTGCATTCGCATCTGCAGCTTTGAAGAACGCCCTCAGAACCTTCGCCACCTCAGTACCTGGCTCAGCTATGACGACGCAGTCCGGCTTTTTCGCAGCTGCATTCTGGCCGAATCGGTGGGATTTGCCATTTTGTACGGCGTATCTGACAATGAACGCTCATGGTTTGTCAACCCCGATGCTGCACGCTTGGGCTACAAGCCCCGCGATAATGCCGAAGCGTTTGCCGCCGGAATCACCGAAAGTCTCCCTGAAAACGAGGCTGACGACCCGCTGGCAGAACTGCTTATGGGTGGACCGTTCGTCGCAAGGGAATATGGTCAAGGCCATCGTCCCTAAAAGGGCTTGCCAATCCCCTTGATTTTTAAAAACTACATTGGATTTCACCGAAAACGCGAGTAATTTTCTTTCACACTCCAAGAAACCATTTCCTGTAAACATAGTCTTATGATTAACAAGGATTTTGGAGAGTGGAGATATGAATAATTGGCCCCAAGTCTTAATAACAATGGTGATTTTTATTTTGCTTTTGCATTCCGATAATAACTTCAAGGATTTCACAATAAAAAGGTTTCTTACTGGGGTTTTCATGTGCGTTTTCTTCGTCTTTCTATTTGAAGCCATTATCGATTTAATCTTTTGAGTCCTGCTTAATATAAATTAACTCAACTTTCGCAGCACAAATTCGGCAATAAACCCTTGATATAGCTGGGAGGCTGCTCATTTTTTGACAGAGAATCTAGCACAGGCAAGGGTTATAACGATTTTGCAAGGTGCGAAAGTTGAGTTTTTAATAAAACTTTCATCTAAGAGTTGCTTTCAAAGCTAATTATTTTACTATCTTTACACTAATTTGCTTTTATACCTGCCCCACAAAGTGGGATGACAATTTTTTCGTCACCATGATCTGGATTACCCTGTTTGTATTGGGAACGATACTTCTGAAATCCTGCATATGTTGCGGCTGTCGTAGGCTCAACATAAAAGCCTTTTTTTGCAAGTTCTTCTCTTGCTTGTTCAATTTTTTCTTCCGGAGCTGTAATGATGATTCCATCCGTATCTCTAATTGCCTGTAGTATTTGTCGATGCCGTGCAGGTGCCGCAATAGCGATCCCTTCAGCTGCAGTACCGGTATTTACAACCGGTTCAGCATCTTTCTCGCCTCGCTCGAACGCTTGAACAAGTGGTGCGCAACCTTCTGCCTGGACAGCAACAAAACGAGGAATTTTGGAAATATTTCCGCATTTTAATAACTCTCTGAACCCATAGTATGCTCCTAATAACAAAGTACCGTTTCCGACAGGGATAACGATCGTATCCGGAACTTCGCCGTTTAGTTGTTCCCAGATCTCAAATGCATAAGTTTTAGTTCCCTGATAAAAATATGGATTATATACATGACTTGCATAGAAAACTTGCTTTTTCTCTACTGCCTCCATAGCAGCAGCAGCGGTATCTTCTCTGCTTCCTGGTATCTCGTGCAAATTGGCACCATGTGCTTTTATTTGTTTTAGTTTTTTGGGTGATGTGCTTGCAGGAACATAAATATCACAAGATATCCCCGCTCTACTTGCATACGCTGCAATTGATGTTCCAGCATTTCCACTACTATCTGCGATAATATTAGTTACCCCAAGTTCTTTTGCTTTAGCAATAAGTACAGCTGCTCCTCTATCTTTAAAGGATAAGGTTGGCATCATGTAATCCATCTTCATCATAATATTTGGTGAATTAGAATCTAAAGGAACCATAGGGGTGTAACCTTCACCTAGTGTTACCTGCTCAAAAACGGATGAATTTTGAAAGGGCAAGGCCTCTAAATATCTCCCCATTGTTGCAGAACGTTTCTTAATCTCATCCATTGGGAAGCTAATGGTGTATTCGTCAACATTGAGAAGACCACCGCAGGGACAACGCCACAATAGGTTTTCAGGAGCATGTTTTCCTCCACATTCCGCACAGATAAATTGAATACTCAACTTTAAAACCCCTTTCTAAATTAAATGCTTATTGTATAACCCAAACCATTCATTTTCGCTTTCTCATATATATAAGAAGCTGATTTCACATCTTGAACAGATAGGCCAGTTGAATCGAATAATGTGGTTTCTCCATCATACTGACGTCCTGGCTTTGCTCCACTCGTGATCTGACCGATTTCTGCATAAAGGGAATCTTTAGAAAAACCGTGCTGAAGTTCCCCCATTATTGAACTTTGTTCCCAAAAATCACAAACAACTTTATTCAAGTGTGTATCAATTAAAATCTCTTGTTTTCCCTTTGTGTCGCTTCCAATAGCATTAATATGAGCTCCTTTTTTTACCCATGACGTCTTAATAACCGGTGAAAAAGATGGAGAAGTGGTTATAACTATATCCGCAGTGGAGACAACCTCATCGGGAGAACTTATAAAATGTGCCTTAATTCCTCTTTCAATTATTTCTTGCGCAAATGTAGTTCCAGACGTTTTGTTTCTGCTCCATACATTAACTTCTTTAATTGGGAATAGATGAAGTATACCTTCTAGCTGTGCTCTTGCTTGTGTACCGGATCCAATAATTCCAACGACCTTACTATTCTTCCTTGCTAGGTATTTGGCTGCAATTGCCCCGGCAGCAGCAGTACGAATAGTCGTTATTTGATTTGCATCAAGCAAACAAGTTGGTTCACCGGTTTCAGCGTTAAACAACAACATTGTTGATTGATGATTCATTTTTTGCTTCTTCGAATTTTCACTCCAAAATCCACCTGCTTTTAACCCGATACAATTCTCTCCAAGTAAATAAGAAGACTTAATGCCAAATATCCCCTGATGTTCTGGGACCATTTCTCTTATTGCGGGGAACATTTTACTTTTTTCTTGATCAAACTCTGTAAATGCTTTTTCTACGATTTGAATTGCATCATCCATGTTAAAAAGGTCCTTAACAAGCTCTTGGTTAATCACTGTAATTTCCGGCATATACTCCTCCCAGATGGGTTTTTATAAAAAAATATATAAAAAACCTTTTGTTCATTGAATTCATAAGTAAATTATATAATTTTTTATACACAAGTCAATGTTGCATTACAAATAATTAAGGACTCGAAAAAAGAATCAATTAATGAACCTGATAATTGTAAAGAATACTAACTAGATTCTAGCCACCTTATTGTATAAAATAATATATGACAAATGATTGATATTAGATATATTTATACAATCAAACTGAGGTGTTTTTATGAAACGAGACGTCCGAGATGAAATAATGAAATACGCACCTATTGCTGAAGCAATAGCAAAAACCTTTGGGAAAAATTGCGAGGTTGTACTGCATGACTTAACCACGCCACAGTCATCCGTCATTTTTACGGTAAATAATCATGTAACAGGAAGAGAAATTGGGCAATCATTTAATCATATTTTTACCCAAGTACTCTTATCTAAAAAGTTCAGCAACGATGTAGTTGCAAATTATAAAACAGAGACAGAAGATAAAAAGAGTATTAAATCTACCACCGTACTGCTTCGTGATGGAAAAGGAAAAGCAATTGGTGCACTTTGTATCAATTTTGATTTACAGCCCATGCAGCAATTGCAAGAATTTTTAAATGATATAGGTCAAGTTGAAGAAGAAACGGTAAAAGAAGAAGTTGAACTTTTTGATAACGTTAAGGAAATTGCAAATACCCTCATACGGCAAATTATTGGTGAGAATGATGTTGAGAAGATGAACAGATCCAAGAAGCTTGAGATTGTATCTTTTATGGATGAAAAAGGCGTCTTTTTAATCAAAGGTACTACGGAACAAGTAGCTGAGGCACTACAAGTATCTAAAGTAACGATATATAGCTACCTAGATGAAATAAGGAATAGAATGAAGAATGAGGATGACAACAAAGAGGAGATTTAATTCATTCTCGAAAGGCCGACCCTTTTGAGAAATAACCTTTAAACTGAGACAAACCATAACACCTTCAAGAAATTGCGAGAACGCCGTATGATATGGTGAGCAACTTGTAGGTGTTTTTGTTATGGCAAAAAAACAACCTTAGTCTGTATTGGACCAGACTAAGGTTGTTAGTTTCTTTAAACTACGTTGGTTATTAAAGTCAATAAAACGATGATTCTTCTCGATGAGCCGATTTTGTCCCGTGACTTTCGGAGACGGAGGCAATCAAATTTCTTAAAATCCCTTCCTTCCATCCTCTCGTTCTTACTCTGTCTAACCCTCATTATCTCCGTGACGTCGTACTATAGGTCCAACTTACATCGTTCAAGCAATAAGAGATGAATTACATTGCTCCCGCTTTTGTCCCCCTATTATATAGACTTTCTTACCAATTATCCGCTATCTTTCAGCTCGTTCTCGTTCCAGCATGATTCAACTTTTTAATTGCTGCAACTGCTTCAATTTCAATTTTAAAGTCAAAGTGCAGATTTTTTGTGGGAACAATTGATCTGGCTGGCATATGGTCCCCAAAAAAATTGCTATAAACCTTATTCACAATATCCCACATTGATATATCAGGAATATAAATCGTTGTCTTTAAAACCTGCTTTATATCACTTCCTGATGATTCAAGTATGAGTTTAAGATTTTTTAAGACAATAAGGGTTTCCTCTTCAACCGTACCAAATTGTTTAGCATTAGTCTCAGGATTAATCGCTAAAATCCCTGAAACAAATATTAAATCATTGTGTACTACTGCTATTGAATAATGACCGTTCGAAGTCATGTTAGCAACATTTTTTATACAATTCAAAGTTATCACTTCTCTTTTCTTGATTTTTTGTTGCCTCCTGCCTTTACTTGGTAAAGACCATCTAGCTAACAACACTGCTTGACTAAGTAATCAGAAGCCCTCCAACCTTCAGGTATCCAGATTCATCAATTCACATCCTTTTAATTTTAAAAAAACATTGACTATCATATAATTTTTTATATAATTTAGTTAAAAATCAGGCCGATTACTTGATTTTATATATATTTTTATACATTTTCAAGACTAAGACACATAATTATCTTTGAAAGTCTTGGTTGCCAATAAGGAGGGGAAGCGGGACAAAACGTACATACTATGAAGTACGCCAGTTTGCACCGAAAGAACGGGAGGGAGCATTCATAAATGAAAAAGTTTGGACTAGCTTTACAAATATTTCTCGGACTACTTCTAGGCATTATCGTGGGTATCACTTTCTTTGGTGACCCTACTGTTACGGCTATCTTAAAACCAATAGGCGATATCTTTATTCGTCTAATAAAAATGATCGTTATACCTATTGTGATTTCTTCCCTAGTAGTTGGTATTGCGGGAAATGGAGATCTTAAGAAGTTAGGGAAGGTTGGTTTGAAAACGATTATATATTTTGAAATCATAACTACATTGGCTATCGCAATAGGCCTAATCGGTGGGAACCTTCTTAAGCCAGGAGTAGGAATCGATATGTCCTATTTAGCTAAAACTGATATAGCAAAACAAGTAGATACAGCAGAAAAAGCAAGTCACAGTATGGCCGATACGTTTATCAATGTAGTTCCGACTAACATTGTTCAAGCAATGGCTAACGGAGATTTACTTGCAATCGTTTTCTTCTCAGTTCTGTTCGGCGTAGGTGTTTCTGTAATTGGCGAAAAAGCTACCCCTATAATTCGGTTACTGGAAGGCGTATCCGAAACAATGTTCTGGATGACTAACAAAATCATGAAATTGGCTCCGATTGGTGTTTTTGTGTAAATGTCAATCAAAATGTTGACCACCGTGCTCATCAAAAAATTGACCACCATGGCAAAATTATTACCACCCGATGGGTGGGTAACTTTTTCATGATCACGATTGCTTCAGGCTTTGCTTAAATCGGTAACTATCGCCGTTCATTGCAAAAATGTGAGCTCGGTGGGTAAGTCGATCCACTAAAGCGGCCGTCATTTGTTCATCCTTAAACACTTGAGTCCAGTTAGCGAAGTCCAAATTGCTCGTAAGGATCATGCTGCCTTTTTCATAGCGGGCAGCACAGAATTGAAATAGTAGCTCGGCTCCTGTTTTACTTAAAGGAACAAACCCTACCTCATCAAGAATGGCTAGATCGACTTTTAACCACTGTTTCTCCAATTGAAGCATACGCCTCTCTGATTGCGCCTCCATCAGCTCATTACACAGTTTGGCTGCTGTCCAGAATTGAACGGTGTAACCGTGACGACAAGCCTCCATCCCGAGGGAAATCGATAAATGTGTTTTCCCAGTGCCTGAATTCCCGATAAAGATTACATTCTCAGCCTTCTCGATATACTCGCAACGAGAAAGCTGGAGAACCTTCGGTTTATTTAGGGACGGCATGACTGAAAAGTCATATTGGTCCATGGTTTTAATAGTGGGGAACTTTGCCTGTTTGGTGCGGGATGCAATTTGATTCGTATCTCGTTGCAAAACCTCCTGCTCCAAAAGAGCCAAGAGAAAATCTTCATAAGGGATTTGACGCTCCATAGCATCATGAGCCATTTCCTTATAGAATTTCTTGATTGCGGGCAACCGTAGGCGTTTTGCGTAGGCTTCAAGTAGAAATGATGTACTCAATGGACCACACTCCTTTTTTGCAATAAGTCATTGTACTGAGTAAGATTGGGGGACTTTACTCGGATAACGGGGACATGGCTGTCAGTCCCAAAAGCAAGAGAAGGAATCCGATGCTCTGGTAATGTTCGTTGAAGAAGAAGTTGCCTTACGGCATCGTACTGGAAAATCCCTTTCTGGGAGGATTCTCGTAAAGTATCTTCGACTAAGGAGGGCTCGAACTCTCGATGCAATAAGAGAACGCGGATAAAGTCTTTCATTCCCCCAGACCGATGTTTGCACCTATCTAGAAACTGGTGATACACATCTGGCAATTTGGCCTTCTGCAAGGGCCGAGCGTAAAGAACAGATCCAGGTCGGATCAACATAAGATCGAGGTAATGATCATAATCAAAAATCTCTTTTCCTTTTTCAAAACATCGTTTATGGGTAGCGATAAGCTCTCCATTATGAAAGATCGCAAGATCATCAGCATAAACTCGGCAAATTAACTCCTTCGAGGCATAAGAAACAGGTACGGAATACGCGTTTTGCTCAAAGGTAATCAAGGAGAGCGTATTGCTCTTTACTGGTACCATCCGATAGCACTCTAAAGGCTGCGGCGGAAGTGACAGCATGTGCTCCTTATCTTCCATAAAAGCATCAGCCACCGTAATTGTAGACCGTGGAACCTTGGTGCTTTCATAAGATATACATTTTTCCAATAGCCAACGATTTAGATCATCTAAAGAGGATACAGAAGGCATCGGCGTAAAAAACTGTTGCTTGACCATTTTAACAAGGTTCTCGACTTGGCCTTTTTGATTCCCTTTTGCGGGTTCACAAAAGTAGCTTTCAAACAAATAGTGTGCTCGTAATTGGATAAAACGTTCTTGTTCTTCTCTATTTTTCCCCTCCAGAATCTTTTTCACAGCGGTCTTTAAATTGTCATAGACAATGGTTTGAGGTACGGCTCCAAGAAACTCGAAGGCATTTACATGACCTTGTAAAAGTGCTTCCTGCTTTTGATGAAAGAATGTTTGGACAAAGATTTTCCGGCTATACGTGCAGCGCAAACAGAATACTTGGACGGTAACTTGCTTTCCGAACAGTAGAATATCAACCTCTCCCCAGTCAAATTGAGCAAACTTCCCTGGCGGGAATTCAAGAGGAACGTACGCCTTTGGTGGAGAAACTCGCAGTTGTCTAACATAGCGGCGAATGGTTGATTCACCGCCTGTAAAATCATATTCTTCTACAAGTCTTTGAAAGATGCGTTTGGCAGTGTGTCGCTGCTTTGGAGGGGCTTGTTCATCTTGACGCAGCCATTCCAAGATGATTGGTTTAACGGATTCAATTACTGGTTTCGGCTTTGGTTTGGAAAGCTTGTACACAGGTATTTCTGTTGTTGTTAATGCTTTGCGTATGACTTGCCGAGAATATCCTGTCTCTCTTGAGATTTGACGGATTGGTTTTCCTAGCACGAAGTGCTGTTTCCTGATAAACTCATAATTAGCCATCTGAAGCATTTCCTTTCCTCCTATATCTTGTTAGTCTCAGCAACTTCAAGATACAGGAAAGAGGTGCTCAGGTGGTCAATTTTTTTGCGAGCGTTATACCGCAAAGTGGTCAAGAATTAGATTAGCATTCACA